>NZ_JFAG01000014.1:0-100482 GCF_006408915.1 Bifidobacterium sp. UTCIF-1
ATAAGTGATTACTTTACGACCTTGAAGCCGGCGGTCCACGGGGTTTGCTCGGTGACGCCCAGGATGATCTGCAGCGCGCCGTAGCCCTCGAGGTACTGTGCGCGCTTCAGGGCGCCGGCATCCACGGTCTTGAGTCCGGCGGCCTCGATGAAGGCGGCCACGGACTTCTTGGCAGCCTCATCATCGGCGGCGAGCTGCACCACGGTCGGTGCGCCGTCGTTCTCACCGGTGGCCAGCGTAGCGGCGAAGGTGGTGTTGAACGCCTTGACCACGCTAGACTGCGGAAGCTTGGCGGCCACGTACTCGGCAGCGGACTTGGCGCCTTCCGGCAGGGCGAGGTCGAAGGTGGTGAAATCGATCGGGTTGGAGACATCCACCACGGTCTTGCCGGCGAGCTGGTCGGCGTAGGCGGCGATCGCCTCGTCGTAGGCGGGGAAGGGCAGGGCCAGGACGACGATGTCGCCGGTGATGGCGGCCTCGCCGAACTTCGCGCCGGTTACGCCCTCGGCTGCGGCGGTGGCCTTATCGGGGTTGCGGTCGATGACCTGGACGTTCGCGCCGCCCTTGACGGCGATGCCCGCCACGGCGGATCCGATGTTGCCTGCGCCGAAGATGGTGATGTTTGCCATGATGTGTTCCTTTCGATGATGAAAGCCTATTGCCTTGTTGGTTAGATTGTCGGCGAATGTCGCTGCGTCTGGTGCTGTGACCGGTCTGCGATGTTCGCGTTGATGCCAGTATGCACCTCACGTTGATATATTTCAAGCTGAGATATATCAATAAGATTTATGTCGGTCGCGAAATCGCTGTATTTCCAACGGTTTTGAGGGGTTTATTAACCGTGGCTTGCGGCGTGTCGTTCTGAAATATCTCAGTCTGAGGTATCATGAACGCATGAATATTGTGGAAATCATGACGTTGGGCTTCCTTTCCGAGGAGCCGTTGTGCGGCTACAGGCTGCGCAAGAAGATGGAGCAGCTCCAGGGATACAACCGCGCCTTCAGCGACGGCACGCTCCATTCGGTCACCAGCAAGTTCGTCAAAGCCGGCTATTTGGGGGAGGCGTTCAATGTGGTCAATGGGCGCCGTCTGCGTGAGTTTCACCTTGAGCCGGCGGGTCGTGAGAAGCTTATCGAGGAGCTGAAGAGTACGAGCGGGTATATGCTCAGCGACATCACCAAATGGGCGGTGGTGATGTCCTTCCTGTCCGTCATCCCCGATGTCGCTGATCGCAATGCCGTACTGCGGCGTCGGCTCGATCTGCTGGATTCGGATGTGCGGCGCATGTACAGCGACGGCGAAGGGCCAATCGACAACGAAAGTCTGACCGACAAGTACCGTATCGCCATCACCGAGATCCATGACGCCGAAATCGCCGCCGAACGCGCCTGGCTCATGAAGGAACTTGGCGTATCCGAGTAGCGGACGTATCGTGCCGCCATGCTGTCCAGATGGCCGCTTTACATAGTCGCCGGATGATGTTTGCTCAAGCGGGAGGGAGTCTGTGGGACAGTTCGGCGTGATGGTCGGCCAGCTGGTCGGTTTTCTCATCATGTTGATGGTGGGATACGGGTGCGTGCGTCTGCGTTTCTATGGCAAAACCGCGTTGGACGGCATGTGCTCGCTGTTGCTCAACGTGCTCATCCCTGTGCTGGTCTTCTCGAATGCCGTGGACGGTACGGACCGCTCGCACCTCGAGGCCAACTGGGGAGTGATGCTGCTTACCGCCGTGATGTACGGTCTGCTCATCCTCACGTTCTGGGCATTCGCGCATCTTTTGCGGCTCAAAGGTTCGCGCAGTCATGTTTTCCAGGCATCGCTGGTGTTCGGCAATGCCGGATTCATCGGCATCCCGCTCATCATGGCATTGTGGCCGAGGGAGGGTGCGATCTATGTGGCGCTGATGTCGATCATCGACCAGACGTTGTTGTGGACGTACGGCGTGTGGCTGTGCGAGCCGGTTCGGCCTACGGCCGCGGCCGGCGGCGCTGGCGGAATCGGTGTGAACGACAGTGCCGCCGGAAGTCGCGGTGTGGATGGAAGGCACAGTGCGGACAAAAGGCATAATGCAGGTGAAAGACATAGTGCGGATGGGAGCCGTGGCGCCGTCGGGGAAGACCTGCCCGCCGCGTCGCGCCCTTCGCTTGGTTCGCGCGTGCTCGGGCTGCTCCGTCGGTTCGTCAACCCCGCGTTCATCGGCGTGATGATTGCGCTGGCCCTGATTCTGCTTGGCATCAAAGTGCCGAATCTCATTCTGAAGCCGTTGCACACCATCGGCAATATGGCGACCCCGATGTCGCTGATATACCTCGGCGGTCTGTTTGCTCTGACCAAGTGGTGGGGCGTGCTGCGCCGCTACGAACTGTATGCCGGGCTTGTGGCCAAGATGATCGCCTTCCCGCTCGCGTTCTACGCGCTGCTGACGTGGTCGGTCGGTGCGTTGCCGTTCGCCTTGCCGATCACGCACGACATGATTCTCATGATCACCGTGATCGCAGGCCTGCCGACCATGACCACCATCGCGATGTTCACCGGCCGCAAGGACAACATGCCCGACTATGCGGTCGGATTCGTGTTGGTCAGCACCCTGTTCTCGCTGGTGTCGCTGACCATCGTCTCCGCGGTGGTGTTCTAGAAAATCGTTGACGAAGCGACTACCCCTCAGACCCGCCGGGCCAGCTCCCCTGACAAGGGGAGCCAATAACGACAATCAGTCCTGCGACGCTGCGTCGATGCAGCGCAACGCGTTGAGGGTGCGCGGATAGCCGATGTACGGCATGCACTGCGACGCCACGGCGATGAGGAAGTGACGGTCGTTGCCGATGCGCATATTGGCGCGGGCATGGCTGGTGAGCTGCGGATCGCACCCGCCCTGCGCGGCCAGGAAGCAGAACGTGATCATCTCGCGCTGCTTGAGATCGAGCCCGGTGCGCGTGTAGTAGTCGCCGAAGCAATTGGCTGCCAGCCAGCGGTTGACATGACGCTTATCCTCAGGACCGGACTTGTAGAAGTCCTTCATACCGTCGCCGAAGATATCCACCTGCGCCTGCGTGCCGGCCTCCCGCCGTGTTTCCGGTGTGGTGGTGGCCTGCGAGGGCAGCGGCAGTTCGACGCCGCGCTCGCGCAGGATGTCGTTCAGTGCGGCGATGAACGGGTAGACTCGCGCGATGCCCAGATATGCCACGGCCTGATAGGTCGCTTCCTTGATTTCCACAGGCGTGAGTCCGGCGATGAGCGCCGCCGGCACGATGCCGCGGAATTCGGTGAGGCTCTGGCTGCCGAGCAGCGTGGCCAGAATCGCCAGATAGCGTGTGTGGTCGTCCAGATCGTTGACACCGGGCTCGTTCGGCACTTCGTCAAACGCGAAGTTCTCGATGATTCGGGCCAGATCCGGGTCGTCGCGGCGCAGCAGCTCCGAATCCGGGAAGAACGTGCGATGATAGGCTTCTGCGGCGGGGGAGATGCCGCTGGGCTGTTCCGCTGATTGATCGTGTTCCGTGGTGCTGTGTTCCGTCATGGTGCGTCCTTCTATCGTCAATTCGTCATCAACACAGCGTATGAGCATGCGTGCCATGCCGCAATTGCCTGCCGAGTATCAACGGTGATGCTTGGCAGGCATGGTCGGGCTGCCTCATGCTGCCTCATGCTGGCTCAGCCATGCCATTTCAGCTTGGACGCTTCGGCCTAGTCATTGCATTGGATGATACCTGTTGAGGACGAATGTACCCATTTTCGGGTAATGTCTGCCGATATGGAGAAGAGCAGCACCGCGCCACACCGTCGCAACGACCCCGAGCGCAAGCAGCACATCATCGATGCGTGCCTCACGGTCATCGCCGAACGCGGGGTGGCGGGAACCTCGCACCGGGTGGTGGCCGCCGAGGCCCATGTGCCGCTGGGGTCCATGACCTACCATTTCGACGGCATGCACGATCTGCTGCATCAGGCGTTCGACCAGTTCGCCGATCGGTCCATCGCCGCGTTCCGCGCGAGGATGGACGCGGCGACCAATGCCGACGAAGCCTGTGAGGCCATTGCCGCCAGCATCGAACATGATGTGCTCGCCACCCAGCGGGACATGAACATCAACCTTGAGTTCTATGCGCTGGTCGCCCATGACGAGTCATTCCGCGACATCAGCAGTCGTTGGATGACAGCCACGCAGGAGGCAATGGGCCGGTTCTTCGACCGTGAGACCGTGGTGCTGTTGGATGCCATGATCGAAGGGCTGACATTGCACCGCGCCCTCGGCGGCGAGCCGCGCGATTCGGATGCCGTCTTACGGAGCGTCCGACTCGTGGCCATCGGCAACGACCGGTCGGCGTAATCGCTTCGTAGTGCTCGCGATGGCATAATAACGCCCAGTCAACAGCCCCAGCCGGTGGATGTGCTGCCCGCGCTGTGCAACCCGCGCTACTCTTTAGAAAAGACGTACATGGGACTGGGGAAAACGACTATGGAACTGCGGGTGCTCAGATACTTCCTCGCCGTGGCCGAGGAGGGCAACATCACATGGGCTGCGGAACTGTTGCAGATTTCGCAGCCCACGCTCTCACGACAGTTGAAGCAGCTCGAGGATGAGCTGGGAGTCACCTTGTTTACCCGCGGGCGCCACAACATCACCCTCACCCGGGAGGGGCGGCTGCTGCGCGACCGTGCTCAGGCAATCGTGGAGCTGACCGACAAGACCGAACGCGAGGTTTCGAATGGCTGTAGCGGGGAACTCGACGGCGAGATCTCGGTAAGTTGCGGTGATGTGCGCGCCGTGGAATACCTGACCGCGCGCATGGCCGCATTTCGCCGATTGCACCCTCATGTCCGGTTCGTCATGGTCTCCACCACCGCCGACGTGATTCAGGAACGGTTGGATCAGGGCCGGAGCGACGTGGCGCTGATGACCGAACCGGTGGATGTGGCCCGGTTCGACTTCATGCGGTTGGACGCTGCGGACGAGTGGGGCGTCATGGTTCGCGACGATGATCCGCTGGTATTAGCCGGTGCCAGAACAGTCCGTCCCGAGGACTTGGTGGACCGACCGTTGCTGATGCCGTTCAGACCGCAGGTGCGCGCCGAACTGCTCAGCTGGTTCGGTCCTTTGCGTGACAAGGTGCAGCTCGCGTGCATCTTCAATCTGCCGCTCAACGCGGCGATGGCCGTACGACAGGGTGTGGGTGCCGCGTTGTGCTATGACGTGGGCCAGGTCGGCGAAGGATTGCGGTTCCTGCCACTGGCCCCGCATCTGGAAGCCAGGTCGGTGGTGGCGTGGAAGCGCAGCAGTATGCATGCCCCCGCCGTCGAGGCGTTCATCGCGTTCCTGCGCGAGGGCCTCGCGCAGTAGGCGGCGAGTGCGGTTGTGTGCAGATGCGTTCGGCTGAGGTTGTGCTGCCGCGTGATTGTTGCGTGTGACAGCTGGGGCGCGTCTGCCGTGACTGTCGCATGCAACGATTGACGTTGCGTCCCGCGTTGTCACCGCGTTGTCACGGCGTTGCCCCGTGTGAAGGGTCCACAAAAGACACGGAAAGGCCCAGAAAGGCCCCTAAAGACATGGTTGCTGAGTTGTTGCCGAGTGATGAATAGTCTAATCGTCCTGATTCCCAGTCTATTCCCAGACTGTTTGCACGCTGTGTGAAGTTGGATGCTGTTATATAGGAACCACGGCCGCAATGGCCGCGACAATTGAACTTCTTCCTCTCTTCTCCTTTCCAAGCCCGGCCTTACGGTCGGGCTTTTCCTTTGCCGGCCGAAATGAGACGACGGATGACGATGTATGTGTGGGTATGTGGGGAAGATGCCCCGGCCCATGCCGACGCCGGATCATGCCATGGCCGGGTCGATGTGAGTGGAGAAAGATGTGAGGGAATGTGCTCAACGGCCGGTGAATGTCGGGCTATAGGAGCTGATGTGGTGCTCTAGGCTCCTGAATCGCATCAACATAGCTATGGCAGTACGCATCGGGGATCTGCTGCCATGCCTGCAGGACATGCTCGCTTATCGCGGATAACTATTGGACAGAGAATCCATGCGCGCCATAATCGAAGGTGAAGCGGGACTGGTCCGCGCATCTGCAGGTGCGCGGCGCATCAGGCGCGCGCCGATCGCGTACCTGTCGAGTGGCGCTGCCCCGCTTTTTCAGGAAAGGAATCGATATGGGCAAGCGAATTCTGGTTACGTATTTCTCTGCCACCGGCACCACGAGGGCCGTGGCCGAACGATTGGCGAAGGCCGCCGGCGCGGATATCGAGGAGATTGTGCCGGCAGAGCCGTACACTGCCGCCGACGTGGACTGGCGGGATCCGAACAGCCGGTCCAGTGTGGAGCACCAGCACCGTGAAATGCGTCCCGAACTTGCGCATTCCATTGACATCACGCCGTACGATGTGGTGTTCGTCGGTTATCCACTGTGGTGGGAGACCGCGCCGCGCGTGGTGCGCACCTTCCTCGAGAGCGAGGATTGGTCGGGCAAGACCATCGTGACGTTCGCCACGTCCGGCTCCAGCATTCGCGGCGCCGACGGCGTGCAGCTGCATGACTCCGCGCCGGCCGCACACTGGATCGCGGGCCGTCGCCTCGCCGCGAACGTCAAGGAATCCGAACTCGACAAGTGGGTCGCAGGACTGGATCTGTGACTGTCGGCCGGCAATCTGGTCGCTGCTGAATCGTCCGATGTCGATCTGTCTGTTCTCGAATGGCTGTCGAACCTGCATCTACCTCGCGGGACGGAGCCTGCCGGAAGTTGCATGCAGGCAGTGCAGGCGACGATTCGGAAAACAAAACGATAACGAAGAAAGTGAGCACAACATGACGATGGACAATCCGAGCGCCTTCCCGATGGGCAAACCGAACGACGCCTATGCCCAGTATTTCGAAGGCCAAAGCTATCTCGCGCCGCTTGCCGGCGACGATCAGGTGAACGTGGCGAACGTGACCTTTGAGCCTGGATGCACGAATCACTGGCACATTCATCATGGTGTCTGCCAGATTCTGCTGGCGGTGGGCGGCCGCGGCTACTACCAGATCGAGGGGCAGGCTCCGGTGGAGCTCAAGCCGGGCGATGTGGCCTATATCCCACCGGAGACCAAGCACTGGCATGGGGCTGCGCCGCATGAGGCGTTCGCGCATGTGGCCATTATGCCCAAGGCCGAAGGCGCCTCGAACGAATGGCTCGAACCGGTGGACGAGGAGGAATACCGCCGTCTGGCGTAGCCTCCCATCCATCCAACCCAGCGATTGTTGTCTCTCGGCTTATCGCATCGACGGCGGCTTGTACTGGTCGTCGGCGGTGAAGCAGGTGCGGTAGACCATGGCCATGATGAGGCTGTCGGCCACCAGTGTCAGCGCCGCGATGGCGTCGAACACCACGAACTGGTATTTTGCCGCTTCGAGCGGGTCGCCTCCGGCGATCACCTGACCGGCCATCATGCCTGGGATGGTCACGATGCCGCAGGACGCCAATGTGGCCGTGGTGGGCAGCAGCCCCAAGCGAATCGAGGAGACGATGGACGGGCGCGCCGCCTCCCAGGCGGTGGCACCCAGTGCGAGCATCGTGTCGATCTCGTCACGTCGCTCGTCCATGCTCTCGTAGAACCGGCTCAACCCGACCGCCAGCGCGGAGACCGTGTTGCCCAGCAGCATGCCGGTCAGCGGCACCACGAGCTGCGGCGCGTACCACGGGTGAGGCCGCACCACGAGCTCGGTCACCAGCGAGATCATGAGCAGCATCGTGATGGTCAGACTCAGGAGCACCGGGCCTGCCAGCCCCTTCGGCACGCCTTTGGCGCGCGACAGCGTGATCTGCACGGCGGCCACCAACATCACGGCGATCACCGCGAACACCAGCCACACATTGTTCGCGCGGATTACATAGCCGACCACGAATCCCATCGCGCACAGCTGCAGCAACGCACGGCAGGCGGACCATAGCAGCGTCTTGCCGATGTTGATGCGCATGAGCTCGCTGATGCCCGCGGCGACGGTCACCATCGCCAGCGCCACGAGGAGGCCCCAGATATCGATGTCATAGGCGTTGCCGCTCATGCCCGTGCCCTCCTTGCCGTCGTGCCCGGAACCGAGGTCGTGCTGATCACTGCGCCCGCCGCCGTGCCCGCCTCCGTGGGTGCCGAGCTCGCATCCAGCACGCCATCCGCAAGGGTGACGATGCGACTGGCACGCCCGTCCGGCGGCCGATGCCTGATGCGCACGATCGCCATGCCGCGAGCCGCCGCGGTGGCCATGATGTCCGCCACTTTCTCGGCGTTCTCGTCGTCCAGACCGGCGTCCACCTCGTCCGCAAGAAGCACCTTCGGTCCGGTCAGCAGCGTGCGCGCCAGCGAGACGCGGGCCGCCTGACCTCCGGAGAGGTCGTGCGGCGGACGATCGAGATCGATGTCGTCGCACCCCATGGCGTCCAACGTCATGCGGATGCGCTGATCCGGCAACAGCCGGCGGGCCTGCTCCTCGTTGTTTCGAAACAGTGCGATGAACTTCCGCCCGATGCCGATATGTCCGATTCGTCGTCCGGCTTTGACGGTCGTCCCCGCATCGACGTTACCATCGCCACCGTCGCCGCGCGCCTGCATCCCATCTGCGCTCTTGTCGGCATCAGCAGCTGCGGTCCCGGCATCGCCGCCATCGGCCGCGCCCTCCGCGTCGGCCCTGATGGACAGACTGAACGGCAGACGTATCGCCTCAGCGACGGTCCGCCCCGGCAGAATCGGCTTCTGCGGCAGATACGCCACCTCGCGCCGCCACTGCTGCGGCGTGAAATCGTTGGCATCCCGCCCTTGCAGGGCAAGAACGCCGGTCGCATGCGGATTCAGCCGGGCGAACGCGGTCAGCAGACTGCTCTTGCCTGAACCGGACGGCCCCACCAGATCGACGATCTCGCCCGCCGTGATTGCGAAGGACAGCCCCTCGAAGATCACACGGTCGCCATCGGCGGACGGCACGGTGCATCCCACCCGTTCGGCGGTGAAAACGTTGGTCCTATTCATAGTCCGCACGTTACGTCGATGGTGGGCTGGCGGGCCAATCCGCACGCGTTTCTTAGCGCAGCCTAAGTAGTTTGGATGTCTGATATAACCGTAGAAACAGGCCTGTTCCGGTGTGCCGCCGGACAGATGCGCCCGATGTGGAGACATGGGCGATGCGAACGATGCGGAAAGTGCAGGGAACGGACGATGGGTGATTACGCGACAGACCCCGAACGGCTCATGCTGCCGTCGGTGCTGTTCATCGAAGACGACCCCAATCTCGGCGCCATGACGGCGGAGATGCTCGGCGTCGACTACCGGATCGATTGGGTGCAAACCATCACCGAAGCACAGCGGCGACTGAACGAGGACAGATACGATGCGCTCGTGGTGGACCGCAGGCTCCCGGATGGCGACGGACTGGACCTGGTCCGCCGAATCCGCGGCGGCGGCATCGCCACGCCAGCGCTGATCCTCACCGCGCTCGCCGAAGTGGACGACATCGTGGACGGACTCGATGCCGGCGCCAACGACTACCTGACCAAGCCGTTCCACTTCGTCGAGCTTGAGGCCCGGCTGCGCGCGCTGCTGCGCGGATTCCACGCGCAAGTCGCCAGCGTGATGATCGGTGACTGGTTGCTCAAGCCGGAATCGAACGTCATTGAGGACCCGGACGGACGCACCGTGCCGCTGACCGACGTGGAATCCAAGCTGCTCGCCACGCTCGCCTCTGCACCGGACCATGTGTTCGGGCGCGAGGAGCTGCTGCGCAACGCCTTCTCGGCGGGCAGCGACATCGGCGCTGTGGACGTGTACGTGTCGTACGTGCGCGGCAAAACCACCCGCGGCATCATCAGCACCGTGCGCGGCCGAGGGTATCGTATCGGCAGTCCGCGGGATTGACGGTGGGCGCCGTGGCGGACGGGCGCAATGGCGGACGGGCTCGCGCGGAATCGTCCGGCCTGTGCGGGCTGGTCGTCCCATACCAGGGCAGCCGATCAAACGGAATCAATAAGGAATGATGATGAAGACGAAGAACGACGGCGTACGCAAACCCGGTTCCGGCAATGTGGCAGGCCTGATCAGTCTGCGCATGACCGTGGCCATGACGGCGATCACCGTGCTGGGCGGCATCCTGTTCGTGCTCGGCGTGCTGCTCGGATCGCGGCATGAGTTCGCCGAACGCGGGCTTGACCCGAATGCCATGTCGGTCACCGCGCAGTACGGCTCGGGCATGATGGTCATCGACACGCGCAAGGCCGTGGCGTTCACGCTGCTGTTCGTGCTTGGCGTGATCGCCGCCGTGGCGCTGATCGGACGATACTACTCGCACAAGGAGGTTGCGCCGCTCGAGCACGCCTTCGAGCTGCAGAAGGATTTCGTGGCGGACGCCAGCCACGAGCTCAAGACACCGCTGGCCGTGATCGCCACGCGCATCGACCTCATCGACTTCCGCCGCGCCCACGGCCAGCCCATCGACGGCGTGCTTGACGATCTGCGCGGCGACGTGGACCGCATGAACGCCATCATCACCGACCTGCTGGTGGCCGCGCGCGGGGCGGTCAACGCAGAACCGGTGACGCTCGCCGGTGTGATCGACCAGTCCGTGGAGGCGGTCCGTCCGCTTGCCGACAAGCAGCAGGTGCGGGTCGCGACCCGCATCGACGGGAACCCGTCCCGGTTCGTCGTGCGCGGCAACGCTGTGGGGCTCTCGCGTTGCCTCGTCGCCGTGTTGGACAACGCCATCGCCCATGCGCCGGAAGGTTCCGACGTCACGGTCTCGCTTGGTTACCACCATCACAGTGACGTGGCCATCCGCGTGACCGATCACGGCACCGGCATCGGCGCGGATCCGGAGCGACTGTTCCGCCGCTTCGCCCGGGATGACGATGGTACTGCCCATCAGGGGTACGGTCTGGGTCTGGCGCTCGCCCGCGACGTGGCGAACCGGTATGATGGCACGCTCGACGTGGAATCGACATCCGCCGAAGGTACCACCATGCTCATCACCCTGCCCCTGGCCTAGTGTCCTGCTGCAGAAGTTCGTTGATTATCATTTGGTTCCTTTGGCAAAGGGAGCCGAAAGATACCGCCTGTCTTCTTAGTGGCGGTTAAGCGGGCGCACCGTAGCGTGTAGGACATGAACATCGCAACAATTACGCAATGCCCGGTCTCCACGGGCGGATTCATCGGCGCCATCACCGAATGGCTTGTCGGACTCATGTCGGTGATGGGCTGGCTCGGCACCGGCATCGCCGTGTTTCTGGAGAACCTGTTCCCGCCGATTCCCAGCGAAGTCATCCTGCCGCTTGCCGGCTTCACCGCCGCCCAGGGGCGCATGACGCTGGTCGAGGCCATCGCCGGCGCCACCGCCGGTTCGGTGATCGGCGCGCTGGTGCTGTACGCGATCGCCTACGCCATCGGCGCCGCACGCATGCGCCGCCTGTTCGACTGGATGCCGCTGACCGACGCTTCCGACATCGACAAGGCCAACGACTGGTTCGCGCGTTATGGGCTGGCCTCCGTGCTCATCGGCCGTGTGATTCCGATTGTGCGGTCGCTGATCTCCATTCCGGCCGGCATCGCCCGTACGAATCTGGCGAAGTTCACACTGCTGACCGCGCTGGGATCGGCCGTTTGGAATACGATTCTCGTGATGGCCGGGTATCTGCTCGGCGCCCAGTGGTGTTCGATCCTCGGGTTCCTCGACAAATTCCAGTACGTCGTCGCCGCGATCGTGGTGGCGCTGGTGGTCTGGTACGTGGTGGTCAAGGTCCGGGCCCATATGGCCACGGCCGACGAGTGACATGGTAATGGGGAGAACGGATGATGCGGCTGGAGGCGGAAGGGTATGCGCGACAGATTCGTCATGGGTCTGGTGGTCTGTCTCACTAATAATTGAGGGTTTCAGATTCTGCCTCTCACCCAGTCAGCTTCGCTGCCAGCCCCCTCATAGGGGCAATACCACTCAGGCAATTACGAGACAGGCACTATGGTGCGCCCGCGTTGGATGGTCCCAAGAGGATTCAGCCAGCAGTCGGTCTCGACTTGCTGAGCTCACGGATGCGGTCGATGAAGGCCGTGACGGCGGGGGAGGGGTCCCTTGGGTAGAGCAGGCCGTAGTCGAGGCCGATGGGTTCGGGCCAATCGACCGGCACGTTGACCAGCTGCGGATGGACGTCGTCCCACATCGGCTTCGAGATGAGCAGGTCGCCGGACTGGGCGCATTCATTGAATGTATCGAGGTCGTAGTGATCGATGTTCACGAGCTCGATGGCGGGATGCCGTTCCAGTAGATCCCGCGCCCGGTCGTTGCCGCCATGATGCCGACTGAGCAGGTGAAGGCGGGTGCCTTCAAGGTCCGGCAACGACACGAATGGCTTGCGGGCGAGTGCGTGGTCTCGCGGCACCGCCACGCATAATGGCTCCCGATCGAGCGTGAGCGTGCCGCAGACATCGCCCCAATAGGCGGCGTCGAAGGCGGTGGCGATCATGTCGACGGACTCGCCGAGATGGGTGATGAGACTGTCGATGGTTTCGGTGTCATCCGGCATCGAAACCAGTTCCAGGCGGATCTGCGGGTGACGGCCGGCGTCCCGTTGCCACAGGTCAAGGATGCGTCGGCCGGATCGCAGTATGGAGACGCCCAGACGGACGGGCGCGGCCTCCGAGACCGCGCGGCGTTGCGCCTTGCGCAGCATCTCCCGGCACTGGCGCCGAATCATGATGGCGTCTTCGATGAAATCCGCCCCGGTTTCGGTCGGCGTCACGCCGCTACGCGAACGGGCGAACAGCGTGAGACCGTATTCCCGCTCGAACGTGTTGATCTGTTTGGCCAGTGCGGGAGTGGACATGTTCAGCCGTCGTGCCGCATGCGCGAAACTGCCCGTCTCCGCCGCCGCGATGACGGCGTCCAGTCGTTTGTCGTACATTGCCGATGACCTGACCTATGCCTTGGTGTTCCTGGTATAAACCTGTGGTTTATACACCATAAACCACAATCATTAATACAGTACGATATCGCAAGCTTTATCCATCGTATACTGTCGCAGGCAATAACTCATGGTATATGAATGGAGGGGTAACAAGTGCAGTCGTCTACGCGGTATTCGTCCGTCCCGACCACGGCCGCGGCGGCCATCGCCTCGTTCCTGGTCGGTATGGACGTGCTCATCGTCAACGTGGCGTTGCCGACCATCACGGCCGAACTGGGCGGTGACATGGCCACCCAACAATGGGTGGTCGATGGATACAGCCTGCTGTTCGCCGCGCTGCTGCTGTTCGCGGGCAATCTCGCCGACCGCTGGGGAGCCAAGCGTGTGTTCGCCGCCGGGGCCGTGCTGTTCGCTGCGGCCTCGCTGTTCAGCGCGTTCGCGTGGTCGATGATGGCGTTGGTGGTCGGCCGCTGCCTGCTCGGCGTGGCGTCGGCGTTGATTCTGCCCGCTTCGATGTCCTTGATTAACGAGGCCAATCCGGACCCGAGAAGACGCGCGTGGGCGCTGTCGCTGTGGGGTGCGGGCGGTGCGTCCGCATCGGCGGTGGGTCCGCTGCTCGGCGGTTTGCTGACGCCGATTCACTGAAGTCTGGTGTTCGCGATCAACGTGCCGTTCTGCCTGCTGGTGCTGGCGCTTACACTGCGCATCGCACCGTCGCCGAAACGTATCACGCGGTTCGACTGGGTGGGTCAGGCGCTCGCGTTGGTGGGGTTGACGGTGCTCATCGCCGGCATTATCGAGGTGGGGGCGTTGGGTGTCGCTTCGCCCGTCGCGCTCGGTCTGCTGGTCGCCGGCGTGGCTGGGCTGGTGCTGTTCGTGTTCTCGCAGTCGAAGGTCGCCGTGCCGATGATGCCGCTTGGACTGTTCCGGGTGCGCGGCATGCAGGTCGCGCTCATGATCGGTTTCGTCATGATCTTCAACTGGTACGGGATGGTGTTCATCTGCACGATGTTCCTGCAGAACGAGCTGCATATGGGCGCATTCGCGGCCGGACTGGTGTTCGTGCCGTCCGCGTTCGTGACGATACTCGGCAATCTCATCGGCGGGCAGATCATCAACGCGCGTGGCTCGAAATTCTCGATCACATTGGGCTTGGGTATCATGATCGTCGGCTTCCTCATCGAATTCGTGACCCCGGTGCCGATTCCGGTGTGGTTGATTGCGACCGGGCTGAGCGTCGTCGGATTCGGTGCGGCCATCACCACCCCGGCCGCCGCAGGTGTGGTACTGAAAAGCGTGGATTCGGCGCAGGCGGGCATCGCATCCGCCATGTTCAACACGTTCCGTCAGGTCGGCGGCGCATGCGGCGTGGCCGTGTTCGGCGTCGTGGCTACGTTCCTGCCCTCGCTCACATTCGCGTTGAGGGCCGTCTTCCTCGTTTCCGCCGTATTGCTTATATTTGTTTTGTCTTATGAGCTGGTGCGCTGGAATGATGGGGATGGGCGGATGATCGTCGCATAGTGCCTGGGTAAGGCGGAATCCATATCGTAAGCAATCCTGTTGCCGTTGTCAGAGGTCGTCGGATTCGTCATTTGCCGTGAAAGATTGCACGATATGGCTTGGGCTGACGCAGTATTCCGGGAAATGCTCGATCAGCTCGGCATCGGATGTAATGACGCAGTCCGCATCGGCCTGCCGTGCGGCCGCGATGATGAGATCGTCCTCGAAATCGTCATGCTTGGGGCGCAAGGCGAGGGCGTCATCGCAGGTCTGCTGGTCGATTGGCGCGATGTCGCATAATGCTCGTGCCTGCTCCACACAGCGCCACGGTACATGACGTACCAGCATGTGCAGGGTCTCGTTTTCCAGAGACGATTCTCCCTGCTTGAATTGTCTGCGAACCATCGCCTCGGTTATGTAGGCGATGTCTTTCAACGATGTCGAGGCGCACAGCAATGCCACATCATGGTTCGCGCATGTCTCCAGGGCGCGTCTTGCCTGCTGTGCGTGCCCGTCGCGTTGCAGCAGATGATCCAGCAGTACGTTCGTATCCAGAAGGACACGCTGGGGATTCAGATGCTCCATCAGACGCTCCTTGTCATGTTCAGATAATCATCGAGTTTCTGGTCGTATACATCTGCGCGAATGCCTTGCCGGGTCTGCCCGGCCAGAAGATTTGTGTCTTCGTCGATGACTCCTGCGCGCAGGAGTTCCTCTTGTATGAGTCCTGAAGAGGCGTCGATCATCGTGAGCCTGCGCATCCGGCGCTGCTTGCGGGCCTGTTCCTCCGTCGTCGTTTCCAGACGCGGTACCTGTCTTCTGTCGGCGATATAGCGCCATAGCGAACGTATCACATCGCTGGGGGAGACGCCCTGCTCGCGCAGCACCGTATCGACGTCATCCTTGAGCTTGTCATCGATGCGCACGTTCATTTGTGTCATTGTCATATCGGGCTCCTTCTCAAGCCGTATGTTGCTATACAGTATAGCAGCATACGTTATTCAGGGGCGCGCGGATTCGATTGAGGTCGGTCATTGCGGCTCATGCCGGGGATTTGCTGCCGGCGAGGCGGGCAGTCTGCAAGCGTCCGGAATGTGAACGGAATTATGGACTGTTTGTGGTCGGCGATTAGCGTCGGACGCATGGTCACATGGGATTCGGAACAGTATCTGCGGTTCAACCGTGAGCGCACGCAGCCGTCGCGTGATCTGGCGATGCAGCTGCCGCCCGACGACGGGACGGTCCGGCGCGTGCTCGACATCGGCTGCGGGCCGGGCAACAGCACGGCCGTGCTGCGCGAGCGCTATCCGCACGCCGAAATCCTCGGCGTGGACAGTTCGCCGGAGATGATCGAGGCCGCGCGCAAGGCGCATCCCGATATCGATTTCGCGCTGTGCGACGTGTCCGTGGAGTCCGGGGAGGCCGGAGACATCCTTGGCCTTGCCGATCTGCCGGATGACTTCGACGTGGTGTTCTCCAACGCCTGCATACAATGGGTGCCGGACCACAGCCACCTGATTCCGCGGCTGTTGGGACGCTTGCGTAAGGGCGGCGTCCTGGCCGTGCAGACGCCGATGAACTACGAGGAGCCGATTCACCGCATCATCGGCGAGATCGTCCATTCGCCGGCCTACGCCGACCGGCTTCCGCAGCAACGCGAGTTCTACAACCTCACGCCGCCTGAATACTGGGAACTGCTGCATACGTACGCCGCAACGTTCCGCATGTGGAAGACCACGTACATGCACACGCTTCCCTCGCATGAGGCCATCATGGACTGGTATCGCGGCACCGGTCTGCGCCCATACCTGCAGGCGTTGGCGACCGATGAGGAACGCCGGATGTTCGAGTCGGAGGTATTCGCCCGCGTGCGGGAGGAGTATCCGACCCAATCCGACGGCAGCATTATCTTCCCCTTCCCGCGCTTCTTCTTCACTGCGGTGAAATAGCTGGGGCGTCCGTCTCGACCTGCCCGATGACGTGCGCGGGATTGCCGACCACGATCGCCCCTGCCGGCACGTCATGCGTGACGACCGCAGCCGCGCCGATGATCGCGCCGTCGCCGACCTCGACCCCTTGCAGCACGGTCGCGCCCGCGCCGATCCACGCGCGTTTGCCGATGGCGATTGGTCGGCATACCGTGGTGGCGCGACGGTACGGGTTCTTGAGATGGTTGATGGTGATGAGCTGCACGTTCGGGCCCAGGAACGCATCATCGCCGATGGTGATGCCCCCGAGGTCCATCAACGTGCAGCCCCAGTTGATGAACACGTTGCGGCCGATGGTGATGTTATGGCCGAAATCCGTATAGAACGGCGGGTTGAAGCGGAACGACGGATCCACCGGATGTCCGACGATGCGCTCGAATAGCTCGTGTGCCTCCTCCGGCTCGTGCCAGCCGGTATTGAGCTCGGCGCACAGCCGTTTCGTCGTACCGATGATGGACGCGATCGCCTCGTATTCCGGTTCGTCCGGCGAGACCGGTTCGCCGCCGCGGTCACGGACGAGGATATTCAGGGCATGCGGGATGCCATGATGGTCCGGGGCCTGTTGAAGGTCTGAGGTGTGCTGAAGGCTCGGAGTGCTCCCAAGGCTTGAGGTGTTCGGAAGCGCGGCATCCGGATGATTCGCGTCTGGGCGCGTTCCAGGCGTTCCAGTTGGGCGGGCTGTGGGAGTGGGGAGGGCTTGGATTGTCCCAGTCATATGCGGTTCCTTATATTCACATGAGTGCGGTTCTTGCCTCCCATTGAATCGATATGCAGCTCATGCGTCCAATAGTGTCATGTGCAGCCATGCAATGCCCTGTGGCTATGGCTGGAAAACGGGACGAAACATAAGTCAGCGACGAGGTCGGTTTATGTTTCGTCCCGTTTTGTGGTGGCAAAGTGGGACGAAACGCAAGTCGATGTCGTGCGAAACTTATGTTTCGTCCCGTTCGGGCATGCATCCGGTGCTGAATTCGGCGGCTGTGTCGACGCCGCGATGCATGAGCGCGGTCATGATGTCCGCCAATTCGTCGTCCGGAGCGTCCATATCGCCGCGCACCCATTGCTCGAGTACGGCGCAGATAGCGCCGGCCCAGAATCGGCTGACATAGCGTGGGCCGATTTCGCGGGCCAGAGGACTGCGGTTCATGTTCTGCTGGATTGCGTCGATGATAAGACTTCCATATCCGGCTTCCAACAACAGCCGGTATTGCGGCGCGATGCGGCGGACCTCGCCGAGCGGCGCATCTGGGACTATTGCGCCCGGGTCTGCGAACCGTATCTCAATCAGGCGGACAGTGCTTCCTGATAGGCCTTGGTGGCGGCGGACAGCGCCTCATCGGTGATGCCGAAGGCGCCGAACGTCACGAACGGCTTGATCCAGGTGGCGCTCACGTAGTTGGCCGTGCCCTGGAAGGGGGTGAGCACCTGGTCGATGACGAACTTGTTGGAGCCGTCCGGCTGGTAGGCGGTCTCCGGGGAGCCGGTGGAGACGGCCACGCCGAATTCCTTGCCCTCGAAGGCGTGGCCTTCGGAACCGTATGCCCAGCCGTGCTGCAGCACCTCGTCCTCCCAGCTCTTGAGCAGCGCCGGGGAGGAGAACCAGTACAGCGGGAACTGGAAGACCACGCGGTCCGCTTCTTCGATGGCCTTCTGCTCGGCGGCCACGTCGATCTTGCCGTCCGGGTACAGCGCGTACTCGTCGCGAACGGTCACATTATCCAGTTTGGCGGCGGCCTCGGCTAGCGCCTTGTTGACGTGTGACTGGCCCTTGAGGTCAGGGTGGAACACCAGCACCAGAGTCTTCATGATGTGTATCTCCTTTTCTTGATGATGTTGTCGATGGCCTTCTGCGCCGGCAAATATATGCCGGCTAATTGCCATTCCGCTTACCAGTCTCGCAAATGACGCGCCCATCGGCGTTGCCTCTACGTCGTGGGCGAACGGCGGATGCCTGTTGCGGCTCATTCCAGCGTGCGATAGTCGTTCGCAGCCGGTTGTCCGGCGCCCTTATATAGTTACCTATAGTCATTATCTTTAGTAACTATATGGGGATTGTGATGACTGAAGATATGGATGCCGTCGCGGCAGTCGATGCGCATATGGGTGCACGAGCAGGCGCGCCCGCGAAACTGCCGGCGGAGTGCGTGCGGGTGCTGATGGACGCCTGCTGGAAGGCGAAGACCATCGCCGAACTCATGCCGGAACTGCCGCGCGGAATGAAACCACGATACGTGCACGTCATCGACGCGGTATGGCATATCAACGCCCCACACGGGCAGAGCACGGCCACGGCCCGCGTGGGCGATGTGAGCGCCTTCCTCGGCGTCACCACGCCCAGCGTGACCAAGCTCGTCGGCGAAATGGCCGAACGCGACCTGCTGGTCAAGCATGCGGACGACACCGATCGACGCGCGGTCACGCTCACCCTCACCGAACGGGGGCTGGCCATCCGCAAAGCGTATGTGGCGGACTATCACGCGCACCTGAGCGAACTGCTCGCCGCCATCACTCCGGAGGAATGCGAAACCGTCGCGCGCACGATAGCCAAGGCGCTGACCCTCATGCGTGAGGACGACTGGCAGGTGCCGCGGGGGAAGCAAGAACGGCAAGGAAAGGAAGACAGCGCATCATGAATCAACACCACACAACACAATCATCTATGGCAACGCAGCCGACGCAGCTCACGAACGGCGGCAAACAGCCGGTAGCACCCAAGCTCGTCGTCGCCGTGGTGGCGCTCGCCATCCTGACCTTCCTCGGCATCCTGTCCGAAACCTCGCTCAACATCGCCTACTCCACTCTCATGGAGGAATTCGGCATCGGAGCATCCGTGGTGCAGTGGCTCACCACCGGATACCTTCTGCTCCTGTCCGTGGCCATCCCCAGCTCGCCGTTCATGGTGCGCCGGTTCGCCACCCGCACCCTGTTCGTCGCGGCGGTCGCGATCTTCACCGCCGGCACAGTGATCGGTGCGCTCGCCGTGAACTTCCCGATGCTACTCGCCGCCCGACTCGTCATGGCGCTCGGCACCGGCATCTCACTGCCGTTGATCACCAACATCATTCTGGAGAAGGCGCCGCTCGAACAGCGAGGCGCGATGCTCGGCATCGTCAGCCTCGTCACCTGCGCCGCACCCGCCATCGGCCCGGTGTTCGGTGGCGTGGTGATGGAATGGCTCAACTGGCATTGGATCTTCTATACGATGCTGCCGTTCCTCGTGCTTTCATTCTTCCTCGGCATGGCTTCGGTGCCGGAGATCCGCCATCCCGGCGACGCCGAACACGCCACGATCAGCGTGCCCTCGCTGCTTCTAGTGGCGCTGGGGCTCGCCGGACTCATCGTGGCGGTCAGCTTCTTCGCCGAATGGAACGGCGACTGGCGGTTCTGGGCCACACTCGCAGCATCCGTGATGGTACTCGCCGTGTTCGTGGCCGCGCAGCTGAAGATGACGCATCCGCTCATCGAAGTGCGCGTATTCGGCTACGCCGGCTTCTCCTTGGGCATGCTTATCCTGCTCATGGCCTCCGGTGGCGTGCTGGGGTTGAACTTCCTGCTGCCGATTTTGCTGCAACGCGGTTTCGGCTTCGGCTCACTCGTCGCGGCGCTGATTCTGCTGCCGGGCGCAGTGGTCGGCGCCATCGCCGCGCCTCTGATCGGCGGCGCGCTCAAGAACCACTTCCCGCCGAAATTCATCCTGTGCGGCTTCGTCGGCGTCACGTTGATGGACATCGCGCTCATCGCCGGGCATGCCAACGTGTGGGTGGTCGCCGTCGCGTACGCGCTGTTCATGGCCTCGTCCGGCTTCGTACTCGTACCCGACCAGACGCATGCCTTGAACCAGCTGCCGGCCCGTCTCAACGCCGACGGTTCGGCCGTGCTGAACACTGTCCAGCAGCTGGCCGGCGCGATCGGCACCGCCGTGGCCAGCGCGCTGATCACGGAATTCGCCTCTTCAGCCGCGCGTTCCGGTGCCTCGGCCTCCGACTCGTATCTTCAAGGGTTCGCGTCGAGCATGTGGCCGATCGCCGGCATGGCGGTAGTCGGAGCCGTGATGGCTGCGCTCATGTTCCGCTTCTCCGTCCGCCGCGCCCCGGAACTGACCGAAGTGTGAGCGGCGCGCTCGTCGGCAGTGTCCCTGCAGTGCCTCTGCGCAAGCAGAGCCAACACACTCCGCGTGTCTCGTGCGTCGTCCGACTCATTTATCGTCATCTATAGTCATCATCCCATCTACAGGTGCGATAGCCGCGTTCCTCCGCGCATACGTCCTACGAAGAGAGATAAAGAACACATTCATGTCTCAGAACAACTCTGTTGCCGCACTGGAAACGGCAATAGCACATGAACCCCGCGAGGACGGCTGGAAGTACCGCGTCGCGCTGCTGCTCACAGGCCAGGCCTTCTCGCTGCTGGGCTCCAGCATCGTGCAGTATGCCATCTGGTGGTGGATTGTCATGCAGACCCGCACCGGCTCGGCCATGCTGCTCGCCACGCTGTTCGGCGTGGTGCCGCAGGCCATCGTCTCCATGTTCGGCGGATCGATGGCCGACCGATACAACCGCAAGATGCTCATCATGCTGCCCGACCTCATCATCGCGGGCGTCACGGTGATGCTATCGGTGAGTTTCGCTCTCGGCTGGGCGAACCTGTCGGTGATTTTCGTGGTGCTGTTTATCCGCGCGGTGGGAGGCGGCATTCAGATGCCTGCCGTGCAATCGTTCATCCCCGACGTGACGCCTACGAGCAAGTTGCTGCGTGTCAATTCGATGTATGGCGTAATCGATTCGGCGAACAGGATCGCCGCCCCGGCGCTTGCGGCTGTGCTGGTGAACACGGTACCGCTGTGGTCGATTCTGCTCGTAGATGTGACTACAGCGGTCATCGGCGTCGGGTTCGTTGCGATGATTCGTGTGCCGCGCAAATCGGGCGTGGCGTCTGCGGGCGTCACTTCCTCCGGGCCTGCGACGGCCGGACAGCCGGAAGCTGAGGCGGCGTCCGGTGCACAGGATTCCCAGCCGATTACGGCGGTGCTGTCTTCCACATTCCGGCGCTCGGTGGCCGATCTCAAGGCCGGATTCGCCTATGCGATGGGGCATCCGTATCTGAAGGGCGTGATCTTGGGCGATGCGCTCACCTGCTTCATGTCCGTCGCGCCGATGAACCTCACCTTACTGCTCATGACTCGCGAATACGAAGGCATCGATCTGAACCTCGGATTCGTCAACCTCACCACCGCGTCCGACAAGCTCGCCGCCAACGAGCTCGGATTGAGCATCGGCATGCTGCTCGGCGGCGCGCTCATGTCCGCGTTCGGCGCGAAACTGCTGCGTGGGGCCCGAGCGCAGATGCTCATGGTGGCGTTCGGCATCGCGATGGTGGGCATCACCGTTATTGGGCTCGGCATCGCGCCGAACCTGCTCGCGTATCTCATCATCGACGTGCTTAACGGCGTCGCCGCGGCCATGTGCGTGGGCCCGATGCGCACGATCATGCAGTCCGAATCCGACGAGTCGATGACCGGCCGCGTCTTCGGCCTCGACAACACGTTCGCCACGTTCGGCATGCCGCTGGGCATGCTCGTCTTCGCGCCGCTCGCCGACGTGATCCCGATTTCCTGGGTGTTCATCGTCGGCGGATTGCTCACTCTGCCCGTCGCTTGGTACGTGCGCATGCTCTCGATGCGGGACACGTCTGCTGTGGCGGGTGCTGCTGGATGAGCGAATGTATGGATGAACGCAACGGTACTTGTGACGGCGGCGAGTCATATAGGAGCGGCGGCTAGGGCCGAAGCCGTCTCGGAAGACGTTAAGAACAGTTGCCGGGACGTCCCTATGGGGTCTTGCGCGCCTTGAAGGACGACATGGCGTCGGAGATGGATGTCTGATTGGATTGCGGAGGGAAATGAGGATTCCTCCGATTGCGGTGTGTGGAAGGCCGCGCGTCGATACGTTTGATGCGTGCTGGGCGAATCGGCATGGCTGTGGCCGTTGCCCGGCTGCGGGACGGGCTTTGCGGAACGGGCTTTGCGGGACGCAAATGCGGAATACGCCGATATGCGTTTGCCGCCCTTGGGTCTCTCGGCCGTTTTTCTGGGCGATGGCGGTATTCCGCCGATTCCGTGATTTTGGGCGTGGGACGCAAGTGCATTATTGGTCGAAATGCGCGTGCGTCCCGCAATGGTTTAGGACGCATGTGCAAAAAGGGCGATATTGCATTTGCGTCCCGGCGTGACACCGGCGTGACGCCCGGCGCATCCCGCGTGCCATGTCATGCGCAAAAGGGTTCGGTGCGTGTGGCATAATGCCGGCGTTGGCGATTGCAGGTAACCATGCTGGGACCACGATTGTTTGCTGATGTGGAACGTGCACATGCGGGTGCCATGCGAGGAAGGATTGTCGGATGACGGTTGGTGTGATGGCCGTGGTGGCGATCGCCGCAGTGCTGTATGGATTGGATAAATCATTGGCGCCCGGTGCAGGCATCCTCGCTGTGGCCACGCTCACCTCCGTCATGCCCGCCAAGGAGGCCACCGGCATCACGCTCATCATGGCCATCGTGGCCGACTGGAGCGCCATCTGGGCGTACCGGGGCAACGTGTCGCGCCGCTCGCTCATCCGACTGTTCCCGTTCGTCGCCATCGGCATCGCGGCGGGTGCCGGATTCCTGTTCGTCGCGGACAACACCGTCACCCGTCTGACCATCGGCGTGATTCTGGCGGTGTTCGTCTCGATGTACTTCCTCTCGTTGGCGCGCAAAAGACTTGCCGCGCGCAGCACGGTTGGACGGTCCGGACAGGCCGAGGCGGAACCGTCGAAGGCCGATGAATCGAATGCCGTGAAGCCGGACGGCACGACGACCTTGGATGATTCGGATGCGCGGTCGTCGGCCGTACCCCACACCATGGGCGCGAAATCATTCGCATTGGCCAAGCGCGTGGTGTGCGGTGCGCTCGCCGGCTTCACCACGATGGTGGCCAATGCGGGCGGGCCGATCACCTCCATCTACTTCCTGTCCGAAAACCTGTCGGTCATGCGCTTCCTCGGCACCACCGCATGGTTCTATCTGATCATCAACATGGTCAAGCTGCCGTTCGCCATCGGCCTCAACATGATCACCTGGGCGAACTTCACGGCGATGGCCTGGACGATTCCATTGGTGATCATCGCCGTGCTCTGTGGTCGCTGGGTGGCCCGTCGCGTCAGCCAGTCCGCGTTCAGCGTGCTCGTCTACGCGCTGTCCGTAGTGGCGGTGATTCGCCTGTTCCTGTGACATGTCAGGGCTGTTGAGCATCGTGTGGTGAAGAGGCTGAGACGCACTCGTATGACTGTGCTGTAGGCAAACGCATCTCGTCCGCGTCTCCGGCGGGGCAATACGTTACGCTCGCCGCGTTCGATTTGCCGCCGGACAGGCTGAACACGGCGTGAACGGCCCATATACCACAATCCGCACGGAAAAACCAGACTGTTTTGGATGGTATTGATTCCGTATGCTGGGTGCCGTGAATGAACGTATGAAGGAACGCAAGAACGAAATCGGTAATGGCCGTGGAGATGACCTCACGGAATCGCAGCTTCCGCAGGCCGGCCGCGATGCGGAGCATATGCAAGGGCATTGGGTGTTGGCCCGTCTCGGCAAGCGCGTGCTGCGACCGGGTGGGGAGAAGCTCACCAAGCGGATGCTGGCGCATACGCCGATTGCAGGCAAGCGGGTGGTGGAGTTCGCGCCGGGGCTTGGTCGCACCACGCGGCTGATTCTCGATGCCGGTCCCGCCGGTTACACCGGCGTCGACCGGGATGAGCAGGTGGTCAGAATCATCGGCCCGCTTGCCGCGTCGGTGGGCGGCACCTGCATCGAGGCGGATGCCTCGCGGACCGGTCTACCGGATGAGACCGCTGACGTCGTGATTGGCGAGGCGATGCTCACCATGCAGTCCGAGCGCGGCAAACGCGCGATTATCGGCGAGGCGCACCGCATCCTCAAGCCGGGTGGACTGTATGCGATTCATGAGATGGGACTCGCTCCCGACGATCTCGACGAGTCCGTCAAGGAGTCGATTCGCAAGGACCTTGCGCGGGCCATCAAGGTGAACGCGAGGCCGCTCACCGCCGATGAATGGCGGGCGCTGCTTGAGTCGGAAGGATTCGAGGTGCTCTGGCACGGCGTCGAATCGATGGCACTGCTTAAGATGCGCCGCAATATCGCGGACGAAGGGTTGGCTGGTGTGCTGCGCATCATGCGCAACGTGCTGACACACCCGGATCTGCGTGCGCGCGTGATTGAGATGCGCCGCGTGTTCAACACCTACGGCGACGCGCTGACCGGCACGCTTAAGATGCGCCGCAATATCGCGGACGAAGGGTTGGCTGGTGTGCTGCGCATCATGCGCAACGTGCTGACACACCCGGATCTGCGTGCGCGCGTGATTGAGATGCGCCGCGTGTTCAACACCTACGGCGACGCGCTGACCGGCATCGCCTTCGTGGTGCGCCGCAAGGGCTGACGACATTGCGACGTGAATCGCGTCTGGCTGTTCTAGGTGCGATTAAGCTGAAAACAAAATGAATCATCGGTGCCGGGCATTGTGCGCAATCATGGCGTGCAGTCATGGTGCCCGGCTTTGTCTACCGGCCATGGGCGGTCGGTGGGTGACGAAACAACGAAGACATACGGATAGGAATATAAGGAGTCCCGAAATGACCAACGGTGTAACACCCAACGACACAACATCCAACAGTGCGGCATCCGAAGCGACGGCCGAAACCAAGGCAGGCCAGCCGATGGTGATGGAGTTCATCGACGCACTCGCCCCGATGGTCGAGGTGCAGCCCGAGGCCACGGTCTCACGCACCGTGATGCAGGTGGAGGGCGCGAACGTCGTGCTGTTCTCCTTTGACAAGGGCCAGGAGCTGAGTGAGCACACCGCCGCGATGCCGGTGCTTGTCCAGTGCCTCGAAGGTCATCTCAAGGTGACCGGCGGCGGCCGGACCGTGGACCTCGTGCCCGGCGGCATCCTGCACTTCCCGACCCGGTTGCCCCACGCGGTCTACGCCGAGGAGGCGTCTAAGATGATGCTCATCATGATGCGGCGCTGACCGACGTGGCGCTGACCGGTGCGCCAATGGCGCCAGTGATTCCCGTGGGGATGAGCATGTCGATGAACTCCAGTACCGCAGGGTTTACGCCGAGATGCGCCTACCCTGGTGCTTGTCAGGATGCATTACTGACCGATGCGTCATTGATGCCGGTGAGTGCTCGGGGAATTTCCGAATGATTCCTTGATTCCGATGATGGGAGGCCGTGGCATGGAAGCTGGAATGGAGACGAATACGGGACTGGCGCAATGTGGAGCCGGCCCGGCAGTGGAACTTGACGATATTCGAACCGTCGCCAATGTGGGCACGGGCACAATGGGTCACGCCATCGCGCTGCAGTTCGCGCTCGCGGGGTATGCGACGCACCTCGTCGGGCGCAGCGAAGCCTCACTGGACCGCGCGATGACGAACATCCGCGCGGACGCCGGGACATTCGCGGACGCCGGCCTGCTACGTGACGGCGAGAGCGTGGACGACGTGCTCGCGCGCATTACGCCGGTCATCGGCTACGAACAGGGTGTCGCCGACGCCGACTTCGTCATCGAGGCGATTGCCGAGAACCTCGACGTCAAGCGTGAGGCTTGGCGCGAGATCGAGCAGTTCGCGCCCAAGGACGCGATTTTTGCCACGAACACGTCCGGCCTGAGCCCGACCGCCATTGCTTCCGTGCTTGAACGCCCGGAACGGTTCGTGGTCGCGCATTTCTGGAATCCTGCCCACCTCATGCCGCTGGTCGAAGTCGTGCCGGGCGCGCACACCGACCCGCAGGTACTCGACACGACCGCTGAACTGATGCGGCGCATTGGCAAGAAACCGGCAAAACTTAACAAGGAGTCGCTCGGCTTTATCGGCAACCGGTTGCAGATGGCCGTTCTGCGCGAGGAGTTCCACATCATTCAGGAGGGCATCGCCGACGCCGCCACCGTCGATGATGTGATGAAGTACAGCCTCGGACGGCGTTGGAACCTCGTGGGACCGGTCGCCAGCATCGATCTGGGCGGCCTCGACGTGTTCTACAACATCAGCACCTACCTGTTCGACGACATGGACAACGGTACTGGCCCGAGCCCGCTGCTCGCCGAGAAGGTCAAGGCCGGCGACCTTGGCGCGAAAACCGGCCGAGGCTTCTTCTCATGGCAGGGCGAGGCCGGCAAGCGTATTATCGAGCAGCGTGACGCGGCCTTGCTTCAGGCCCTGAAGGACGACACCGCCGAGGAGAAGTAAGCATGGGATTGGATGCAGTGGTCAGATGCCGATGCTGGGAGGATGGACTGTGCTCCGAGCCACCTGTACCTCGTGATGATGTGTACATTGATGAGGACGGTTACATATCCAGCCGGACGTTGGACAAGGCATGGCATGAGTTGAATTATGACGAATTCATTAAACGATATGATTCATTAGACCGTTCCTTCGACGAATGGCGTCAACATGCATGTGTTCACGAGGACATGGAGATTTGCGACGAACGGATTGGCAACTGGTCTGGCGTAGGAGAGCTGAGATATCTTATCGAACGAGCCGGTAGGCGCCGGCCGTTTCCGATCCTGTCTCATATGATTCCTGACGGCAATGGAGGCCAGTTCCCCGCCCGCCTCGCATCGGCCGCCTTGGAGGAGCTCGATGTGTTCGTCCAGGTCATTGCCGGATTCAACAAAAGCTGGTTGGTGAACGTCACATCCGGCGAACAGCCGACCGTTGCTTATCCACATGAATGGAAAATCGAAATGGACGAGCGGGAAAGTCTCGCTTCGTGCAAAGTGGTCGTACCGGATCGGGATGGGATTCGGCATGAATTCCGAAGATTTCGTCAAGAGCCGCTTCGAGACGAGGAGATAACCGGCGAAACCGAATACGAGCGACGCAAGCGCCGGGAGTGGGGATGGGGTGATTGGCCTGTGCGCCTCATCGATTTGGACACAGGCGATACCGCAATCATTGCAGCGTCGCTAGATGTCGATTTCGCGGGCAAGCCCGCTGAATACCGTTTCGAGGAGCACCGGGCGCCGTATATGAGTGAGGACGGCACCTATTGGCGGGCGGAAGTGCTGCGCAGATTGTTGAAGGCGTCATTGGAAACGGGCAATCCCATCCAATGGTGCTAGTGGATGCTAACCCGCATATGTGGCGATAAACAGTTTCGGAAGGTAAGTCGATGTTCAGCATGGATGCGTACGAAGAGCTTCGATTCGACAACTATGTGTATGACATGCTTTTTGAGGGGGAGCGTGAGACGGAGGCTTCGGAAACCCGGTTCAGTCCCAAGGAGACGTATGGCTTCCATGCGTGCTGTACTTCTGTGAGAACCCCTCGTATCGCAGATGCATTCGAGATAGTATCGTTGCAGATGGAACGATGGGAGTGCGCAATGAACGCGGAGAATACATTCACCATGATGGGTATCACCACGCAATGGGATGACGACACCATTGTCATCAGCGAAGACGGCTATCCTCGCAAAGCAGTGCTGAACAATGATGGGAAGATTCTTTCCTCCACGTTCGGAGTTGAAGGGGAATCGTTCCTCCATCACTGGTTCATGCGGGTGAAGCCTACCGTGGATGGGCTACGTTCCATTGATCGCGAATACGCCAATGCCTGAGATTTTCAGCTTCGCTGGTTATTCCATCTATTTCACGGCGCTTGACCGAGACCATGGCGTGCACGTTCATATTGCGCAGGGCTCACGTCATGATCTTGCGCGTTTTGTGCTGAATTCCGATGGGACGGTCTCCCTCGCCCACAACAAAGGCGGAATCCCGGCAAAGAGCATTCGCCGGCTTCAGTTCTTCCTCACCGCCAACTATCAGGATGTTCTCGTTGCATGGCGGTTGTTTTTCGGTCCCGACTGCCATTTTGACCGCTGAGAAATGACGATAACAAGGTAAAGCCCATTGCGGGAACCATCGCCAGGGGTCTTCTCGATGGCTCCCGCAGCGGGGAGATTGGCGACTGAATACGAGGCGATGGTATTGGTTAGATTGTCGCAACGTTGTTTGAGTTCGATGAATAACGTTGTTACCAGTCGCTGGTATATCTTCACTCGCCAGAGATGAAGATTGATGCAAATCTTCTCTTGCGGAAAGTGAAGATTGAGGTTGGTCTTTTCGCTCCGGTTATGCGCGGGTGCTTTCGGTGCGCTCGTTGGGCTTGGATGTCTGGCTTTCGCCAGCGCAAGTACCGGCGCCAGTACCAGTGCTCGCGTCCCGCGGCGCGATGCGGGGGAGGAGTTCCTCGGACATGAATTGGCCGATTTCGGTGGGGGCAATGAGGTCGGGCTTGTTGAGCACGGTGCGGAACAGGCCGATGATGCCGGACAGATAGAAGTGCTTGAGCAGCTCCAGACGGCGGCGTTCCTGAGGATCGTCGATGTCCTCGATGTTCGGTGTGTTCGGGAAGAAAATCGGCTGGATGTATGGCCAGACGCTGTTTTCGGCGCGCTCTATGAACTTTGGGTCACCGTGCGGCCCGAGCAGCACCTTGCCATAGTGGAACAGTGCCGCGGGCATCTGAAGAAGCTCTGGGGTGATGTTCAGCGTGCCATTGTGCAGCGACGCATCAAGCATCGCGTCGCGCTGGGCGATGAGGTCGTTCTCGATCTGGTCGCGCACGTCGCGCACCGAGGAGAAGTACAGGTAGAACGTGGCCCGGTTGTAGCCGGCCAGGTCGGTGATCTGTTTGACGCTGATCTTCTCGATGGGCTTCTCCTCATAGAGCTTCCAAAACGCGTCCTTGATGTTGCGGATGGTCTGACCGGTCAGTTCCGGGTTCTTCTTAGCCATGGTCTCGCTCCTTGGTGAATGCTGATTGGCGGTTCGCTGTATTCGCTGCAATCACTCGATAGGTTCGCCGAAATTGTCGATTGATGATTGATGTTGGATTCATTATCTTGTTATCCGACGACATAGTGTCGAGTGATTAACGAGAGGAACCAACCACCATGTCATTCCTAGAATTCCATGACGTCGTGCGCCAATACGGTAGCGGCGAGTCGGCTGTTCTGGCGCTCAACCACGCCACCTTCGACATCGAACAAGGCGAGCTTGCCATCATCCTCGGCGCATCCGGCGCCGGCAAATCCACTACGCTCAACATCCTCGGCGGCATGGACCGTGCGACTTCGGGCACCGTCACCATCGATGGCAAGGACATCGTCAAGGCCAGCGAGGCGGAACTCACCGACTACCGCCGGTTCGACGTCGGGTTCGTCTTCCAGTTCTACAACCTCGTACCCAACCTCACCGCACTTGAAAACGTGGAGCTCGCCTCGCAGATCTGCCCCGATGCGCTCGATGCCCGCGAGACCTTGGAGAAAGTCGGCCTCGGCGACCGCCTCGGTAACTTCCCTGCGCAGCTTTCCGGCGGCGAGCAGCAGCGCGTCGCCATCGCCCGCGCGCTCGCCAAGAACCCGAAGCTGCTGCTGTGCGACGAGCCGACCGGCGCGCTCGACTACAACACCGGCAAGCAGATCCTCCAGCTGCTGCAGGACGCCTGCCGCGACCGCGGCATCACCGTGGCCCTCGTCACGCACAACTCCGCGCTCGCGCCGATGGGCGATCGCCTGATTCGCTTCCGCTCCGGCAAGGTCACCGAAATCACGACGAACGCCAACCCGACGCCCATCGCGGACATCGAATGGTAAAGGGGTGAGCGGTATGGCACATGCACAGCAGCACGCTGCATCACGACGGTCCGCGGGCCGTACACGCGTAAAACGCACCGCGCTCTACAAGGACGCGTGGCGGTCCGTCGCCTCCAACGGTAAGCGATTCGCCGCGATCGTGGTCATCGTCGCCGTGGGTGTGATGATGATGGGCGCGCTTTCCTCCATCAGCAACGATTTGCGCGGCGGTCTCGACGATTTCTTTGACAGGACTGACATGCACGACCTGAGCATCGTCTCCACCTACGGTTTCGACGATGACGACATCAAGGCCCTGTCTGAAGTGGAAGGCGTGGGCGCGGTCGCCGGCCAGCGGTCGGCCAGCGCATACACCAGGATCGACGGCAAGCAGTCGTCCGCCACCGTGACCGAGCTGAACGACCAAGGTCTCGATGAGCCGTACCTGACCGACGGCCGTCTGCCGGAGAAGGCTCACGAGATCGCAGTCACCGAACAATATCTGACCGACAGCGGCAAGGCAATCGGTGACTCGTTGACGTTCACGCTGGACGAATCCACGTCCGTGACGCAGTTGATTTCTGGGGCGTCGTCCGCTGATTCATCGTCTGCTGATTCGTCCGAAGAGTCGAGCGAATCCGATTCAGGCACGTTCGCGACCGGCGAGTACACCATCGTCGGCACTGTCATCGACCCGAACGACATCGTCAACCCGTCCGGTCCGATGGCGCTGATTTCCGGCGCCAAAACCGTCTACCCGCTGTTCGTCTCGCCCGAAGCCGTGGCCAAGACGGACGCGCCGTACACGTCCGCGCTCGTCAGCGTGGACGGTGCCGCCGACCTCAACACGTACGGTGACGATTATCTGGCGCTGGTTGAACGGGCCCAGACCGGTATCGAGAAGATCCAATCAAGCCGCGAACAGGCCCGCACCGACGCCATCAAGGATGCCGTGCGTGAGCCGGTCGAGAGCAAACTAGACGAACAGAAAGCCGCCATCGCCGCCTTGCCCGATGGCAATCCGATGAAAACCGCAGCTGAGCAGAAGATCGCCGACGCCGAATCCCAGCTGGAATCGAAGCTCGACGCCCTGCCGGACGCCACATGGATCATCCGCGACCGCAGTGCCTTGACCAGTTATGAGGACGTCAAGACCGAAGGTGAGATGATCTCCCGTCTCGGCAAGCTGTTCCCGATCCTGTTCCTCGTCATCGCGATTCTCGTGAGCCTGACCGCCGTGGCGCGCATGGTGGAGGAGGACCGTCAGCTCATCGGCACGTACAAGGCCCTCGGCTACACGCGCGGCGAGACGATGCTCAAATACCTCATTTACTCGTCTGCGGCGGTGCTCGCGGGAGGTGTGGTCGGCGACCTCATCGGCCTGGCCGGTCTGCCGTTCGTGTTCACCAAGCGCATGCTGCACATCCTTTATGTGATCCCGACATATCCGCTCATCATCGACTGGCGTATCGGCATCGGTGGCATCCTGCTGTTCCTCGTGCTCATCACCGGCAGTGCGATGGCCGTGTGCGCGGGCTCGCTGCGCTTGCAGCCGGCAGAACTGCTGCGCCCGAAGGCGCCGAAGGCCGGCAAGACCATCGTGCTGCAGCGCATCGGATTCATCTGGAACCATCTGAGCTTCCTCGGCAAGGTGACCGCGCGCAACCTGTTCCGCTACAAGTCCCGTGCGCTCATGGTCATCGTCGGCGTACTCGGATGCACTGCGCTGATGACCGCCGGTTTCGGCATGGCGTCCTCCGCGATGACGATGATGCCCCGACAGTTCGGTGAAATCGCCACCTATGACGTGATGGCCGTGACCAAGCCAGCCGACCACGAGAAGGCGCAGAAGGCGCTGGACGGCGACAATGCGGTGGAGTCATCGGTCCCGTTGCATCTGGAGAGCGCGACGCTGTCCGCGGGCGGTGCCGAGGACGGCAAGCTGACCGTGCAGCTCATGGTCATCCCGGACGGCGAGTCGCTCGACGGCTACCTTGACCTGCATACGACGGACGGCCAGGCCATCGCGCTGGACGAGGGGAGCGAGGCGGCTGCGGTCATCACGGCCAACGCCGCGAAGACCTTCGGTCTTGACGCCGGCGGCACGGTCGAAATCGCCGATGCGATGATGGACACCGCCCAAGTGAAGGTCACTGGCGTGGCCCAGTACTACACCGGCAACATCGTGGTCATGTCCGAAGCCGCCTACCGGGCCGCGTTCGACGTGGACGATGATGCGGACCTCGCGCTCAACGCCGACCTCATCAAGGTGAAGGGCGACGACGACGCGCAGATCGCGTTCGCCGACGACCTGGCCGAGCAGGACGAATACCTGACGGTGGTGAGCACCGCGAAGCAGACGCGCGACTTCACCAAGAGCTTCCTCATCTTCTTCGTGATGATCGGCTTCATCGTGGTCATGGCGGCGATCCTCGCGGTGGTGGTGCTCTACACGCTCGCCTCCACGAACATCTCCGAGCGCGAACGTGAGCTCGCCACCATCAAGGTGCTCGGCTTCCGCAAGAAGGAGGTGCATGGCTACGTCAACAAGGAGATGCTGTTGCTGGCCGTCATCGGTATCGCCATTGGCCTGCCATGTGGTCGCGGTCTGCTTGGATTCCTGCTGGGCCAGCTCGACCTGCCCGGCATGAATATCGTGCCGCATGTGGCCTGGTACTGCTACGCGCTCGCCGCGCTGCTGGCGTTCGGTTTCACGGTGATCGTGGAGAAGGCCACGAACAAGTCGCTCGACCGCATCGACATGGTCGGCGCCCTGAAAAGCCCCGAGTGATGTTGTTGCGGTGAGATGCTGCATGGCTGTAAGCGCTGGGCAGCTCGGCTGCGCGGTCGTGTGACTGTGTGTGACTGGCGGCTGCTCTAATAAGCGGTTGCTTGGATGAGCAGCGCATCTGGAGGCTCTCCTGTGATGGACCGCATCTGGCAATTGGCTGAACTGAAGTACTTCAGGTTCGCAATTGTCAGGTGCGGTTTCATGTTTGCTTGTGTGCAGTACCGCTGTTCGTGATGTTGTGATGAGTCCGTCTCGAGTGCGATGTTGCCGCCTCGGATGCGGCGCGGTGGCTTGAATTGAGGTCCGGCGGCTTGCGGAGTGGTTTTGGCGGGTGTTGTGTGGTCCGGTGTGGAACATGCGCAGTGGAACATGCGTGGGACGATGCGCGCAATAGGGCGTTTTTGCAGTTCCGTCCCACTCGGTTCCGAAAGGGTGGATTATAGGGGTAGGTAAAAACGGCCTGTTCTGTGGTTTTTATGGTTGCCGTTGTGAGATAAGTATCCTCGCAGGTTCCGCATGGTCAAGGGGTGGGTGAACGAGGCTAACGTTCTGTCATGGTAACAGTCGAATGCTCGCTGCACGCCGATGCCCCTATCCGTGCGCTCTGCATCTCGTCCCTGCCGTTCCTTACTGCTCCTTCAGCGAGTGCACGAGCTGGGAGACGGTCCGGGGAACAGGGGATTGACTAATCCAATCGGGGTCAAAGGTCTTGGATTCAAGCATCCCCTGCACCGAACTGAGCATACCCAGGATGCCGCTGGCGGCGAATTCCGCTGTGATGCGTTGCACGGGGCTCAGCGATTCCGGCGGGACGCCGATCGAGGATAGCCAGATGTCTATGACGAAACTCTTGAGCTGCCGTACCAGCCCGGCCGAACCATGTGGCCCGGCGATCAGTATGAGCTTGTGAATGCAGTCGAGATACTCGGGGTCGGTGAGGCGCTTGCCATAGTCGCTGATGGCATCCACATCATCCGGTTGGCGAATGAGATGGACGATGAATGCGGCGACGTTCGATTTCGCATACAGTGCGGCGATGGCGTCGTCGGCCAGCTCCGGGATTGACGTGTAATGGTAGTAGAAGGCGCTGCGATTCAGTCCGCTCTCTCGAGTGATGTCGCTGACGGTGATCTGTGCATATGATTTCACCTCCATCAATCGCCAGAACGTCTGCTGCATCTTCTCGGGCGCGCCTTGCTCGTCCGCTTTCGGTCGTCCCATATTCAATCTCCTCGTCTTATTCATCGATGGACGCCACCTTCGCCGGCCATAATCGGCGCTGTGTCGCCGTCATCAATGACCTGTCCTCTATAACCCAACATCATATCGAGTTATGGGGATTTATATTCCACAGCGTGTTGGGTATTCTCGTCGTTCGGTTGGGTTCGTTGTGAATCCGCGAACGAGAGGAACCTATGATGGAATCGTTGCAAAAGCGAGCGAAATACGGTCTGCCGCTGATAGTGATCATCGCCGTCTCCTGCCTGATGGCGCTGATGTTCTACCCGATGATGAACGCGCAGATCAGGGAGCTGCCGGTCGCCATCCTGTCGCTGGACGAAGGTGCGACCACCGCCCAAGGGGAGGTCAATGTGGGCGATGCGATGGTCAAGAAGCTGACCGGAGCCTCGGATGGTGCCTCATCGTCCGACAGTGCCGACGAACAGCCGATGGTCTGGACCGAGGTCGATTCTCAGGGCGATCTCGACAAGGCCTTCGCCGATCATGACTACTACGCCGCAATCGTGATTCCGAAGGACTTCACTGCCAAGCAGATGGCCGTAAAGCAGGCGGCGGCCAAGGCTCAGATCGAGTCCGCCACGGCGCTTGCGCAGACCATGACCAAGGCGCAGGCCGAAGCGGCGGGGCAGGGGCTGACCGGAGCCGCCGCACAGCAGTATGTGCAGGCAGCGATGCAGAAGGCCATCGCCGCTCAGTCCGGCGATACGGCCGGTGCCGCCGGTTCCGCGTCCGCCGGTACCACCGCTTCCAATGCATCCGGCACATCCGCTTCGGCCGACGACGAGAACGCCCCGTCCGTCACCCTTACCATCGACAACTCGAAGAGCCCGCTCGTCGCCAGCCTGCTCAAGCAGAGCGTGCCGGCTATGCTTTCCCAGAGCGGCGCGAAGGTGGAGGTCAAGACGATCAACGCCGGCGACGTCAAGTCCAACAGCAGTCTGCCCACCGCGGCGATGATGGGGCAGAACGTGCTCATCATGCCCACGTATATGATGTCGCTGATCGTCGCCGTGCTCACCGTGATGCAGCTCGGCCGCAAGCGTTATGATTCCAAGCCGCAACGTTGGGTGTCCTTCGGCGTGCAGTTGTGCGCCGCGCTCGTCTGGTCGCTGTGCATCGCGCTTGGTGCGTGCTGCATCTTCGCCATGTTGGGCTCCGGTTGGCCGCCGGCCTCGATGATTGGGTTCCTGTGGCTCGCCAGCTTCGCCGTCATGTCGGTGATGCTCGCGCTGATGAACATCGCGATACCGCTCGGCGTGCTCTGCGGCGTCCTTGGTCTCGGCCTCGGCATGACCAGCGGTCTGTTCCCATACGAGCTGCTGCCCGGTTTCTGGCGTGACTGGGTCTACGGCTGGGTACCGCAGCGCTATATCGGCGACGGTGTGCGCGCGGTGCTCTACAGTGGCGACGGCTGGTGGAACGCCGCATCCGAACCGCTGATGGTCGTGGTGTGCGTCGGTCTGGTGGTGTTCATCGTTGCCGGACTGCTGCCGCTCGGCAAGCGCGGGCGCGACTGATGCGGGGCGCTCCCTGTCCGTGGCGTGCCGTGTGTCGGTTACTCGTTGGCTATCGTCCTTCATCCACGAACTCGAGGATGTCGCCGGGCTGGCAATCCAGCACCTTGCAGATCTGATCGAGCGTGGAGAACCGAATCGCCTTGGCGCGGCCGTTCTTCAGAATCGATACGTTGGCTGGCGTGATATTGATGCGATCGGCTAGCTCGCCCACGCCCATCTTGCGCTTGGCCAGCATCACGTCGAGATTGATGCGGATCGCCATTCAGATCACCGCCTCAAGCTCGTTGCGCTGTGCGATGGCGGCGCTGAGCAGCGAGCGCATCACCAGCATCAGCAGAATGAACGCGGCGATGAGCAGCAGCGCCACCAGACATGCCAGACCGACCGCCGGCATGGTCATCGAGGCGTTGAAGCAGTCGCCGCTGGTTGGGTCGCAGTACTGGAAGTCGGCGAACAGACCGAACAGCAGCACGAACAGCACGAGCGCTCCCTCGGCCGCCGCGCAGACGATGATGGCATTCGTCCACCACACCGCCTTGCCGGAGAACACGTCGCGGCGTTTGACCAGATCCAGAAGCCTCCATAGGGGGATCAACGCCACTTCGAAACATGCGACCCCCAAAATTCCGGCGATGGTGTACGGCCAGCGGGCCGGCGCGGTCTCGGGATACAGCGCGACCACGTCGCCGGCCATCACATAGATGACGTATTGCCCCCACAGACATATCAGCTCGAAGAGCACGATGAACCCCTTGAGCACCGCGATTGCCGTGGGGTGATACTCCTGCCACATCGCGGTGTCTTCGGCGGAGTTCTCGACGTCGCCGCCCGGGACTGCCGGCCCCCCTGTCCGCGACCCGGTTGGATGGTCTGAATTGTTGGGATGGTTGGGATGACTCAGCGCGCCCATGATGACCGCCCTTTCCTGATGGTGCTTGTACTGCTGCGTTTCTTGGCTGTGCCCGTGCCGCCGTGCGTGTGTTGCCGTGCTTTTCCTGCCGAACCGACCCATCCGTGGGTTCGATTGTATTTCAATACTATTATATCGAAATTCGATATGTCAAGCAGGGTTTGAGTAGTTCGGGCGGAATCATGAAAGGGTTGCGGTGCTGGCGTGGATCTGATACGCGGATCTGATGCGCAGGCGTGGCGTGGCGGGCTTTTGCCGTGGCCTGTCTCGCCGGATCACTCCCAAACGTCAAGCTTGCGGCGCTTGAAGTAGTATTCACGGTCCTGTTCGCCGATGGGGCGTACCACCTGGCAGGGCGCGCCGTAGGCGACCGAGTCCGCGGGGATGTCGTGGGTGACGACCGAGCCGGCGCCAATCACGGTGTTGTCGCCGATGGTGACGCCTGGCAGGATGGTCACATTCGCGCCGACCCATACGTTGCGCCCGATGACGACGGGAATCGCATACACGTAATGATGTTCGCGCAGGATGGGCAGCACCGGGTGGCCGGCGGTGGCGATGACCACGTTCGGGCCGAACATGCACCAGTCGCCAATGGTGATGTCTCCGTCATCCACGCAAGTGAAATTCGTGTTGCAGTAGACGCCCTTACCCATGCGTACGTGATGGAATCCCCAGTTGGCGTGCGCCGGCGTCTCCACATGGCAGCCCTCGCCGATTTCGGCGAACATCTCCTTGAGCAGCCGTTGCTTGCCGGCCTGGTCGGTGGGATGGGTCTGGTTGAACTCCCAGAGCTTCTCCTGATACTCGAGCTGATCGCCCATAATGCTGGGGTCGTCATAGTGGTAGGGGAGTTGTTCGCTGCGGCGTGCTGCATTGTCCATCATGATCACGGTCCTTTGCTTAGTCCCATGTACTTCCAGTAATGGTTACGTTGCCATCCTAGCTGCTGCAGGGGGTTTGCCGCGATGCCTGGTTCTTATCTAGGCTTAACGGGCTGTATGTTCGCGTCTTGACGAGAGCGCCGCGCACATACGGTCTGTTGAGAGGCGCGGAATGGCTGCATGTTCGCGTCTCGACGTGAGCGCCGCGCACATACAGCCTATTGGAAGGCCGGAAAGGACCGTAAGTTCGCGACTATGCCGTCGAGACGCGAACATACAGCCTCTGCCGGTCGGGTGCAGGCTCGAAGCCCCGTTGCTCGAGGCGCATTGCAGGCCGCTACAGTTCGCGTCCGGTCACATCGGTTGCGTGCTCATACCGCGCATTCATGCCGACCGTGGGGACTCGTGCATCGATGAGCTTGCGTATGAGCGGAGCCCGTTGGGCCGCTTCCTGATAATTCGTGCGGATGATCGCAGTCACTCCGGCTCGTCTCAGCGCATCCTCGCGATCTCGTTCTGCCTGGACCACGGTATGCACGTTGTTGCCGTTGGTCATTGCCGGATCGGTGTATTTTGCCGCGCCATCGTATTCCAGCACGATGATGCGCCCATCCTCCGTGTGCCATATGAAATCCACACGGTACTTCATCCAGGAGGAATCGGTGTCGGTGAATACATGCTGGAGTTGCGGCGTAGCGAATCCCTCTTCGATGATCACCGCCCTGCAGAATGATTCGCCGCCGTTTTCGCTCAGCGGATTCGCATAATGGAGCAGTCGCATGACGCTGCCGCAATCCATGCGCATTCCGTCGCAGATGTCTAATACCTCCTGCGCTGTGACCAGATGGTTGCGCATCGCCGAGTCGAACATCGGGAGGGTTTGGACAAAAGGATATCGGGTTGCGCAATCGACCAAGGTCCTCGCTGGTGAGGTTATGCGGACCATGTCGGTGATGTCGTGTTGTCTGACACCGGGTATTGCGGTCTGCGTCATCCCCGTGGATGCTGGGTCTTGCGTCCCGCATGATTCCAAGGTTAATGAGCCTTGCATCAATTTGCTTCCAAGGCCCTTGTTATGCCGATATTGCAGCACCGTCGAAACGGGCGGGTTGGTCATGCTGATTCGCTGTAGCTTCCGATATGTTCGCTTGGGGCTGCCGGTGGATGACACAATGAATATGGATCCCGTGTTATGCAGGTTCCAGCCGTATTCGAGATGCAGCATCGATGCCGCACTGAGCCCGGCGAAAACACGGTTCGGGAATTGCCGGGATAGTGTACGGATGATATGCCGCGAGCGTTCAGCGGGATTCAAATTGCCCCAATATGAGGAGCGGGCGTAGACGTTTCGATACGGGCGCACCAGATAACCATTGCGGAGTCGGACGTATGTGGCTTGTCGCAAGGCGTTGGACGTGGGGTAGAAGCAGCGCTGGTTGCGTTCGGCGTCGTCGCAGAGCGCATCAAGTTCGATATGTGTTCTCATACAGCCATGGTTGCTCGAACGCATGTGCCAAGGCAAGCGGATTCAGGGTATGTGGTTCCAGCTTCAGTTTCAGACAGGATAATGTGGATAACTCATCCGCTGTTGTGCGGCTTTGCGCATGGTTGTGCAGTTTTGTGTGGTCGGAGCGTATGACGCTCAGCATGGCGCTCGTGTCAAGCTGCTGGCATCGGCTGTTTTTCGGTTTAGGCGGGCGTTCTGAGGTGTACGACAGGTGTGCGCCGGGGTGCTCGACGCCCAACAGGCTGTATGTGCGCGTCTTGACGAGTGCGCCGCGCACATACAGCCTGTTGAGAGGCGCGGAATGGCTGTATGTTCGCGTCTTGACGAGACCGCCGCGCACATACAGCCTGTTGAGAGGCTAGAAAGGACCGTAAGTTCGCGACTATGCCGTCGAGACGCGAACATACGGTCTTCTGCAGTCCGTTGGAGGACAATCCGGAGGACGACCTGGAGGGCAATCGGGAAGGGGGATCTGGAGGATGGTCCGGAGGGCAATCGGGAAGGACGACCTGGAGGACGATTCAGAGGGTGACCTGGAGGGCAATCCGGAGGGCGATGTCTCAGGGCGCCATCCGTGATCCCGGGCACTGTTGGCACGCGGTGAACGCGACGGTTCTTGCGCTGTATACCGGTTGTGGCATAATTGCCAAGGCAATTTTGGGCATTGCCCTAGAAGTTTGAATTTGAAAACAGGTGAATAACGTGGCACAGACTACCAACGACATCAAGAACGGTTCTGTTCTGAACCTGGACGGCCAGCTGTGGACTGTCATGAAGTTCCAGCACGTCAAGCCGGGCAAGGGCCCCGCTTTCGTGCGCACCACCATCAAGAACGTGCTCTCCGGCAAGATCGTGGACAAGACCTTCAACGCCGGCATGAAGATCGAATTCGAGACCGTGGACAACCGTACGCTCCAGTACTCCTACGAGGACGGCGACAACTTCGTGTTCATGGACATGGACACTTACGACCAGATCTATGTGCCGCAGGCTCTGGTGGGCGACAAGGCCAAGTTCCTGCTCGAAGGCACCGACTGCATCGTCTCCTTCCACGATGGCACCCCGCTGAACGTCGAACTGCCGGGTTCCGTGGTCCTGACCGTCACTCACACCGAGCCGGGCCTGCAGGGCAACCGCTCCAACGCCGGCACGAAGCCGGCCACCGTCGAGACCGGCGCCGAAATCCAGGTGCCGCTGTTCATCAACGAGGGCGACCGCGTCAAGATCAACACCGAAGACGGCTCCTACACCGGCCGCGAGAACTGATTCTTCCCCGATACTGGAGGATTGACAGCAGTATGGCACGTTCCACCGCGCGCAAGAGGGCGTTGAACACCCTGTATGAGGCAGATGAAAAGAGCCAGGACATCCTATCTCTGCTCGATGAGCGCATCGCCCAGCCAGGCGCCCAGACCCCGCTTCCCGATTACGCCATCGAAATCGTTCGTGGTGTGGCCGAGCACCGTCGTGAAATCGACCGGACCCTGAACGAATGCTCGACGGGTTGGACGGTCAGGCGCATGGGCGTGGTGGATCGCAATATCCTGCGCATCGCCACGTGGGAGATTCTGTTCAACGACGAGGTGCCTGACAAGGTGGCCATCGACGAGGCTTTGGCATTGGCCAAGACCCTGTGCGATGATGACGCCCCGGCCTTCATCCACGGACTGCTCTCGGCGGTGTGCACAGCTAGGGACAACGCCGAAATAGCCGCGAACGCGGAAGAAGAGGTCGCCGAGATGGACGATCAGTCGGAAGACGGCACGTCCCCGGAGTCCGTCGAAACACTGGACTCCGGTGATTCCTCCAGTCCTTCCGATGCCGTCGACGCCGCGACGCCGTCCGCTGAACCTCAGCAGACGGTGGAATAGTCATTGTGTTACAGCCTCCCCATTGGGGGAGGCTTTTTTATGGGCGGTCCCGATTCCCCGCCAGCAGGAACAGGACCGAATGCAGCAACTCACGCCGTTGCGAGAATGCGGCGTGTGAGTCTTCGCTGGCCTATAACCTTGGTACGAATACCCGAAAGAAGCATAAGGGGGTTTTGGTGAGCCAGAATGAGTCCGGAACCGTCGATATTCCCATGTATGACAAGGACGATGCTGTTCTTGTTTTGGAAGACGGACAGGTATATGTGGGGGAGCCTTACGGCGCCTTGGGCAAGACGACCGGTGAGATCGTCTTCGCCACCGGCATGACCGGATACCAGGAGACGCTCACCGATCCCAGCTACGATCGACAGATCGTCGTTCAGACCTTCCCGCACATCGGGGACACCGGCGTCAATGACGAGGACCCCGAGTCCTCGCGCATCTGGGTCGCCGGCTATGTGGTGCGCGACCCCTCGCCGAATGTGAGCAACTGGCGCGCCGAAGGCAGCCTGGACGATGACCTCAAGAGGAATGGCATCGTTTCGCTGAGCCATATCGATACCCGCAAGCTGGTGCGTCACCTGCGTTCGGCAGGTGTGATGCGCGCCGGCATCTTCTCCGGTGAGGCGCTGGTCGATGGCGGCACCGGCCGACTTCGCGATGTGGCCAGTCTGCTCGAAGACGTCAAGGCCACTCCTCAGATGCAAGGCCTGAGCCTGTACGACGAGGTCTCCACCAAGGAGATGTACACCATCGAGCCGTGTGGCGAATACGAAGGCAAGGAACCGCTGTATACCGTCGCCGCAGTGGATCTCGGCATCAAGGGCATGACCCCGCACCGTATGGCCGAACGCGGCTGCCGCGTGCATGTGGTCCCCTCCACCACCACCTTCGAACAGATCGAGGCACTGAACCCCGATGGCGTGTTCTTCTCCAACGGCCCGGGTGACCCGGAGCAGGCCGGCCCCGAGATTGAGTTGCTCCGCAAGGTGCTGGACGCCGGATACCCGTTCTTCGGCATCTGCTTCGGTAACCAGCTGCTGGGACGGGCGCTCGGGTTCGGCACTTATAAGCTCAAGTTCGGTCACCGTGGCATCAACCAGCCGGTCAAGGACGTGACCACCGGCAAGGTCGAGGTCACCGCCCACAACCATGGCTTCGCAGTCGACGCCCCAATCGGCAAGACGGTGGACGCGCCGTTCGAGGATGGCAAATACGGCAAGGTGTTCGTCAGCCACATCGATTTGAACGACGACGTGGTCGAGGGCCTGCAGTGCGTGGACATCCCCGCGTTCTCCGTCCAGTACCACCCGGAGGCGGCAGCAGGTCCGCACGACGCGGCATACCTGTTCGATCGTTTCTGCGATCTTATGAAGAACAACCCGCGCGACGCTCGCGCCAACGTCAGCAACGTCAACAACGACTCCAAGGAAGGTAAGTGATATGCCGAAGCGCACCGACATCAAATCCGTGATGGTCATCGGCTCCGGCCCGATCGTGATCGGTCAGGCCGCAGAGTTCGATTACTCGGGCACCCAGGCATGCCGCGTCCTGCGTGAGGAAGGCATCCGCGTCATCCTCGTCAACTCGAACCCGGCCACCATCATGACCGATCCCGAGATGGCCGACGCCACCTATATCGAACCGATCGCCACACCCATTCTCGAGCAGATCATCGCCAAGGAACGCCCTGACGCATTGCTGCCGACCCTTGGCGGCCAGACCGCGCTCAACGCCGCCATGGCCCTTGGCGAGGCGGGGGTGCTCAAGAAGTACAACGTCGAGCTGATCGGTGCCTCCCTCGAGGCCATCGACCGAGGCGAGGACCGAGAGCTCTTCAAGAAGGTCGTGGATGAGGCAGGCGCCGAATCCGCACGCTCCCGCATCGCCCACAGCCTTGAGGAATGCGACCGCATCGCCGAAGAACTCGGCTACCCGCTGGTCGTGCGCCCGAGCTTCACGATGGGTGGCCTCGGCTCCGGCATCGCGCACGACGAGGAGGAGCTGCACCGCATCGCCGGCGCCGGCATCCACTATTCGCCGACCGATGAAGTGCTCATCGAGGAAGGCATCGAAGGCTGGAAGGAATTCGAGCTCGAGCTCATGCGCGACCGCAACGACAACGTAGTGGTCGTCTGCCCGATTGAGAACGTCGACCCGGTCGGCGTGCACACCGGTGACTCCATCACCGTGGCGCCCTGCTTCACCCTGACCGATCGCGAATACCAGAAGCTGCGCGACATCGGCATCGCCATCATCCGCGGTGTGGGTGTGGACACCGGCGGCTGCAACATCCAGTTCGCCGTGCATCCCAAGACCGGCCGCATCATCGTCATCGAGATGAACCCGCGCGTCTCCCGCTCCTCAGCACTGGCATCCAAGGCCACCGGTTTCCCGATCGCCAAGATCGCCACCAAGCTGGCCCTCGGATACACGCTGGATGAGATCCGTAACGACATCACGCAGTCCACACCGGCCTCCTTCGAGCCGACCATCGACTACGTTGTCACCAAGGTGCCGCGCTTCGCCTTCGAGAAGTTCCCGGGCGCCGACCCGACCCTGACCACTTCGATGAAGTCCGTGGGCGAGGCGATGGCGCTGGCCGGCAACTTCCAGGAGTCCCTGGGCAAGGCCATGCGCTCCATCGACAAGCGCCACATGGGCTTCAACTGGGACGGTGAGCAGCCGTCCGCCGAGGAAGTCGCCGAGTTGCTCGAACAGGTCAAGGTGCCCACCGAGCATCGCTATCTGCAGCTCATGCGCGCCATCTGGGGCGGTGCCACCATCGAGCAGCTGTATGCGGCCACCAAGATTGACCCGTGGTTCCTGAAGCAGATCATGCTCATCAACGACATGGCCATGACCGTTCACGCGGCCGAGACCCTGACCCCGAAGCTCCTGAAGAAGGCCAAGCTCGCCGGCCTGTCCGATGTGCAGATCGCACATCTGCGCGGTCTCGGCGACGGGGGAGAGAACACCGTCCGCGAGCTGCGCTGGAACTACGGCATCCGTCCGGTCTACAAGACCGTGGACACCTGCGCTGCCGAATTCGATGCGGCCACGCCGTACTACTACTCCTGCTACGCAGACGAGACCGAGTTGCGTCCGCGCGAACGCGAGGCCGTGATCATCCTCGGCTCCGGCCCGAACCGCATCGGCCAGGGCATCGAGTTCGACTACACCTGCGTGCACGCGGTGCAGGAGCTCGGCAAGGACTATGACACGATCATGGTCAACTGCAACCCGGAGACCGTGTCCACCGACTACGACATGTCCGACCGCCTGTATTTCGAGCCGCTCACCTTCGAAGACGTGCTCGAGATCTACGAGGCCGAAAAGAAGATGGGCCCGGTCAAGGGCGTCATCGTGCAGCTCGGCGGTCAGACCCCGCTCTCCCTGGCGGCGCGTCTGAAGGCTGCCGGTGTGCCGATTCTCGGCACCACGCCGGAATCCATCGACTTGGCCGAGAACCGTGAGCTCTTCGGTGAGGTCCTGAAGAAGGCGGAGATGAACGCCCCGCGTTACGGCACCGCTCTGAGCCTCGAAGAGGCCATGGACGCCGCCCACCGCATCGGCTACCCGGTGCTCGTGCGTCCGAGCTACGTACTCGGCGGACGCGGCATGGAAATCGTCTACGACGACAAGCAGCTCACCAAGTACGTGGATCGCGCGCTGGCCGAAGCCAAGGCCGACACCGTCGTGTCCGGCCGTCTGCCATCCCCGCTGCTGATCGACAAGTTCCTGCAGGACGCCATCGAAATCGATGTCGATGCGCTGTTCGACGGCGAGGAACTGTACATCGGCGGCATCATGGAGCACGTCGAGGAAGCCGGCGTGCACTCCGGCGACGCCGCATGCACGCTGCCCCCGTCCACCCTGTCCGACGACCAGATCCGCCGTCTGCGCGAGGGCACATATGCCATCGCCAAGGGCTGCCATGTGCAGGGCCTGATCAATGTCCAGTATGCGTTCATGGCCAATACGCTGTATGTCATCGAAGCCAACCCGCGCGCATCCCGCACGGTGCCGTTCGCTTCCAAGGCGACCGGTGTGGCGCTGGCCAAGGCCGCTGCGCGCATCATGGCCGGCGAGACCATCGCCGACCAGCGCAAGAACGGTCTGTTGCTGCCCAAGGGCGACGGCGGCGTGATGCACCGCGGCCAGCAGGTGGCGGTCAAGGAATCCGTGATGCCGTTCAAGCGATTCCGCACCCCGGTCGGCAAGACCGTGGACATCCTGCTCGGACCTGAGATGCGCTCCACCGGCGAAGTCATGGGCTTCGACCGCGACTTCCCGCACGCGTTCGCCAAGAGCCAGCTTGCGGCCTATGACGGCGGCCTGCCGACCCACGGCAACGTGTTCATCTCCGTGAACGACACCGACAAGCGCCAGCTGCCGCTGATCGCCGTGCGCCTTGAAGAACTCGGCTTCAAGATCTGGGCCACCGAGGGCACCGCATCCGTGCTGCGCCGCTATGGCATCGATTCCAATGTCGTGGACAAGATCAGTACCCGCGTGGACTCCGACCCGGAAGCGCCGGTGGTCGTCCACCACGCCGAAGGTTCCGTGGGCAAGAACGTGGTGCAGCTCATCGAGGACGGCAAGATCGATATGATCCTCAACACGCCGAACTCCCGAGGCTCCCGTTCCGACGGCTACTCCATCCGCGCGGCAGCAATTGCAGCGGATTTGCCCCAGTTCACCACCGTCACGGAATTCCAGGCTGCCCTCCTCGCCATCGAGGCCGTGAAGCATAATGATTATCAGATCATGAGCATCCAGGATCATTCGAAGCAGCTGTTCGAATTAGAGAGACAGGAGTTCTGATGGTTACACCCAGCAGCGAGGAGTTGAACGCGCAGCGTTCCGATTTCGGTTTGCGTCTGAGCAACTCTATGGCAAAATATGGGCCGTTATGTGTGGGCATCGATCCGCACCGGAAGCTTCTCGCCGACTGGGGGTATAACGTCGACGCCGAAGGCGCGGAACTGTTTTCCATGCGTATGTTGCAGGCAGCCAGCGGCTGCGCCGCGGCGGTCAAATTCCAGACGCCTATGTTCGAGCGCTACGGATCCAAGGGATTCGAAGCGCTCGAGCGCGTGCTCTATGCGGCACGCCAGATGGGCGTCATCACCATTGTGGACTGCCTGCACGGCGGTCTGCCCACCACTATCTCCGCCATCGCGGATGCATATTTCAAGCCGAACTCCCCGATGTTGGCGGATGCCATCACGCTGCTGCCATACTATGGCGCGCGTTCGCTCAATGGCCTCATCTCTGAGGCGCTGGACAATGGTCGCGGTGTGTTTGTGGCATCGCTGACCTCCAACCCTGAAGGCATGAGCCTGCAGACGGCTATCCGCCAGTCCGGCGACTACCAGGGCCACACGGTCGCCTATGGCATCGCCGCGACCGCCCAGAAGCACAACGTGGACATCGAGGGCATGGGATCCGTCGGATTGATCATCGGCGCGACCATCGGCCAGTGGATTCAGGATTCCGGTGTGGATCCCTCCCAGTTCACCGGTCCGATTCTCTCCCCGGGCTATGGCTGGCAAGGCGCTGAGGCCAAGGACCTCAAGACGGTATTCAAGGGCACCCGCGGCAACGTGCTTGTCACCGTATCGCGCTTCATCGCTTCTCATGGTCCGGATATCAGCGCTCTGAAGCAAGCCACCGAATCCATCGCCCTTGACGTGCGTCAGGCGTTGTACGAGGCCATGAACGAAGGCGAAAACAAGGAAAAGGACGGCATGGGAACCAATACCGCGAACGCGAACACGAACGCCAACAGCGAGCCGGCGGCAGCCGATTCGGCGAATGTCGCCCAGGGCGACAAGCCCAAGGGACGCTTGGTGGTGCTTACCGGACCCGCAGGCGTCGGCAAAGGCACTGTGGAGAACGCGATGCGCAAGAAGCACCCGGGAGTGTGGCTGTCTGTGTCCGCTACCACCCGCAAGCCGAGGCCGGGCGAGGTCAATGGTGTCAACTACTGGTTCCTGACTGACCAGGAGTTCTCCGCCAAGGAGAACAAGGGCGAGTTCCTGGAAACCGCTCTGGTGCATGGCCTTGCACGCTACGGCACCCCGTTGAAGCCGGTGCAGGAGCATCTAGCCGAAGGCGTCCCCACCTTGCTGGAAATCGATTTGCAAGGTGCACGCCGTATCAAGGAGCGTGCCGCGGAGCTTGGCGTGGATGTGGTATATGTGTTCATCGCTCCGCCGAGCTTCGATGAGCTGGTACGCCGTCTCAAGGGTCGTGGCACCGAGTCCGAGGCGGAAGTGAACAAACGCCTCGAGACCGCCAAGGTGGAACTCGCCGCCGAAAACGAGTTCGACGTGACCATCGTCAACGACAATGTCGATCGCGCCGCAGACGAGCTGTGGTCGGTCATCGCCAGGGAATACGGTCTGTGACCCGATAATCTAGCGATCGCGGGTTCGCGTCTGTTTTGTGGCTCCCCATCGTGGGGAGCCACAATCATGTTCAGCGCAGCACGAGTTGCCGATGCCTGATATCGGCGCTGGTCTTGGCGGGAACCATACGCCACCCGAAATGCTCCAGATTGTGTTGCTGGATGTACCGGCGCATCCATTCGAAGCATTCCTGTGTCTGGATCGCATCGCTCAGCGCGCGATGCTCCTCATTGTCGGCAATGCCGAACCGTACGATAAGATCGGCCAGACGATGATGCCGGTGTTCGGGGAACAGGACGCGGCTGATCTGCATGGTGTCGTAATCGGTGCACATGAACGACGAACCTGCGATATGGCGGGCATTGTAATCGAGAAAACGTAGATCGAAACTGACGTTATGCCCCACAATCGGCTCTATGCCGATTCGCTCCGGTGAAGACAGAGCAGGAGCGTCGTCCAGCCAATCGATGAATCGGGGAAGCACTTCATCAATCGGATCGCAATCGGCCACCATGACGTCACTGATGCCGGTCAGAGCGGTGATTTGCGCGGGAATGGGGCGCAACGGATTGATCAATTCTTGGAATTGGTCGATGACTCGCCCGTTCCGTACGCGGACCGCACCGATTTCGGTGATGGCGCAACGGTTCGGATAAAAACCGGTGGTTTCCAGATCAAGTGTCACATAATCGCGTGGGAATCCGGATTTATCGGTATTGAACGATGCCGTGGCGGACGGGGAAGGGGAAGGCCGGCCGAAAACGTTGATGTCGGAATACGTCACGCATGCTCCTCAGGGTGTGCTGTTTCGAGTGCCCATTGTAGCGGAAGCCGGGCAAGTCCGTCGTGTCATCGCCGGTGGCGGTCTTGAGCGTCCATGCGGGTTTCACTGAATGAATATGCAACGCAATCGTAACGTTACCTGGATGTATTCTGCCAGCTATCGACGGGTTCGTGTGAAGGGAATTGTGCGAATCATGTCGATGTGACAGAGGAGGAAGTCCATGCAGCAATCTGCATTCACCAAGAAAATGATATCCGGCTTCGCCGCGATCGCCATGGCAGCGTCGTGCGTAGCCGTTGGCGCGGTCGGATCCGTGGCGTACGCGGCTGATGCCACACCCGTCTATTCGCCGGTCGAACCGTCCGACAACCCGCGCAACTATGCGGTGAACCTGCCGGAAGGCGCCACTGAGGCGCAACTCAAGGCTGCCGTTGATGAAGCCGTGAAGCTGGGCGGTGTGGCGCTGTCCCAGTACCCGCAGTTCGGCACGTTCTTCGTACAGGCGAAGTCGAAGAGCTTCGCCAAGGATTACGCCGAGGCTGCCACTGAGGCCGGCATCAAGGTCGACTCCGTCGGTGCAACGCGTCAGGCCTATGTGACCGGTGACGAGGATGTGATCGACAAGGATGGGGCCAGCACGTTCTCGCTGAACACACCAAGCAACGCCGGCCAGTTCGACAAGGAGAAGTCGTTGGCCTCCGACCCGTACACCACGGCGGACATGGCTTGGGGCGTGCTCGCCCTCGGTGCCGACAAGGCCAAGGAAGTAACTGACAAGGATGTGCCGCTTGCGCCGGTCACCGTCGGCGTCATCGACTCCGGTGTCGACTACCGCCATGAGGACTTCAAGAACACGGACGGCACCAGCCAGATCGATTTCGACAAGTCCGTTGATTGCTCGGTCAATGGCATCCCCTCTCAGGAGAAGGTGAATGTCGACGGCCAGGAGGTGTACCCGTGGCGTCCCACCGCAAGCTCCCACGGTACGCATGTCGCCGGAACCATCGCCGCCGCATCGAACGGCAAAGGAGTGGACGGCGTGGCCCCCAGCGTGAAGATCGCCGCCATCAAGGCGATGAACGACGGCGGTTTCCTGTACCCCGAATACGTCACCTGCGGTTTCGTCTGGTCCGCCGAGCATGGCATCGACGTGACCAACAACAGCTATTACTCCGATCCGTGGGAGTACTGGGTGCCGTCTGATCCGACGCAGACCGCCGGTTATGAGGCAGTCCGCCGCGCCGTCGCCTACGCCACGGCAAAGGGCGTGACCAGTGTCGCCGCCGCAGGCAACTCCGATCAGAACATGGACGATCCCGCTCCCGATTCGGGAAGCCCGGACGATGTGGCCGACGCGAACAGCGGTGAGCCGTATGCCAACGGCGATGGCAAGTCCATCATCAAGAACCGTGACGTCAAGGACGGCATCGACATCCCCGCAAGTCTGCCCGGTGTCGTGACCGTCTCCGCAGTAGGCGAGACCGAACGGGGCAAGCTCGGCAGCTACGAGCGCGCCAGCTTCTCCAACTACGGCACCGAGTCGATTGATGTCGCCGCACCCGGCGTCAACATCGCCTCCACTGTCGATCCTGATATCGATGGCGGTGACTACGCCTACTACAGCGGCACGTCGATGGCCTCCCCGCACGCGGCGGGCGTCGCGGCACTTATCAAGGCCATCCACCCCGACTTCACTCCTGCGCAGGTGCTTGACCTTATGAAGAAGCAGGCCGCCGTCAATTACGCTCAGCTGGCCGACCCCGCCAAGAGCGACAACAAGGAATATCGCGGTGCCGGTCTGGTGAACGCGTTCACCGCCGTCACTAAGGATCAGCCCAAGCCGACTGTCGCCGATGCCGAATACTCCACTGACGGCGGTGCGACCTGGAAGCCGCTCAAGGATGCGACCGTCACCGGCAAGGCCACGGTTCGTGTGAAGGCCACCGGTTCTGTCAGTGTGCTCTCGCTGACCGTGGCCGGCAAGACCGACACCGTGAAGGCCGAGCAGAAGACGCATGACAACGCGCTGACCGCCAGCGTGGACGTCGACTTCACCGCCGATGGCGACCAGAGCGCCGAAATTACCGCGAACGGTCTGAACGACTACAAGGATGCTGACGATGACGTGACCTCCACCGTCACGTTCAAGTCGGTTGCCGACCCGGCGAACCTGCCGGCGACCGCTGACAGCATCGCCTCGCTGAAGAAGGATACGGCCGATGCATCCGCCAAGAAGCAGTCCGACTATACGGCCGACTCGTGGACGCGCTTCGCCGCCGCCAAGCAGGCTGCGGCTGACGTGCTCGCCAAGGGTGACAAGGCTACTCAGGGCGAGGTGGACAAGGCTGCAGCCGAGCTGAAGGCCGCCAGCGACGCGCTGGTCAAGGCCGAAGCCGGCAAGCCGACTGAAACCAAGCCGACGCAGCCAGGCAAGCCGACTCAGTCCAAGCAGCTGACTGAGACCGGCTCCTCAGTGGCCGTAGTGGCGGCCGCCGTGCTTCTGCTCGCAGTGGCCGGCGTGAGCCTGATAGTGTGGCGTCGCCGTCGCGCCTGAAACGGTGGGCGGTCTGAGCGGATTCTCCGATTGACGGCCCGCCCCTGAGGTGCAGAAGAGCGCCCGTCCCCATCTTGGGCCGGGCGCTCTTGGTATGTGGGACGAGCTCACGCTGAATGCACGTCCCTCGTGAATGGTTGGCGGCGTGGCCGATGTGTCACGTTGCTGTGGCCGTTGCCTCATTGCCGGCTCTGAAGAGGAACCATGAAACGGCCGGGAATCACGGCGTTCGGTTCGCGGCGCAGATCGATTTCATGCTGCATGGATATATTGGTGGGGCGAACAACGCGTTGCCGGGATGGTCGATGGGACTGTCGTCACGCTGGCACCGAACGGAAATGGGGATGAATGAAGCGAATCGTGGCGGGCATTGTGGCCCATGTGGATGCCGGCAAGACCACGTTGTCCGAGGCGTTGCTGTACCGCACCGGCGAGATTCGCAAGCTGGGCCGCGTGGATCATGGTGACGCCTTCCTCGATACCAATACGTTGGAGAAGGCCCGAGGCATCACGATTTTCGCGCATCAGGCGCTGGTGGAGCATGGACAGCTGGCGCTCACCCTGCTGGATACGCCGGGCCATGTGGATTTCGCCGCGGAGACTGAACGCGTGCTCACGGTGCTGGACTATGCGATTCTCGTCGTTTCCGGCACGGACGGGGTGCAAGGCCATACCGAGACGCTGTGGCGTCTGCTGGCACGCTATCATGTCCCCACGTTCATCTTCGTCAACAAATGCGACGCCGCCGGTTTCGACCGTGACGCCGTGCTCCGGCAGTTGCGCAAACGGTTGAGCGATGCCGTGGTTCCGCTGCCCTCCATGGACGTACGGCAGCATGATGGGAAATCGGCATCAGCCGCCACGGTGGAGTTCGGCGATATGGTCGAGGACATCGCCACACTGGACGAGCAGGCGATGGACGAATATCTGGATATGGGTTCCGTGACCTTGGGGCGAGTGCGTCAGATGATAGCCGACAGGGAATTGTTCCCCGTGTACTTCGGATCGGCACTGAAACTCGATGGTGTGGATGACCTGCTGGATGGTATGGAAACCTATACGCAGGAGCCGCGTTGGGCTGAGGATTTCCGAGCCAAGGTGTTCAAGATCGCCCATGACGGTCAGCACAATCGACTGACCTGGCTGCGGGTGACCGGCGGATGTCTCAAAGCCAAGGAGATCGTCAGCGGCAACGACCCCGATGGGACGGCGATGCAGCATGCGGCCGACGAGACGCAGTGGCATGAGAAGATCGATCAGGTGCGCGTCTACAATGGCGCCAGATTCGAAACGGTGACCGAGCTGCCGGCTGGTGCGGTATGCGCGGTGACCGGTCTGACTCGTACGTTTCCCGGTGCAGGGCTCGGCTCGGAGCTGGATGCCGGAGCGCCGGCATTGCAGCCGGTGCTGACCTATACGGTCCTGCCTGCCGGCGCGGGCGCGACGGAAGCGAAGGAATCGGCATCTCCAGTGAACAACGGCGGCTCTGCGAGCGACGGTGACCGGTCGAGCGGCTCCGGTGCCGATGACGGCGAGGATGATGTGCCTCAGGTTCCGGCCGTACGCCCGACATTCGACGATCTGACACTGCACAAAGTGCTGACGGCATTGAGGGAACTCGAGGACGAGGATCCGCTGCTGCATGTGGTGTGGGTGTCCCGTCTTGAGGAGATTCACATACAGCTGATGGGTGCCGTGCAATTGGAGATCATCCAGCAGACGCTCGCCGAGCGGTTCGGCCTCCATGTGGATTTCGGCGCCGGATCGATCCTCTACCGTGAGACGATCACCGCTCCGATTGAAGGCGTCGGCCATTTCGAGCCGCTTAGGCATTATGCCGAGGCTCATATCCTGCTGGAGCCGGGGGAACCGGGCAGTGGCGTAACCGTATCGTCGGCGGTCAGCGAGAATGACCTGGACCGCAACTGGCAGCGGCTGATTCTCACCCATCTGACCGAGCGCGAGCATTTAGGCGTGCTGATCGGAGCACCATTGACCGATATCCGTATGACGTTGGTGGCCGGCAAGGCGCATCTGAAACACACGGAAGGCGGAGACTTCAGACAGGCCACATATCGCGCCATCCGCCAGGGATTGATGGAAGCGCACGCGGGAGTGACGGGACATCCTTCGACTCCGGTGGAGGAACGGCCTGATACCAGCAAGCCTGGCAACTGCCGTGTTCTGGAACCGTGGTATCGCTTTACGCTCGAAGTGCCCAGCGCCATGATTGGCCGGGCGATGAGCGACATCCAACGCATGTCGGGCACGTTCGACACGCCTGCCGATGATGGCGAGTACGCCACGGTGACCGGCAGCGCTCCCGTCTCCGAGATGCGTGACTATGCGATGGAAGTCAGCCAATACACTCACGGACACGGGCGCTTCTCCGCCACATTCGGGGGATACCGTCCATGCCATGACGAGAATCTGGTGATTCGTGACGCACATTACGATCCGGAATCGGACCTGGACAACACCCCGGATTCCGTATTCTGCGCGCACGGTGCCGGCTACCCGGTGAAATGGTACAAAGTGCCTGAATTCGCGCACGTCGATTACGCGCAATGAGGCATACGCCGCCCGTGAAGCACCAGATGATTGTTTCACCGGATGTTTCACGGGCAGCGGCCGGTGCATGGAGCAGAGGGGCTGCTACCAGATCTGCGGACGGATGAAACCGTTGGATTCGAGGAAGCGCTGAATGTCGCGCATCTCCGGCATGTTCATCGAATGCGCCATGCCGGGATAGATTTGTTCAGTAAGCTGGCTGTGCTCGCGCCAGAACATGCTCATCGCAGCCACATCGGATGCCGGGAAGATGTCGTCGATGGCGCCATGACCATAGAACACCGGACGATCGAGCGTCTTCAACTCGACATCGCCTGCGACCGGACCGGGTGCCAGCCATCCGGAACAAGAGACGGCTGCGGCATAGCGCTCGGGGTTGAATCGCAGCATATGGCAGGCGAGCAGACCGCCCTGCGAGAACCCCATGGTGATCACGGGTCGTTCTGCAGGGATGTTCGCGGCGACCCAGTCGTCGATGGCCTGTGCGGCGGAGTGTGCCTGTTCATCGAGAGAAGCGCCCTCGGGAACGCCTTCATGCGACCAGGAGCCGAACCACGTGTATCCCATGCCATAGGCGATAGGAGCCTGCAGACTGGCGTAGTCAGCGGAACCGGCTCCACAGTAGTTGAGCAGATCAGGCAGATCGTATTCATTGGAACCCCAGCCATGCAGCAACAGGAACACCGGATCGGTCTGCGAACCCTTCAGACGGGTCAAAGCCTTGGTAACCTTCATGCTTCCACAGTCTAGTCGAGCCGGGTCGTAAGTTCGTTGAATATTGGAGGCTCCCCTTGTCAGGGGAGCTGGCCCGCGAAGCGGGACTTAGGGGTAGTCAATTGATCAACGAACTTACGGCGCAGCATACTAGTCAGGCCTGCCGAAGCATCCCATAGCATCCCATAGCATCCCATAACCAACACGTATAACCAAGGCCTGCCAAGACCGGTGTTTTTGCGTTATCGTCGAAGACGTGCCAAGCGAGGAGGGGCCTCGACCATAACAGGCACGGCGACAACATCGCAACGAGACACCGTAGGGGAGGTGCGCAATGACCAGGTTCAACACTCAGCTCGTCCACGGACTGCCGGTTGATGACAACAACACCGGAGCCGTGAACCCGCCGATCTACAACTCAACGACATATGCCTTCGAGAGGGTCGACGCGATGCCCCGCTACGACTACGCGCGAAGCGGCAATCCTACCCGCGACTTCCTGGAGCGTCAGATTGCCCAGCTCGAACAGGGCACGCGAGGCTTCGCATTCGCATCCGGCTTGGCGGCGATCCACGCCGTGCTCTCCATCTTCAAGCCGGGCGACCGCATTGTGGTGGGCGACAATATCTACGGCGGCACCTACTCGCAGCTCAACGAATTCTTCACCCGCTGGGGTCTCAAGGTCGAGTCCATCGACACGCAGGACCTGGAAGCCCTGACGGCAGCCGTCCAGGGCGACCCCGCGAACGGCATCGCGCCAGCACAAGCCGTCTACTTCGAAACCATCACCAACCCGCTGCTCAAGGTCAACGACGTGCGCGGCATCTCCGCAGTGGCCCACCGGTATGGTGCGTTGTCCATCGTGGACAACACGTTCGTGACCCCATACCTGCAACAGCCGCTTGCACTCGGTGCGGATATCGTGATTCACTCCGCCACCAAGTATCTTGCAGGCCATTCCGACGTGAACGCCGGTCTGGTGGTCGTCTCCGGCGAGGAACTCGCCAATCGTATCTATTTCGCACAGAACCGTCTGGGCGGCGTGCTGGCACCGGCCGAATGCGATGCGGTGCGTCGTGGCATCCAGACGTTGGCGCTGCGTATGGACCGCCAGCAGGAGAACGCGCTTTCCGTAGGGCGATACCTGCTGGCCCATCCTCTGGTCAAATCCGTCCATTATCCGGGACTGCCCGGTGCCGGAGACCAGCGTCTTGCCACCAAGGGCCTCAAGGGCGCAGGCGGCGTGCTGAGCTTCGAAGTGGTGCCCGGGGTCGACCCGGCAGATGTGCTCAACAACCTGCATGTCTTCCGTCTGGCGGTCTCGCTGGGCGCTGTCGAGTCCCTGGCCGAACTGCCATGTCGCATGACGCATTTCGAACTGCCGCGCGAGGAACGTCTCAAGGTCGGCATCACCGACGAACTGGTGCGCCTGTCCTTGGGCATCGAGGACGCGGCCGACCTCATTGAGGATCTGGGCCAGGCGTTCGAGATCGCCTACGAGCAGTACATCAAGCGCCATGCCGAAGCCGACGTATTCAGCCAGCTGACTTCCGGCGCATTCGCCTGAGGATGCGTGCGGCCATCTTCCAGAACGCGGCAGCATGCCGTATGACTATCCGATTCGCGTCGATTTCGATTCATCTGACTATTGCACATAACACGAAAGGGAATACCACTGATGACAAGGTTCAACACGCAGCTCGTACATGGTCTGCCGGTTCATGACAACGATACGGGAGCGGTGAACCCGCCGATCTACAATTCCTCGACGTACACGTTCCCCTTCGTGGGCGCGACCCCGCGCTACGACTACGCGCGAAGCGGCAATCCGACACGTGATTTTCTGGAGCGTCAGATCGCGCAGCTGGAGCATGGCACGCGAGGGTTCGCGTTCGCATCCGGTCTGGCCGCGATTCACGCGGTGCTCTCCATCTTCCAGCCGGGCGATCGCATCGTCGCTGGCGACAACGTGTACGGCGGCAGCTACTCGCAGTTGAACGACCATTTCACCCGCTGGGGGCTTCGCCTGACCACGGTGAACACCTCCGACGATTTCGAGCGGTTGGAACGCGCCATCAGCGGCAACGGTGATACCGCGCCGGCCAAGGCCGTGTATTTCGAGACCATCACCAATCCGCTCCTGCAGGTCAACGATGTGAACCGCATCGCCGCCATCGCCCACCGGTACGGTGCCCTGGTGATCGTGGACAACACGTTCGTGACCCCGTATCTGCAGCAGCCGCTCGATCTCGGTGCCGATGTGGTAATTCATTCCGCCACCAAGTATCTTGCCGGCCATTCCGATGTGATCGCCGGACTGGTGGTCACCTCCAGCGAAGATCTGGCGAACCGCATCTACTTCGCGCAGAACCGATTGGGCGGCATTCTGCCTCCGGCGGAATGCGATGCCGTGCGTCGTGGCATCCAGACGCTGGCCCTGAGAATGGACCGCCAGCAGAGGAACGCCGCAGCCATCGCGCAATATCTGCTGAAGCATCCGCTGGTCAAGAAGGTCAACTATCCGGGATTGGGCAAGGACGGCGACCGTGAGCTTCAAGCCAAGGGCCTCAAGGGCGCCGGCGGCGTGCTGAGTTTCGAGGTGAAGGATGGCGTGGACCCCGCAGTGGTGCTGAACAACCTGCACGTGTTCCGTCTGGCGGTCTCGCTCGGTGCTGTGGAGTCCTTGGCCGAACTGCCCGCCCGTATGACCCATTTCGAACTGCCGCGCGAGGAACGTCTTAAGGTCGGCATCACCGACGAGTTGATTCGCCTGTCTGTGGGCATCGAGGATGTGAACGACCTTATCGAGGATCTGGGCCAGGCTCTGGAGAAGGCCTATGAAAGCCTTGACGATGATCGGCGTGAGTCCACCGAAGGTATCGACCAGCAGATTGACAGTCTGCTGTCCTGAAACGCCACAGAGATGGATTGGGGCGAGCGTCATGGAAGAGTAAAGCCAACGCGGCGCCGGTAATCCATTTCATGAATATGCGCGATGCTCCTCATGGTGCATCGCGCATATTCATATCTTGTATATAAGCGAATCATATACCCCGCTATCCAATATACGGAACTCAAAAACGTTGAAATCATGCGGTTGCCGCAATCCTACGCGGTACCATGAAAGTACTTCGCACGGCACGTGGAAAGGTTGGAATCAGAAGCCACGGGATCGTCGGGGGACGGAAGCGATCTGCTTCCGCGTATCTACCACATTGAGAACCATCAGGAAGTTATGTCTTGGCATGCGGCCAAGCAAAGGATGGCTCAGAGAGGGGTTGGGGATCATGCTGAACAAGCATCGTCTCATCATGGAAGGCACCGCCATTTTCGGTGTCCTGCTGACAGTATTGACATTCGGCGGTTGTGGCGTGAGCACCTCCGCTCCGTCCAGCAACACGGCAAGTTCCGACAGCTCGAACTCCCAGACCGCCGACTACAAATACGGCACTGTCGAATTCCCGAAGTCCAGCTCGCTGTGCAGCTCGCCTATCGGCATCGCCCTGGCAAAGGGCTTCTTCAAGGAGGAGGGCATCAACGCCAAGCTGGTGACCGCCGACACCGAGACCCGCAAGGTCGGTCTGGACACCGGCCGCTTCGCGGTGACCAACGGCGACTTCCAGTTCTTCCCGTCCATCGAGAACGGCGTGAAGACCAAGGTCGTCGGCGCACTGAACAAGGGCTGCATCAAGATCGCCGTCAAGAAGGGCTCTCCGATCAAGACCGCCCAGGATCTCAAGGGCAAGACCATCGGTGTCGATGAGATCGGCGGCACGCCGTACGAGGCCGCGAACCTGTGGCTCGGCGATGCCGGTCTGAACGTCGACCAGAAGAACGGCGATGTGAAGTACCTGCCGTTCGATGATGCGAACCTCGAGTTTGAGGCACTGCAGAACGGCCAGATCGCCGCCGCCGCCCTGTGGGATCCGCTGCCCACCATGCAGGAGGAAAAGGGCACCGTCGACATCATCTTCGATCTCGGCACGAATCCGCAGTTCGCTAAGCGCTTCTGCTGCTTCCTCTACGGTTCCAAGAAGATCATCGACGAGAAGCCCGATGAGATGGCCGCCATCATCCGTGCGCTCAACAAGGCCCGCGACTACATCGCCCAGCATCCTGAAGAGTCCGCCGATCTGGTGATGCAGAACAAGTACTCCACCATCAACGACAAGGCGCTGATCGTCAAACTGTTCAAGAGCTATGACTACGGCGTGAAGGACAACGAGCAGGCCCAGATCCAGGACGACGTGAAGTTCTTCTCCGAAGGTCTGAAGTCCATCGGATTCCTGAAGACCGACAACCCGGATGCGTTCGCCGATCAGGTCTACCAGAAGATCGACCTGAGCTGACGCCCAACGCCAACGTCATCAACATCATGACGGTTCGCTCCGAATATGCGGTTCGCATTCGCATGCAATGGTTATGACATAAGCATGCGTGAGCCGATGTTCGGGGCGTTCCGCCCTGATATTGCAGAACAGACACCGGAATCGGTGCCGGAGCGGGACGCTCACGACAATCAGTGGAGTATTCACAACAATCAAACGTCATTGGAAGGAAACCCGGGAACAATGAGCAGTATCACAGCTGAAGCGGTCGGCCAGCCGATCTCGGCCTCAAGGCTTGACGCGCGCGATGCGCAGCAGGGGACGGCTCAGTCGGAATCAACAGCTCTGAAGAGCGGCAGCGTCGGTGCTTCGGCGACTCCTTATGAGGCAGGTTCCGCGAAAGTGGCGCGCACTGTACCATATCCGATCGTCGTGGCGTTCTCCGTGGTGGGATTCGTCATCGCAGCCATCGTCAACGTGGTCTTCCCGCAAATCGCACCTGTGCAATTCAAGCAAGGCCAGATCTGGATTTTCCTGCTCAACGGTCAGGAAGCCTACCTGTTCCTTCTTGCGGCGCTGGTCGTGCTGTATGTCATCATCGGCGCGGTCGATGCGCGTGACCCGGTGTCCGCCGGACGGTATCGGTATCGCGCGCAGTTCCGTTTCGCCATGGGACTGCTGTTGGCGCTGTGGGATGTCACCGGCACCAAACTCCAGGTGCTGCCGCAGCCGTTCTTCCCCGGTCCCGCCCAGGTGCTGGAACCGTTTGTGACCGATGGCAACTACATCGCCTTGAACACGTTCTATTCGGTACGTCTGTTCGCGGCCGGTTTTGTATCCGGCGTGGTACTGGGTGTGGTGACCGGCGTGCTCATCGGATGGTTCGCCCGCGCCTACTACTGGGTGTTCCCGTTGCTGAAGATCACAGGTGTGATTCCTGCGGTCGCGTGGATGCCGTTCGCCTTGACCCTGATGCCCACCCCGTTCATCGCGGCCGTCTTCCTGCTGCTGATCTGCTCCTGGTTCCCGGTGGCGTTCCTGACCGCTCAAGGCATCCAGAGCACGCCGAAGATGCTGGTCGAAGCGTCGCGCACATTGGGCGCCCATACGCCGTACATCCTGTTCCATGTGGCCATTCCGAACGCCATGCCCAGCATCTTCACCGGCATCGGCATGGCCAACAGCCTTTCCTTCCTGACCTTGGTCATTTCCGAGATGATGGGTCAGCCCGGTGGCCTTGGCTACTACATCGATCAGGCCAAGGCATGGTCGGCATACAACGAGATTCTCGCGGCGATCGTGGTGATGGCCATACTGTTCTCCTTGATCATGAAACTTGTTGAACTCATCCGCGGCCGTGTGCTGCGTTGGCAGAAGGGACTGGTGAAATGAGCGCTGCAACGGCGACCGAAACTCAGGGGCTCTCCGGGGCTCCAGTGGATACGACGAACGGCAACGCGCCGCTGATCTCCATCTCGCATGTCGAACGTGATTTCGTCGGCGATGACGGCAGCGTCACGACGGCGCTGTCCGACGTGAACCTCGATATCCGCAAAGGCGAGCTGATCTCCATCATCGGCCCTTCCGGCTGCGGCAAGACCACGCTGCTGCGTTTGATTTCTGGATTGGACAAGCCGCAGCGTGGCGAAGTGTCGTTCAAAGGCCGTCGGATCGAGGGGCCGAACCCCGAGCGTGGCTATGTCTTCCAGCAGGGCAGTCTGTTTCCTTGGCTCACCGTGGAGGAGAACATCGCGTTCGGACTCAAGGCTCAGGGCAAGTACAAAGAGCACAAGGACGAGGTCGCCGAATACATCGCCAAGGTCGGCCTGCAAGGATTCGAGAAATCGTATCCGCACCAGATTTCCGGCGGCATGGCGCAGCGCGTGGCCATCGCACGCGCTCTGATCGACCATCCCGAAGTGCTGCTGCTCGACGAGCCGATGGGCGCGTTGGACTCGTTCACCCGTGCCGACCTGCAGGATCGGCTCCTCGATTTGTGGGAGAAGTACCACATGACGATGATTCTGGTGACGCACGATGTGGATGAGGCCATATACCTTGGCAATCGTGTGGTCATCATGACGCCGCGGCCGGGTCGCATCAAGGAGATTGTGCCGATCGAGCTGGCCCAGCGCGACCGTGTATCCGACGATTTCACCGCATACCGCAAGCAGTTGCTCACCAAACTGCACTTCAATGTGCACGCCGCCCACAACGACTGATTCCCATTCGGCACTTACTTCGGCTCCCCTCCATTATCGATATGGAGGGGAGCCGAAGCCGTATCGGAACAAAGTCCGTAAGCATATGGAAAAGGCGACCCATGCAGGTCGCCTTTTCCATATCGCCTGGTATGCCGCGTCAGCAATTCGTCATATTATGCCCTTGTCAGGGGAGCTGTCGGCAAAGCCGACTGAGGGGTAGTCGAACATACGTTACAGCTGTCTGAACAAAGCTGGTGACTACCCCTCAGTCCCTACGGGGCCAGCTCCCCTGAGGGGAGCCGAAACAAGTTCAGGAATCAGGCATAGACTTTCTGGAACGCCTGCTCCAGATCGGCGATGATGTCGTCCGGATTCTCCAGACCTATCGACAGTCGGATGGTGGTGGCGTCCACTCCGTTGATGGTGCGCGCCTCCTGCGTGAATTCGCAGTGCGTGGTGTTCACCGGATCGACGATCAGCGAGCGGGCGTCGCCGATGTTCGCCAGATAGCTGAACAGTTTCACGCTGTTGATGAATGCGGCGGTCTGCACGGCACCGCCTTCGAGTTCGAAGGACAGCACCGACCCGATGCCCAACGGATAATGCTCGGCGACCAGATCCGCCTGTGCGCTTCCGGGCAGTCCGGAATAGTTGACTTTGGTGACATGCGGCTGCTGCGACAGGTATTTCGCCACGGCGGTGGCGGACGCTGTCTCCTTCGATACACGCTCGCTGAGCGTCTCCAGGCCGATCAACTGCAGATACGCCTCGAACGGGCCCAAAACCGCACCGGTCAGACGCAAATACTTCAACCGCAGACGGCGGATGAACGCCAGAGGCCCTGCCGCCTCGGCGAAACTGCGCGGTGCGCGGCCTGCCGCCTCGCCAAGGATGTACTCAGGCTCGGTGAATTGCGGATACCGGCCGTTCGCCCAATCAAACGAGTCGCCGGAGGTCACCACGCCGCCGATGGCATTGCCGTGGCCGCTCAGCGCTTTGGTGGTGGAATACACGACGATGTCCGCGCCATGTTCGAGCGGGCGATAGAGATACGGTGTCGGCAGCGTGTTGTCGATGATGAGCGGGATGCCATGGCGATGAGCCAGCTCGGCCAGCGCCTCGACGTCGGTGATGACCGTGGTGGGGTTGGACACCGATTCGGCGAAAATCGCCTTGACATCGGTGTCTCCCGTATTGTTCGGATCGCCGATCAGCGATTCGATATGATCGATGTCATTGATGTCCTCCACGAAGTCCGTATGCACGCCGAACTGCGGCAGCAGGGTGCGCAGCGAGTCGAACGTGCCGCCATAGACGTCATAGGGCGCGATGATGCGGCCGCCGCCTTCAGCAGCGTTCAGGATCGCATAGGTGATCGCAGCCATGCCGGAGGCGACCGCCACCGCCTCCTTGGCGCCGTCGAGCTCGGCGATTCTCTTCTCCAGGAACGACACTGTGGGATTGGAAACCCGGGAGTACAGGAATCCTGGAATGTCCCCGTTGGCCACATCATGTCCGCGCTGCGAATTCTCCAACCAGAATGCCGCATTCGAATAGATGACCGGCGTCACGGAGTCGGCGTTGGCGCCGGGGTCGAACCCGGCATGCACCTGTGACGTCGCGAATTGATGATCAGACATAAACCCCTTCTTTGCAATGGCCGTGCGACGGATCCGAAGATACGTGGTCGCTGGATACATAGACGCTTCCCGACATCCCCGGCCGGAAAGCCATGCCACACAATCTATCAGCTTCCAAGGTGTGCCGTTTCGGGCTGCCAATCGGTAAAATTTATGATGTCATCAATGAAATGATTATGGACGGCGCCGCTGTGCGATTGGCCTATATCCATTGCTTATGGCGCACGCATGGGAGCTGCTTATAGCGCGTGCGGAGGGCTGCGCCGTCAGCGTTGCAATCATGCCGAATGTGAGCCGATTCTATATTTCTCTTATACCTTCATGTCCGAGGACACAGGGGATTTGTCGTTTGACGAGGCCTCGGAGCGACCCATACCATGCAGGCTAGGTAACGTCTCGCAATCAATGCAACGTCTCGCATGTCTTGGGGAAGCACGTGCGGGCGGACTCGTGGAAGGGAATACGCCGTGACGGCAATCAACGAATCGAATGTCATCGCAACCGCAGCCGCAGCCGGAGATGAGGCCATCGGTTTTCTTCAGGACCTGATCCGCTTCGATACGCGCAACAACGGTGACGGCACCTGCAACGAGCGTCCGGCGGCCGATTGGGCGGCGGAACGGCTGCGCGAGGCGGGCATCGAGTCGACCATCATCGAAAGCGCCCCAGGGCGGGCGATTCTTGTGGCTGAAATCCCGGGTGAGGACCAGACTCTGCCGACGTTGCTGGTGCATGGTCATCTTGATACCGTGCCTGCCAATCCTGATGACTGGTCGGTCGATCCGCTTTCCGGGCTGATTGCCCCCGACGCGGCTGGCGTCGAATGCGTCTGGGGCCGCGGCGCCGTGGATATGAAGGACATGGTCGCGATGTCGCTTGCCGCCATCCGTGCGCTGGTCAGGCGTGGGGTCAGGCCCCGTCGCAATGTGCGATTCGTATTGCTTCCCGACGAGGAGGCCGGCGGGCATATCGGTTCGGATTGGGTGGCCGAGCACCGCCCGGAAATCTTCGCAAACATCGGATATGTCATCAGCGAGACCGGAGGCTTCTCCGACTATGTCAACGGCAGGCGCGTCTACTATGTGCAAGTCGGTGAAAAAGGCACGCAGTGGTTCAGACTCGAGGCGCAGGGCACTCAGTCCCATGGGTCGCAGATCAACCATGACAATGCCGTGGTGCGCGTCGCCGAAGCCGCAGTGCGCGTCGCCGAATACGAGTGGCCCGTCGAACTCAGCCCGGTGACACGCGCGTTGTTGGACGGTCTGAGTGAGGTCAATGGCCGGACGGCCGATGCCAATGCGGCAGACGCCTCCTATGCGCCTGCCGACATCCAGCGGTTGGCGCAGTCGGCCGGGGCGACCACGGCGTGGGTGGCATCTTCGTTACGTAATACGTTCAATGTCAGCTCCATCGACGCCGGAAGCACGGTCAACATCGTGCCGGCCAAAGCGACGGCACTGGTGGATGGCCGCGCGCTGCCCGGTCAGGAGGATCTTCTGGTCGACACCCTGAAACGACTCGCCGGACCGGGCATCACCGTCACCCCGATACACCGCAGCAGCGGGTACCTCACCGAGCCGGATGCCGAGCTGTTCACAGGCATCACCGCGGTATTGCATGATCTGGACCCCGATGCCGTGGTGCTGCCGTTCCTCTCGTCCGGCGGCACCGACAGCAAGGAAGTCAAGCAGGTCAGCCCCGAGGCTCAGGCGTGCGGGTTCATGCCATTGCAGGTGCCCGAGGGATTCAGCTATATCGCCCAATTCCATGGCATCGACGAGCGCGTGCCGGTGCAGGCGCTGCGCTTCGGCGAGCAGGCCCTGGAACGTTTCATCGCAGAATTCTAGTGTTCCGTCTCGTATTTGGTTAAGGGTGCTGGCCCCCTCTGACGAGGGGGCTGTCAGCGAAGCTGACTGGGGGAGAGACGGAAGCTGAAGTCCTCAATTATCAGCGAGACAGGCCATCAGAAATACAGTGAGATTTAATCATTCCAACGTACACATCAATTCGTGCATACAGATACAACCACAACACAGAAGGGAACACACCATGACCAGACTGCTCACCTCCGAATCGGTGACCGAAGGGCACCCTGACAAGGTCTGCGACATCATTTCGGACTCCATCCTCGACGCTTATCTGACACTCGATCCGGATTCGCGCGTCGCCGTGGAGACCTCCGCCAAAGACGGCCTCGTGGTCGTGGAAGGCGAGGTGTCCGCGCCCCGCACGCTGGACCATGTGGCCATCGTGCGCAAAGCCATCGCCGACATCGGCTACACGGATGCCGCCAGCGGCCTCGACCCCGAAGGTGCAGGCGTGATCAACAACATCCGGCCGCGAGAATTCGACAGCAACGACGGCGGCGCATGGGGCAACTACGGCGATGACAAGCAGATCAGCAAGGAGGAGGCCTACAACACGTTCGGCGGCGACCAGGGCCTGATGGTCGGCTATGCGGCCGACGACACCAAAGCACTGCTGCCGCTGCCGATCTACGCCGCCAGCCGTCTGGCCGAGCGTCTCGCCTACGTACGCAAGAACGGCATCATCCCGCTGCTGCGCCCCGACGGCAAAACGCTGGTCTCCGTGGAATACGCGAACGACGACATCACTGATCCCCGTGCGATTCGTCATATCCTGATCTCCACCCAGCACTCCGACAGGATCGCCGTCGAAGAAGTGAGGGAGCAGGTGCGCAAGGAGGTGCTCGAACCGGTGCTCGCCACTCTGGATGTGGACGCATCTGAAGCGGAAGTGGTCATCAACCGTTCGCCGTTCATCAACGGCGGACCCAAGGCGGACGCCGGTCTGACTGGACGCAAGATCATCGTCGACACCTATGGCGGCATCGCCGGTCACGGTGGCGGCGCGTTCTCCGGCAAGGATCCGCGCAAGCCCGACCGCTCCGCCGCCTATGCCGCGCGCTGGGCAGCGAAGAACATCGTCGCCGCAGGCCTCGCGCGCCGCGCGCAGGTGCAGCTCGGGTACTTCAACCGTGTGGCCAAGCCCATCACCATCGACGTGGAGACGTTCGGCACCGAGACCGTGGATCGCGAGAAGATCCAGCGCGCGGTGGCAGACACTTTCGACTTCCGTCAGCTGGCCATCATCGACGAGCTTGACCTGCGTCGTCCCATCTACCGCAAGACCGCGGCATACGGGCACTTCGGCCGCGATGACGCCGACTTCACGTGGGAGCGCACCGACAAGGTGGAGGAACTTCAGAGGAACATCAAATGACCGATGCGTTCAGACACGAGTACTTCGACGACTTCGAACGCGACCATCCCAACATCTTCGCGGCGAAACTTGGCCTGCTCCGAACGGCGATCACGCTCGACGGTACGCGGGATATCGGTTATACGGTGTCGGTAGGAGCCGGCACCGGTTCATACGAGACCGCCCTGCGCAGCGACGGCCTCGTCGTCGACCGCATCATAGAACCGTCCGCGAACCTTGCCGCCGAGGCCCGCAGCCGGGGATTCGACGTCACCGAGGCGCTCGCTCAGGATGTGCCGGTCGCGGACGAATCAATCGACACTGTTTTCTACAACGGCAGCGCCTTCGGATTCATCGACGAAGCCACCCTGCGCGACCTGTTCCGAGCCCACTGGCGGCAGCTCAAACCGGGCGGCGTGCTCGCCCTGCTCGACGTGCCGCCCGCCAGCGCGCTGGGACTCGCAGTGCAGGCGTCATTCCGCATCGCGGGGGAGTCGTATATCGGCGAAGTGCTGCGGTCCAGCTGGTACAGCGCCGACACCCCGCACAAGGAGTATTGGCGCACCACGGAGGAGTACCGAGCGTTCCTCGAGGACGGCGGCTTCACTCAATTCTTCACCTGGCAGACCCTGCGCAGGCATCTGATCTACCAGAACGACGCCGTCGAACCGGTCGTCGAAGGGTATCAGGAAGGCAGCTACGTGGCCTTGGTAGCACGTAAAGACATCGAATCAGACCATCACATCGATCGGAGATAACACCATGGGAGAACCATTCATCGACCGATATCAGGACAACGGGCGGATTCTGGACGAGACGTGGCAGGCCCGGCCCAACATCTATGAATCACGGCTGCGTCTGCTGCATCGCGCGTTGACCACCAAGGAGCCGGGCAAGATCCTGTCCATAGGCATCGGCTCGGGCATCTTCGAAACGCTGCTGAGCGAACGCTACGGCATCACCGTGGCGGAGGCCGTGGAGCCTTCCGCAAGCCTCGGCGCAGAGGCAAAGGCCAAAGGGATCAACGTCGTGCAAAGCACCGCCCAGGAATACGACTATGCGGGCGCCCCCTACGACACCATCGTCTACAACGGGTCAAGCTTCGGTTTCATCCCGGACGATGAAATCGAGGCGACGTTCTCCCGCAACCGCGAGGCGCTCGCCGATGGTGGGCGCCTGGTGCTCACCGATGTACCGGAGGAGAGCGCGCTCGGCATCCTCCTGCAGTTCGCCCAGAAGTATGAGATAAACCGCAACGATCTTGACGATCTGCTCGTGGGAACCACGTTCTTCAACCTCGATACGCATGCCTACAAGCCGAACTGGCATCCTATCACCTGGTACGTCGCGCTGCTGGAGCGCATCGGATACCACGATCTCAGGTTCTTCCAGACCGTGCTCTCCAATCCTCCCTATCAGAAGGACACCGTCGAGGATCCGATTGAAGGATACACCAAGGGCAACTACGTGGCCATCGTAGCCGAACGCTGATAGTCAGCCTATGAAAAAGCCTCTCCGTAAGGAGAGGCTTTTTCTGTACAGCTGTCTGTCATCACCACGTCGGGATTTCAGCGCCCTTGGACTCGTTCTCCATAAGATCGCGGACATTGTCCTGATGATAGGCCTTGATGATGTCCTTGTAGGCCTGATTGTCCTTATCCTTGGTGCGGGCCACGATGACGTTGATCCACGGCTTGTTGACATCCTTCGTGGGGTCGGGGTCGATCTTGAAGATGGAGTCCTTCTCGGGGCTCTTGCCGTAATCGACCACAGCGTTGGCATTGGCGATGCCGGCCGCCGCATCATCAAGCGAGCTCATGATCATGTTGCGGTCAGTGGGCACGATCTCGATGTTCTTCGGATTGCTGGTGATGTCTTCCTGCGCCGGGTAGACGCCCTTGGCCGGGTCGTTCTTGTCAGGGTCGACCTTGATGACGCCGGCTTCCTGCAGCACGATCAGTGCGCGGCCTCCATTGGTCACATCGTTGGGGATGAGGACCTTGTCGCCATTCTTCAGTTCGGAGACCTTCTTGATCTTGTTCGAATAGATGTTCAACGGGCTGATGTATGCCTCGCCGATCACCGTGAAGTCATAGCCCTTCTCCTTGATCTCACCGTTCAGGAACGCGTAATGCTGCTGCGCGCTCAGATCGACGTCGCCGGCTTCAAGAGCCTGGTTGCCGAGCACGGCGCTTTTCATGGCAACGGTCTTAACCCTGACCTTGGATCCCTCGGATTCCAGGTTCTTGTTGACCTGGTCCCATAGCGGGTCATCGGTCGATGTGGTCAATGCGACCTTGACGGTGGTGACGCCGGAGGCGGAGGACGAGCCGCAGGCAGCAGCCGTAAGTAGCACGCCCATTGCGGAGATGATGGCAAGTCCCGTCCGGATACCGGTGAACACGCGTGAGCGAATCGATGGTTTAATGTTCATTCTTCCTCCCAACTAAGGTTCCAATGGTCTGGATGATGGTGATGAAAATCAGCAGGGCGATGACCGCCGCGACTGTGACATCAAGCTGGTTGCGCTCGAAGCCGTAACGGTTCGCGTAATCGCCGAGGCCTCCGGCTCCGATGGCGCCGATGACGGCGATCTCGGAGTTGAAGCTGATGCAGGTGATCGTGGTCACTCGCGCCAGGCCCGCGATGCTCTCGCGCAGGTACACGTGCCAGATGATCGACAGCGGCCCGAAGCCCATGGATTGCGCCGATTCGATGAGCGTCGGGTTCAGCCCGTTGAACACGGATTCGACCTGACGAGAGAAGAACGGTGTGATGCCCACGATCAGCGGGAAAATCGCGCCTTCCACACCAATGGCCGTGCCGGCGATGAGACGGGTCAGTGGGAACAGCAACGCGATCATGATGACGAACGGAATCGAGCGGCATAGGTTGACGAGCTTGTCGAGGAACTCGAACACCGGCCGGTTCTCCAGCAGGCCGCCTTTCTTCGTCACGGCGAGCACCAGGCCGAAGAAGATGCCGAAGACGAACCAGAACGGTGATGCGATGAAGAACATCTGCAACGTCTCGATCAGCGACTCGACGAAGACGTCGGGGTTCTCCATCACATGCGGGAACAAAGTCTCGAGAACACTCATCGTGCATCCTCCTTGTCATGGTCGTGGTTCGCGGCCGTGGCCTCGACCGCGGTAGTCTCGTCGGCGTCGCTTTCTGCTGCCGCCACGTCACCGGGTTCGATCAATGTGGTGCGGATGCCTTTGCCTTTCAGGAACTCGAGCGCCTGATCGATCTGCTCGTCGCTGCCCTTGTATGTGGCGACGATGCTGCCCAGTGGGTAGCCGTCGACGATGTCGAGCGAAGCGAACAGGATATTGACGGTAAGGCCGAAGCGCGTCGAAATAATCGACACGAGTCCTTCCGAGACGGTCTTGTCCACGTACTGCATATGGATCAATCGCTCGCCCGGTGCAGCGGCAAGCAGCGGCGAACGCTTGGCGATGAGCTCGTAGATGCGGCTCAGGCCAGTCGAATTCGAGACGAATCGACGGGTCAGGTCGGCCTGCGGATCCGAGAACACGTCGAACGAGTCTCCCTGCTCGACGATCGTGCCCTTGTCGATGACGGCGACATCCGTGCAGATCTGCTTGACCACATCCATCTGATGCGTGACCACGATGATGGTCAGATGAAGCTGCCGGTTCAGACGTTCCACCAGTTCGAGGATCGTCTTGGTGGTGTCCGGGTCAAGTGCGCTTGTCGCCTCATCCAGCAACAGGATTCGCGGATGGTTGGCCAGCGCGCGGGCGATGGCCACGCGCTGCTGCTGGCCGCCGGACAGCTGCGACGGATAGGACCGTGCATGGCTTTCCAGTCCGACGAGCTGCAGCAGCTCCTTGACACGGGCCTTTTTCTGTTCGCGGCTGAGACGCGACTTGCGCAACGGCAATGCGACGTTGTTCTCCACGGTCCGCGACGGCATGAGGTTGTACTGCTGGAACACCATGCCGATGGATTTGCGCAGTTCGCGCAGCTCAGCCGGTTTGAGCTTGGGAACATCCTTGCCCAATACGGTGAGTTGGCCGCCGGTGATGGGTTCCAGGCCGTTGAGGCATCGGACCAACGTGGACTTGCCTGCACCGCTCAGTCCGATGATGCCGAAGATGGAGCCTTCCCGGATGGTCAGGCTGACATCCTTGAGCGCCGTGTACGGACCGTTCGCCGTGTTGTAGGTCTTGCTGAGATTGTTGATCTCGATGATGGTGTCCGCCATCTGGCAATGTCCCTTCTGTCTGGCTGATCGCTGTTCCCGGATGGCATGTCCGGGCAACATATGCGAGCCTAACCGATGGGACAAGGTGACTTGGCCTGTTCTTTATCGGTGTTGGTTATGGCCGGTTACAGGCGAGGGTGCGCATACGGACTGCGGAACTTCACAGATCGTGGTCGAAGTAGATCACGTCAGGGCGGGTGTTCCAGCCCTGCTTCTTCCAGAATTCCTGTCCTTCGATGTTGTCGGCCACCACCAGGATGCCAATCTTGACGATGCCGATGGCCTTGAACACATCGTAGATGCGGTTGATCAGTGTGGTGCCGATGCCGTGGCCGCGCCACTGCTCATCGACCGCCACATGATACAGGTAGCCTTTGCGGCCGTCCGTGGCGCCCAGCGCGGTGGCGATCACCTTGCCTTCCGGATCGGTGGCCACGAAGCAGGAATCCGGATTCTTGGACAGCAGCAGCGCGATGCCGCCATACGTGTTGTTCAATGATTGCAAATGCATGCCGGGAGTGTGCTCCCAGAGCGCATAGGCCTCCTCGTAATCCTCGGGTGCCATGCGGCGGATGTGGACGTGCTCGTCCTGCCAAGTAGCCATAGTGTGTCCTCTCTGTCGAAGGTGTTGCATGCCGTTGCCGTAATGATATGGCGTTGCCTATCTGGTGTGAGCCAGATTGTCATATGGTGCTATTTCGTGTGGGCTGGTGCCGCCATTAAGGATCGCCAGTGCGTCGTCCAATGATTGGCAGACCATGTTCTTGACCGCCACGTCGGTGAAGAATGCGATATGCGGGGTGATGACGACGTTCGGCATGGCGTTGAGCGCATCATAGTACGGGTGCCCGGTCGGTTGGTCGGCGGGCAGGGTGTGGCCGAATAGCGTCGCCTCGCCTTCGAGCACGTCGATTGCAGCCCCGGCGATCACATGATTGTCGAGCGCATCGATGAGCGCCGGGGTGTCGACCACGCCGCCACGCGAATTGTTCACGAAATACGCGGTCGGTTTCATCTGCGCGAATCGGGAGGCGTCCATGAGATGCCGCGTGCTCGCGTCGAGATACGTGTGCATGGTGACCACGTCGGCCCGCGCCAGCAGCTCATCCTTGCTCACCCAAGTGAGGATGCCGTCCAGCTCATGGTTCGGCGCGATGTCGTTGCCAAGCACCTGCGCGCCGAGCGCATGGAAGATGCGCGCCACCGTGGAGCCGATGCGGCCGACGCCGATGATGCCGACGGTCAGTTTGCTGATCTCCCGTGAGATCAGTCCCTTGACCGAGAAATCATGGTTGGTGGCGCGTTCGTCGAACTGCGGCACATGACGGATGAGCCGCATGATATGCGTCAGCGTCAGTTCGGCGACGGCACTGGGGGAGTAGGACGGCACGTTGGTGACGCGGATGCCGTTCTCCGCCGCGGTCTTCAGGTCGATGGTGTCGTATCCGGCGGAGCGGATCGCGATCTGGCGGATACCGTAGGCGCTCAGGCGACGGTAGAAATCCGGGTCGTCGCTTGGCGCGCTGCGCTGCTTGTAGGAGATGCCGTCGAATCCTTCGACGGTGTGCAGCGTATCCTCATGCAGTTCGAACGGGAAGCATTCCACATGGACGTCGTGTTCGGCGGCCCACTGCTCGGCGAACGGACGCTCCTCGTCAATGCAGTGATAGAACGCGATGGAAGTCATGGAAGGGCCTTTCTGATGGATTGGGTTGGTACGAGTGGAATGATGCGCCATTGACGATGCGACGGGCGCATACGCATGCGAGGTCAATGTGATTGCCTGAATGCCCGGATGCGTCTGACGGCCTCATGCAGCGTATCGAGCCCTGCGGCATAGCTGAATCGGATATACCGTGATGGTCCGCTGGTGAACGCCTCGCCGGGGATGCCTGCGACCTTCGCCTCTCTCGCCAATAGTCGGGCATAGTCATAGCCGGTGCCCTCATAGTCTTCGGGAATGCGTACGTACAAGTAGAACGCGCCGGAAGGCCTGGCCATCGAGAATCCGAGCTCGGTGAGCGCATGCACCAGATAATCACGGCGCTCGCGGTATTCCCCGACCATGAGATCGATTGATGTGTCGCCTTGTTCGTAGGCGGTCTGCGCGGCGTCCATGGTGAAGGTGGCAGCCGTGGACACATGGATTTGGTGGACCTTGGCCAGTTGCGCGGACAACGCGTGCGGCGCGGCGAAGAACCCAAGTCGCCAGCCGGTCATCGCATAGCTTTTCGACGTGCTGTCCACCACGACGGTGCGGTCGGGCGCGAACTGCGCGATGGAGGGTGCCGGGCGGGTCTCGTAGCTGACCTCTGCGTACACTTCGTCGCTGAGCACCGTCACGTCATACCGCTCCACGACCTCGGCAAGCGCTTGCAGCTGGCTGGCGGACAGCGTCACACCGGTGGGATTGTTCGGCGAATTGATGACCAGCACCGTGTCGCGTCCCTTGAGGGAGTCCAGGGTGCGTTCCAACGCGTCCGGCGTGAGGATGAAACCGGTGCCTCTGGTGTCGATCGCCACCGATTCGGTGCCGGTGAGTCTGGCCATGCTCTCGTACAGGCCGAACGCCGGCGTGGGATACACCAGTACCGCGCCCGGGTGCAGCAAGGCGGTCAAGGCACTGCTGATCGCCTCGCTGGCGCCTTCGGTGACGACGATGTCAGCAGCGTCGAAATGCAGGTCGCGGCGGCGTGCAAGATAGTCGGCGATGGCCTGACGCAGGCCGGGAGTGCCGGCGTTCGGCGCGTAATGCGTACGGTTGCGCGCAAGGCTCGCCGCTGCCGCATCCTTGATGAAATCAGGGGTCGCGAAATCCGGTTCGCCCAAGGTGAGTTTCAGTATTCCCGGAATATCGGATACTTCGGCATCGAACGATCGGATGACCGATGTCGTGAGATTGGAAAGCTGGGGGATGACGGAGTCTGTCGGATTGAACTGGTGCGACGGTGATGGCTGATTCACTGGTGACTGCCTTGCTGGGTTCATGGGTGGTGGATAGTGTGTTCGTTGCGATGATTGGTTGTATCGGTGTTCATAGGTGTTCATCGATACTCGTCGAGTGCGATGGCGGGCGGCGCTGCGATGCCGGTGCGCTCGCCGATCTTTGCCAGCTGCCGGAATGTGGCCTCATCGACCGTCACCGTGGTGGTGTTGATCCGGAAGGCAGTGTTCTCCTTGTCTCCCGGAACCAGCACGTCGTGACCGTCCACCGATGGCATGGACCGGAGCCGGCGCGACAGCTCGGCGACACGGCTGCCGACCAGCGGGGCGCCGCCGAACGACTCCAGACTGATGGCGGCGAAACAATGGCAGATGTGCTGTCCCCGCATATCGAGGGACAGCAGCCCGCCGGAAAGGATGCCGGTGAATGTTTCGACCATCAGTGCCAGGCCGTATCCCTTATAACCGGCATTCGTCTCACCGGCTCCGCCCAGCGGCGTCAGACCGCCGATCCGCGGAGTCGCCTTGATATTGTCCATCACGTCGGCGGAATCGTGGTTGATGAGGCCCTGCCCGTCTACGGCCCAATCGCCTTCAATGGGCTGGCCGAGCTTGACCAGCACCTCGATCTTGCCTAGGGACACTGTGCTGGTGGCGGCGTCATAGACCAGCTGGTCATCGCCTTGTCCCACCGCGAACGCTATAGGATTGCTGCCCAGCGCCGGCAGACCGGCATGCGTCGGTACGGTGAGCGGATTGCTGTTGGTGCTGGCCAGGCCGATCAGGCCCTGATCGGCCGCCATGCGCGCATAGAAACCGGCGGTGCCGAAATGATTGGAGTCGCGGACGGCGACGATGCCGATGCCATGGTTCTGGGCTTTGGAGATGGCAAGCTCCATCGCATCGCGCGAGATGAGCTGTCCCATGCCGCTGTGGCCATCCAGCACGGCGCATGCCTTCACGTCGCTGACCACGGTGGCGTGCGCATTCGGGTCGATCATGCCGTGGCGCAGTTTGTGGTCGTACATGGCTAGACGCTGCACGCCGTGCGAACTGATGCCCCGGCGGTCGGCATCGATAAGCGTATCGGCGATGAACGAGGCGTCTGCGGCATTGAAGCCGCGCGCCACGAAGACCCGCGAAAGGAAAGTGTGCAGAGTCTCGATGCTGATCTGGACGTATTCGGTCACGATGAGTCGATTACCTCCCTGATTCTCCGGGCGTTTCCGCTGTCTGCATTCGTCCGGCTCGTTGCCTCCGGATCCGCTGTGCCGAAAACAGGTCGGGCGGGGGAATGACGTGCGGACACTGTGCATGAACCTAGCACGGTGCGAGGCGTATGACAGTGGCGTGGCAATCGGGAAAACCGATAGCGCGTTACAAACCACGGCTGTACCGGACGCGACACCGGGCGCGGCCCATCCCATTCCCGTGATTTCGGCGCAGGGCGGAATATGAGGGGATGGGTTTTCCGGTCCGGATACCATATGGAATCCGCGTGGATAGCACCTCATAGGTAATGCCTATAGCAATGCCGACGTATCGGCATTGCGCCCGAGGTATCGTAGTCCGTGCGTAACGGAAAGTGCGGCACAGGAACATGAGAGGAAACCGATGATCGAGATCAGGGGAGTACGTAAGAGCTTCGACGGCACCGCCGTGCTGGATGGGCTCGATCTTGACATCCCCCGCAAAAGCGTCGTGACGGTGATCGGTCCCTCCGGTTCAGGCAAATCCACACTGCTGCGCATCCTCGATTTTCTGGAACGGGCGGATGCCGGCACCGTGGATTTCGGAGACGGGCCAATCGATCTGACCAGCACCAAAGCGTCCGACATTCGTGCGGTGCGTGCCCGGATCGGGTTCGTATTCCAGAACTACAACCTGTTCCTCAACAAAACCGCATTGCAGAACGTCGCCGAGCCGCTGATCTATGCCAAGGGCGTCAAACCTGCGGAAGCCCGTAGGATCGCCGCCGAACAGCTTGACAGGGTGGGACTTGCGGATTTCGCGGATCGGCACCCCAGCACGCTGTCCGGAGGACAGCAGCAGCGCGTGGGCATCGCCCGCGCGGTGGCGCTGAACCCGGAACTGCTGGTGCTCGACGAGCCGACATCCGCGTTGGACCCCGAAATGGTCTCCGGTGTGCTTGAGGTCATCAAGCAGCTGGGCCGTGACGGCATGACCATGCTGATGGTGACCCATGAGATGCGCTTCGCCTATGAGGCTTCGGACAAGGTGGTGTTCATCGAACATGGGCATGTGATCGAGCAGGGGGATCCTAAACGGATTTTCGAGCACCCCCAGCAGCAGCGGACCGCGGAGTTCCTGTCGTCCACCAACAATGTGCTGGTGATTCCGGCAGCGCAGTGAGGCTGAGTTCGCGATTGACGCCTACTGCGCCTCGATCTATCCGCAATAAATGTATCCACAATGACAAGAAGAGAGGAAATTGTCATGTCCACCAATCATGTGATTCGCAAGGCCGTGGCCTTGCTGTCCGGCGTCGCCGTGCTGTTCTCGCTGGCCGCCTGCGGTTCGTCTTCCGCCGGTTCCGCTGACAGCGGCTCCACTAGCGCCAGCGCCCTGGAGCAGGTCAAGCAGGCCGGCAAGATCGTCTTCGCCACCGAAGGCACCTACGCACCGTTCAGCTACCACGATTCCAAGACCAACGAGCTGACCGGCTACGACGTCGAGGTCGCCAAAGCCATCGCCAAGGAAGTCGGCGTCAAGGCCGAGTTCGCCGAAGGCAGCTTCGATTCGCTGCTCGCCGGCGTGGACGCCAAGAAGTACGATACGGTCGCCGACCAGATCAGCGCCACCGACGAGCGCAAGGCCAAGTACGACTTCACCGAACCGTACACCTATTCCTATGGCGTGGTGGTGACCACCAAGGACAACCCGAAGGGCGTCAAGTCGTTCGATGACGTCAAGGGTCTGCAGGCTGCGGAGACCGGCACCTCCAACTGGAACAAGACCGCCCAGGAGAAGGGCGCCACCATCGTGCAGGTCAACGACTTCGGCCAGGCCGTCGATGCGCTGACCACCGGTCGCGCCGATGTGACCCTGAACGACGGTCTCGCCGTGCTCGACTACCTCAAGCAGAAGCCCGACGCGAACATCAAGATCGCCGCCAAGACCGAGAAGACGCCGGCCGCCCAGCTGCCGTTCCGCAAGGGCAGCGACGATCTGGTCAAGGCCGTGAACGACGCCATCGCCAAGCTCCAGAAGGACGGCACCCTGACCAAGATCTCCGAGAAGTACTTCGGCGAGGACTTCTCCCAGGAGTGATGCATCGCTTCCAACCGCTGTTCCGGCTCCCTTCGCTCTGAAGGGGGCCGCCGGCATGAACCGGCCCGATGAACGGCGACGAGCGGGAGTATCCAACCAATACGCAAAGGATGACCAATGGATGCACGAGTATGGGGAATAGTCGTTGATTCCTTCACCAAGCTGCTGATTCCCGGCATCACCGTGACCATTCCGCTCACGCTGATATCATTCACCATCGGATTGCTTCTGGCGATTCTCGTGGCGCTGGTCCGCGTGGCCAAAGTGCCGGTGGCGTCGCAGATCGCATGGGTCTATGTCTGGGTGTTCCGAGGCACGCCGTTGCTGGTACAGCTGTTCGTGATCTTCTTCGGCCTGCCTTCCGTGGGCATCACTATCCCCGCACTGCCGTCCGCGGTGATCGCATTCTCGCTGAATGTGGGGGCGTATGCGTCCGAGACATTGCGCGGCGCGATTCTCGCCGTGCCCAAGGGACAGCTTGAGGCGGGCCTGTCCGCCAATATGCCTTATGTGACCATCATGCGGCGCATCATCCTGCCGCAGGCATTCCGTTCGGCGTTCCCGGCATTGTTCAATTCGTTCATCGCATTAGTGAAGGACACCTCATTGGCCGCAAACATCACCGTGGTGGAGATGTTCATGTCCGCCCAGCGCGTAGTGGCGATCTATTACGAGCCGTTGGCGCTGTACATTGAGGTGGGTCTCATCTACCTGCTGTTCTGCACCGTGCTGACATGGTTGCAGAACTACTGCGAGAAGAAGCTCAACGAACACTTCTGATATATCATCGGATACCGTTCACGACGATTACGAAACAAAGGAGAAGCTCATATGGCCATTGACGTCTATGGGGCAAGCTGGTGCGGCGACTGCCATCGCGCAAAGCAGGCTTTGAACGATTTCGGAGCGCCGTTCAACTGGCACGACATCGAAACCGAGGAGGGTGCCAAGGATCGTGCCGTGGCCATCAGCGGCCAGCAGCACATTCCCGTCGTCGTCTATTCCGACGGCGCGTTCCAGGTGGAGCCTTCCGCTCTGGATATCAAGCACAAGCTCGAGGAGCTTGGCGAACTCAAGTGATACGGCGCTCGCCGGATCGCGGCCGCTGCACTTCGGCTCCCCTGAAACAGGGGAGCCGAAGTGCATAGATGGGCATCATGCCCAAGGCGGGCGGTTGCGGGCAATCGATCAACCCACAGGGTCATGACTGGATAGGGGGTACCCATGGCCGACAACACATTGCAGCAGGAACTGGAAACCTATTACCGCTGGTTCCACCAACATCCCGAACCTTCATACGGGGAAGTCGAAACCACCACGCGCATCGCGGCCATTCTCGCCGATCATGGCATCGAGATTCTCGATACCGGTCTGAAGACCGGTCTGGTCGCAAAGGTCACAGGACAGGGGCGGCAAGCGGGTGCCGGTCATGTGGTGGCGGTGCGTGGCGACATCGACGCGCTGCCGATCGTGGAAAACACCGGTCTGCCGTATGCCTCTCTCAACAAGGGGTATCTGCATGGATGCGGCCATGACTACAATCTCACGGTCGCCTTGGGGGCTGCGCTACTGCTCAACGCGCGTCGGGAGGAATTCGCCGGCGAAGTCAAGGTCATCTTCCAGCCGGCCGAAGAGGTGGGAGCCACCAAGGAAACCCCTACCGGTGCGGTGACCGTGCTCAACACCGGTGCTCTGGATGACGTGGAGGCGTATTTCGGCACCCATGACACGAACATCGGAGAGCCTGGCGAGGTGCTCATCTCCGCCGGTCCCGACAGTGGTGCGGTCGACAAGTTCCGCATCACCATCCACGGCAAAGGCACGCATGCGGCACGGCCCAACGGCGGAGCCAGTCCCATCCGCGTGGCCGCCACGCTGATCGAGGGCATCCAATCCATCGCCGGACAGGACGTCAACCCGATTCATCCGAGAGTCGTCACCGTCACCAACGTCGAAGCGGGAAACACGTGGAACGTGGTGCCGGACACCGCGTTCCTGCAAGGAACGGCACGCACGTCATATCCGGAGGACCGCACGGTCATCCATGATCGCCTTCAGGCCTTGGTGCAGGGCATATCGGCGGCCTATGGCGTCACCGGCGATTTCACATGGGAATTCGGCGCGCCATCGGTGATTAACGACGCCGAATGGGCGGCATTGGCCACCGATACCGCCACAGAGCTCGGTCTGTCCGTCAAGCCATCCAAGCCCACGCTCGGCGGCGAGGACTTCTCCTACTATCAGGCCCAGGCGCCAGGCGTGTTCATCCACCTGGGCGTCGGCAACGCCGACCGTCCGATGCACGGTCCGACGTTCTATGCGAAGACCGATGCCATCGCAGCCGGCGCAGATCTGCTGGCCACTGTGGCCGAACGTGCGTTGCGACGTCTGGGCGACGACAATTGACGGCCGGCGATTGAGGAATCGAACACCGTTGCCGCCGTAAGGATGGCGGTCACTCGGCCGGTCATGCGGGGGCCCTTCACCATATATAGGTGAAGGGCCCTTCGCATGTTTTGAGCGGCATATAGATAACGCATATAGGCACGAGGGTGTGCGAACTGCCGGAATACTGTACGGTTGTCGCTAACGGCGGACGCATGGGGATGCGTAGGGCCGGGGCCGGAAGGCCTGAACCATCGCAATATCAAGGGGAATTATCTTATGGGGGACAATCGTATCTCGAGGCGGGCCGGCACTGGCCGATCCAAAGCCGTACGAACCAAAGCTGTGGCGCTGGCGATCGCGGGACTGCTGGTCTTCTCCGGCTGCGGCAGCGCCGCAAACGCGGCGACGAATGGCGCCGAGGAGACGGCTGGCGATCCGGTCTCGGGCGGCACCTTGCGCATCGCCGAACCGACCGAGATCCTCAACTGCATCGATCCATTCCAGACATCATGGACCGCATCGCGTACGCTGGTGCGCCAGTTCGCGGAATCCCTGACCGATCAGGATCCGAAGACCGGCGAGATCAAGCCGTGGCTTGCCACCGACTGGACGCTCAGCGAGGACGGCAAGACCTACACGTTCAATCTCAAGCATGACGTGACCTTCTCCAACGGGGAGGCATTCAACGCGGACGCCGTGGTGAAGAACTTCGAAACCGATCTGCAAGGCGTCAAGGAAGGCTGGGGCACCGCCGGCGGCAACTACATCCAAGGCCTCGAATCCGTGAGCAAAGTGGATGACGACACCGTGGAATTCCATTTCTCCAAGTTCAACGCCGCGTTCCTGCAGGCAACGGCCACCACCACGTTGGCGATCATCGCGCCGGCCTCTCTCGATCAGACCCCGCAGCAGCGCTGCCACGGGGAGAACCTGTACGGCACCGGTCCGTTCGTGCTGGAGCAGTGGGACATCACCAGCAAAACCACGTTCACCAAGCGCAAGGGATACACAACACCCTCACCATTCGAAAAGCGACAGAAGGGCGACGCCTACCTCGACCGCATCGAAGTTTCATATATTCCTGAAACTTCCGTACGCACCGGCAACTTCGTGGGCGGACAGACCGACCTGATCCTCGCCTCGTCTGCGGTGCCAATCCTCGAGAACGACGCGAACCAGATCAAAGCGGCAGGCGGGCGCATCGAAACCCGAGCCTTCCCAGGCACCTCATACGACATCTATCCGAACACGCGCACCGAGGGACGTCCGCTGACGGACATCAACGTGCGCAAGGCGGTGTCACTGGCGATCGACCGCACCTCGTACGCACAGACGATCTTCCGCAAGGACTACCCACTGGTGCAGGGCGTGCTCGGCGCCACGACACCGAGCTTCCAAGCCACGCCCGAAGCGGTGAAGTACGATCCGGAGCAGGCCGGCAAACTGCTGGACAAGGCCGGCTGGAGGCTCAAGGATGACGGCTACCGGTACAAGGACGGCAAGAAACTGACCTTGGTATGGCTGGACTACAACAAGAACGCCGGCCAGGATCTTCTGGTCGACCAGTTCCGCCAGGTCGGCATCGACCTGCAGATCGAGATCGGCACCTATGCGGATTCGGTGAACAAGGAGAAGACCAACGATTACGATCTGTCGATGCTCTGGACCTACACGCGAAGCGACCCCTCGGCCATCGGCAATCTGATCGATATCCGCAGCGAGAAGGGCAACCGAGGCGGATGGAACATCGCCGACGACGAGCAGCGCGCCAAACTCAACGAACTGTTCGATGCCGGCATCGCCGAACGCGACACCGCGAAACGCACCAAGATCTATCAGGAACTGCAACAGTACCTCGCCGACCAGTACCTCCAGATCCCGTTCTACGAGCGCACCGGCGACCTCGCCCTCGCCAAGAACGTGCACGGCGTGCGCTACACCGCCGAATCCTTCATCTCCCTGTACGACACCTGGCTGAGCTAATACCCTGCGTCAGAAATTCGTTGATTATATTGACGGCTCCCCTTGTCCGGGAGCCGTCCCGAGAAGCGGGACTGAAGGGCAGTGAATTCGTCAACGAACCTCTGGCGAAAGATGTTAGCCGGCATACCGCATATAACACCCGGATTGGAACAATATGAAAGATCAACTTCTCTATGTGGCAGGCAGGGTGGTGCAGGCGGTGGTGGTGCTGTGGGCCTCCTATACGGTGACCTTCATCATCCTGAATCTCCTGCCCGCCAACCCCATCGATCTGATCCTGCACGCCAGAGGCATCCCCGACGGCACCATCAGCGGACCCGAGCTGGAAGCGGTCAAACACCAGTACGGCCTGGACCAGACACCATTGCAGCAATACTTCACGATGCTGGTCAACGCCCTGCACGGCGATTTCGGCACCTCATACATGCAGGGACTTCCGGTCAGCCAGCTCATCGCACAGCGTCTGTCCAACACGCTGGTCATCAGCGGACTGTCCATCGTGGTGTCGTTCATCGGTGCCTTCCTGCTGGCCTTCTTCGCCGCGTACACCAGGCACGACTGGATCCGAAGCCTCATCAACATGCTGCCCACGCTCGGCGTATCCGTACCATCGTTCTGGATCGGCCTGCTGCTCATGCAGGTGTTCAGCTTCGGACTTGGATTGCTGCCGGCAGTGGGAACCGAAGGCTGGCAGACCCTGATATTGCCGACTATCACCATGTCCATCCCCATGATGGCGTTGCTTTCCCGACTGCTCATCACCGGCTTCGAGGAAGTGCTGCATGAGGAGTTCATCACCACGGCGAAAGCGCATGGTCTGAGCTACCGCACCATCATCGCCACCCATGTGCTGCGCAACGGCGCATTGCCGGCGTTCACCATGCTCGGCCTGGTCGTCGGGCATACGGTGACCGGCGCGATCGTGGCTGAAACCGTATTCTCCCGCCAAGGCGTGGGCATGCTGGTGCAGCAGTCCGTGGAGAACCAGGATATCCCGGTGGTGCAAGGCGTGGTATTGCTCGCGGCCGCAGCGTTCGTCGTCATCAATCTCATCGTGGATCTGATATACCCCGTGCTCGATCCGCGCATCTCACACATTCGCAAAGGAGGGGCACAATGAGCATCAGTATTACTGAGTCGCCGGTATTGGGCGTCGCCATACCGCAGCCCAGACACCATGTGGCCAATCGCATCACCGGCTTCATCACCAAACGGTTCTTCGTCGTATTGTCGGCCGTCTTCCTGGCCTTCGTCATCGTCTCGTCGGCTTTTCCCCAGTTGTTCACGCGGATAGATCCGTATAAGACCAATCCTGCGGACAAGCTGCTCGCGCCTTCGGCCGAGCATTGGTTCGGCACCGATCAGGTGGGGCGTGACCTGTTCACCCGCGTGCTCTACGGCGGCAGGGCCACCATCCTGGCGAGTCTCGTATCGCTGTCCATCGCGTTCTTCGGCGGCCTTCTGCTGGGCGTCATCGCCGGTTATTTCGGCGGAGTGCTTGACGCCCTCTTCATGCGCGGGGTGGATGTACTGCTGTCCATTCCTGGATTGCTGCTGGCCATCACCATCGTCACCGCCATAGGGTTCGGCACCACTCCGGTCGCCATAGCCATTGGCATCGGCATCCTGCCCGGATTCGCGCGCACCACGCGGTCCCAGGTGCTCAAGGTGCGGGAGCGGTCGTATATCGAAGCGGCGAAAGTCAATGGGGTGCCGGTGGCCTCCATTGTGTTCAAGCATGTGATCCCCAATGCCATCGGACCCGTGTCCGTGCTGGCGTTGCTTGAATTCGGCAGCGTGATCATGGCGGTCGCCACGCTGAGCTTCCTTGGATTCGGTGCGAGACCGCCGGCTGCGGAATGGGGTTCGCTCATCAACGACGGCCGCAGCTATCTCGTCACCAGCCCGTGGGTGCCGCTGCTGCCCGGTCTGACCGTGGTGCTCACGGTGTTGTCCATCACCGTCATCGCACAATCATTGAAGAAGAAAGGCAACCTATGAGCGAGGCAACAACAGGCGAACTGGTCGGCGAGATCTCGCACCTGAGCGTCACCTACCATGCGCATGGGCGAGCCCATACGGCCGTGGATGACATCTCATTGCAGCTGAAGGCCGGCCGCACGCTGGCCATCGTGGGCGAATCGGGGTCAGGGAAATCCACAGTGGTCAAGGCATTGCTGGGCATCCTTCCTGCGAGCGCGGAAGTGACCGGATCCCTCAACCTTCTCGGGCATGCGCTCGAGCATGCCGGGCCGAAGGAATGGGCCCAAGTGCGTGGCCGCATCGTTGGATTCGTACCGCAGGACCCCCAGAGCAACCTCGATCCGACCATGCGTATCGGCGAGCAGGTCGCACAGATCGTCCGTCTGCACCATAGCGGCCTCGACAGGCGGGCGCAGCAGTCTCGTGTCCTTGAACTGTTGGAGGAGGTGGGCATCGATGAACCCGCCTTGCGCGCACGCCAATACCCCTATGAGCTGTCCGGCGGATTGAAGCAGCGTGTGCTGATCGCGCAGGCATTGGCCAGCGATCCCGAGGTGATCGTGGCCGACGAGCCCACCAGTGCGCTTGACGTCACCGTGCAGAAGAAGATCCTCGACGTCCTCGAGACGTTGGGCAAGGCGCGCAACATCGCCACCCTGATGGTGACCCATGATTTGGCTGTGGTGTCGGACCGGGCCGATGACGTGCTGGTCATGCACAACGGCGAGCTCGTGGAAACCGGCGAAACCGGACATGTGCTTGGGCATCCGGGGAGAACCTACACCAAGGCGTTGCTCGCCGCATCGCCGTCATTCCGCAGTGAGGACATCCCGACAAAAACCGGCCGTGAGCATTTGACCGGCGGAGCCGCACCGGAACCCGAGGTTGCGGTCCGATGGAAAGACGTCACCAAGACTTACCGCACCGGGTATACGCCGGCGGGGGTGTTCAAGGCGGTCGATGGCGTTACGCTCACTGCCCGCAAAGGTGAGACCCTGGCGATCGTCGGCGAATCCGGATCCGGAAAGACCACGCTGCTGCGACTGGCTTTGGCGCTCACCTCGCCCACCAATGGTTCCGTGGAAGTCAACGGGAACGACCTCTCCACACTGCGTGGAGCAAGGTTGCGCAACGCGAGAAGGGATTTCCAGCTCGTACAGCAGAATCCCTTCGATTCGCTCGACCCGAAATACTCTATCGCCGATTGCATCAGTGAGCCGTTGAAGGCCTTCCATGTGGGAGACGGCCGTTCGCGCGCCAACCGAGTGCGCGAACTGCTGGACCTTGTCGCACTGCCGCAATCCGTGCTGACCGCGAAGCCCACGGAGCTTTCCGGCGGTCAATGCCAGCGCGTGGCCATTGCCCGCGCCCTCGCCGTCGAACCCAAGGTGCTGTTCCTCGATGAGCCGGTGTCCGCGCTGGATGTCATCGTCCAGGCGCAGATCGTCGATCTGCTCGCGACGCTGCAACGGGATCTGAAACTCACCTATGTGTTCGTCTCCCATGATCTGGCGGTGGTATCGAACATCGCCGACCGTATCGCCGTCATCGGCAAAGGCCATCTCGTCGAGGAGGGCGCGGCGTCTCACGTGCTGCATCATCCCACGGCGGACTATACGCGCAAACTACTGGCCGCGATACCGGGCGGGCGGCTCGGGCGCTGATTATCGCGGATTCCAGGTGTGGAATCCGGGTGTGGATTCCAGTGTGCTCGGTAACGGCGTGGGAAACGGCGAGGCGGACCGGAAAGGGCGGTCGCCTCGACTCGGACCAGATCGATTCCATCGGGCATCGTGCCTTCATTATGGATGTATTGGGGAACATCATGACGAATATCCAAGAGCAAGTGATTCAGGCAGCGGAGACTGCCGATCTCCTGGCACTCGATTCGAAAAGAGTCGTGGAGCTTCTGGCTGAAATACTGCCGGAGGGGCAATTGGTCGTCGATCCCGCGCAGATTGACGCCATCCAGCGGCGTTCTCGGCAGGATGGCGTGGGAGAAATCTACGCCGTCGCGCTGCCGGACAGCGTCGAAGGTGTCAGCGCCGTGCTCCGCTTGGCATCATCGCTTGGCGTGCCGGTGTATACCAGGGGCGAGGGCTCCGGTATCGGCGGCTTGTCCGCGCCATCACAGCCGGGCATCCTGCTGCTGACCACCAATCTCAAGCGCATTGTGGACTTTGATGCGGTCAGCCGCACCATAACCGTTCAGGCTGGAGTGGTCACGGCGGACATCAACCGGTATCTGGAGGGGAGCGGACTGTTCTATGCGCCGGATCCCGCCAGCGCCGGTTTCTCCAGCATCGGCGGCAACATCGCTACGAACGCAGGGGGATTCCACTGCGTCAAATACGGCACCACCCGCCAGTCGCTGCTGTCATTGAAGGTGGTGCTGGCGGACGGTTCCGTCATCGACACCGGGCGCGGTGTGGCGAAGAATGTGGCCGGGCTGGATCTGACCTCGTTGTTCACCGGCTCGGAAGGATTGCTGGGCGTCGTGGTCGAGGCCACCCTCAAGCTTCTGCCCAAACCGATTTCGACGTCGGCGGCGATTGCGTTCCTCGATGATCTGTCCGAAGTGGGCGAAGCGGTCGACGCGGTGCAGGGCGTCGCCGTGCAGGTGTCCACGTTCGACCTGATGGGCGTGCCGTACATACAGACGTATCCGGATGCCTACATCCCCGCCGTGGGTGATGCGCAATGGATGCTGGTCGTCGAAACCGATGGGTTGGCGAGCGCGCAGGAACGCGATCTGGTGTGCGAAGCGTTGCGCGGCACGGGTGCCAGCGTCATCGCCCCAAGCGAGGATGAAGTCGCCTCATTCCTGGAATTGCGCACCAGCGGACGGGCCATCCCGCCCTCGGACCATCCACGCTGGCTGGTGGAGGTGGATGCCGCGGTTCCCCTTTCGGTTGCCGCCAGGTATCTGCGGGACATCGAATCGGAGGCCGTGAACCATCAGTCGCAAGGTGTGGGGTTCTCGCTGGCGGCGCATATCGGCGACGGCAACGTCCACGCCGTGTTCCTTGCGAGACGGCGGGAGGAGGAGAGCGAGCCCCCGGCGGTGCTGTCCGAAATACGCCATCGGCTGTTGATCCGTGCGCTCGAACTTGGTGGCACCATCACCGGCGAGCACGGCATAGGCCTGGGGCTGAAAGACTATCTGCCCCTACAGCTGGGCGCGCGCAATCTGGAACTGCAGCGGGCCATCAAGCATGCGCTCGATCCCCAAGGCATTCTCAACCCGGGGAAGTGGCTATGAGCGTTTATGCAGCATATTCGCATATCGCCAACAATCTGGGCGCGCCGCCGTTTCCTTCCGCTGAATCGGGACCACGTGGGTGATACGCCTCTGGTCAATCTGACCGGAGGCGTGCCTGCAACCGACATACTGCCCTATGAGTCGTATAGTCAAGCAGTCGGGCGGGTGCTGGGCAATCCCGCCACCGCGTTCTCCTCGGTGTCGTATGTCTCGCCGTTCGGCATCCAGGAGCTGCGCGAACAGGTGGCGCATTGGCGAGGGGTTCCGGTGGAGAATGTACTGGTCACCAATGGCGCGATGAACGGCATATTCCTCGCAGCGCAGACACTGATCGACCCCGGGGACACCGTGTTGGTGGAGAGTCCTACTTTTCCGTTCGCGCTCAACATCTTCCGCAGAGCCGGGGCACGTCTGGAAAGCATCGCACTGCATGCGGGCGGCATCGATCTGGACGAGCTGGAGCAGCGGTTGCGCGAAGGCAGACGGTACAAACTGTTCTACACGATTCCCGATTTCCAGAACCCTGCCGGGACCCTGACCTCAGCCGAGCACAAGAGCAGACTGCTTGCGCTCGCCGATCGATACGGATTCGCGGTTATCGCGGACAATCCATACCGAGAGTTGTGGTTCGATCATGAGCCGGACGGCTTCCCGGATGACTACCGCCACGCGGAACGGTATTCGCCGCTCTACGAAATCGGCACGTTCTCGAAGACGCTGGGACCCGGATGGCGTGTAGGGTGGACGATCGCCTCAAGCGATGCAGTGCGGCGAATGAGTGCCATTCGCGCCTGCGTGGACGGCAACAGCACGGCACTCGGACAGTATGCCATCTCTTGTCTCTTGCAGGAGCCGTATTGGTTTGATCGATTGCTTGAGGCCGAACGTGCTCTCTACCGAGGCCGTGCACAAGCATTGGCTTCGGCATTGCGAACCGGATTCGGCGATGCCGTTGCGTTCGACGAACCTCGAGGCGGGTTCTTCCTCTGGCTGGGATTGCCTCAAGGCATACGGATTGATGATCCGCATGTGCAGGACGCTCTGGCGCGCCAGAATGTGCTGGTGACCCGAGGCGATTCGTTCGCTCCGGAACAACCGGGCCGGGACCCTGCGCATCGCGATTATGCGGACCATGTGCGGATCGGATTCTCCGCGCTGCCCGAACGGGATCTGCGCGAGGGTGCGGACCGTTTGGTTGCGGCATTGATTGGTCTGGCGTAGCTGTTTCCCGGCGGTTTCGCGAGGGGCTTCACGTGTGTGAAGCCCCTCGTTGTGTTTGCTGCCAGGCGACTGCTGCGCATGACATATGCTGGCTGGCTGCCGGCATTCGGCAGTGTAACAGAGCATAAGTTTTTCATATGGCGTCGTGGTGTTTTCCTGGTGAAGTATGGCGTAGAGTACAAACCATCAGAAGTTGGGGCTTCTGATTCTCTCAACAATCATCCGGCATCTCCATGAAGAGCATTGCCAAACGAGAAGGGGAACTCATTCCATGAGCACATACCAGCAGATCGAGGAGCTTGGCGACGACCAGTTCGTCCAAGAGTGGCGCCAGTGGCACCAGGACAAGGACGAACGGTTCGCCTCGGAATACGGTTTTCTGTCCATCACCAGCCTCAATTGGCTGAAGGACGGCAATACCATCGAAGTCTCGGACTTCCCGGGGTCATGGTCACAGGCCGGTGACACGGTCACCTACACGCCAGCCGCAGGCAAAGTCGTCACCGTCAACAACCTTCCGTTGGGCGGTCCTCGCGGGTTCATCACGGAACCTGCCGAGGACGCGAATGTGGTTGTCGTGGTCTACCGCGACGTGCATGCCGAACTCATCAAGCGACTCGGTGGCCCAAACCAATACGCCGTGCGCGTGCGCAACCCGCAGGCGGCCAAGCGCGTGAACTTCAAGGGCACTCCGGCCTTCGAGCCAAGCAAACGCTGGGTGGTTCCCGCAACCTACAAGCCATACACCGAAGTCAGCGATGTGACCGTGGACGCCTCGCTCGACTACCTCAACCATGTGGAGCAGGCCATCGGCGAGTTGGAATTCGAACTTGAGGGCAAGCCGCAGCGGCTCGTCGTGTTCCAAGGTCATGGGGATGGCCAGGGACTCGTACTGTTCCGCGACGGAACCTCCGGCAAGGAAAGCTATGGCGGCGCCAGGGTGCTGACGTTTGACGTGAGCGAACCGGAGAGCATTGACCATATCGACTTCAACCGCGCCACCAACCTGCCATGCGCCTACAGCGAATACGCCACCTGCCCGCTGGCTCCGGCATCGAACAGGCTCGACGTGGCGGTGACCGCGGGGGAGAAGCTGCCGGCGTAGCACGATTTCTAAACGGAATCCGCATCGTTTGCCAAAACTGAACTTACACAACGATCACAATCTTGGGGGAAGATTCATGACCGAACAACAACATAACGAACCGCAACACAGCGAACCGGCACTGACCATCGCGAATCTCAGGCCCACCTATGACGGCAAGCCGTTCCCGGGCAGCGAACTGCCCACCATCGAACAGGCGGTAGCGGAAGCGCAGCAGTACGTGGACCGCTCATGGAAGGAGGACGGCAGCTTCGTCACCTGGCCGGAACACGAGGAATGGGGAGCCAATTACGGCCCGCTTTCCCTGTACACCGGCGCAGCGGGCGTCGCCTGGTTCCAACTGGCGAAGCTGAACAGCGAACTCGCCGAAGACGGCGATCTCGACCGACTGAACAAGGCGCTCTCGTATCTGGAGACGCATTGGAGCATCCTGACCGAGCCCGACCATGAATTCATCTCGGTCGACCCGGACACCGGATACTGCGGCGGGCTTGCAGGCATCGCCGCAGTGGTGGCTGAAGCGGCGGCCCGTTACGAACGTTGGCGTCTGTTGGCGGTGAACATCGCCGACGCGCTCGCTGAACGGTATCGTCCCGGTGAAGGATGGACCGGCCTGTCGCCGCTCTGGGGCGATGCCGGAATCCTCAACGCGCTGCTTGCCATCGGCAAAGCGCTCGGCGAACAGCGTTACACCGATGTCGCCGTTCAGGCGGGCGAGGACCTGCTCGCCAAGGAGATCCGTGACGACGACGGTTCGCATTGGCCATACATGCATCTGCATGACATGAGCGAGCGATACGCCTCATTCCCGGATAAGGCCATGATCGACGGATTCCTCGAAGGCGGCGACGGCATCGCCCTGGCGTTCTCGAACCTTGCGCTGGCCACCGGCCGCGATGATTTCAAAGAAGCCGCGTTGCGTGCATTGGACACCGTCAAGACCAAGGCCATCGTGGTGGGGGACAGTGCCATCTCACGCAACCTCAACGAATCCGGTCAGGCGCGTTTCGGCCTGTGCTCCGGCTCCTCCGGATACATCCGCATCTACACGGCGGTGGCCCGCATCAGCGATGACCCCGCAGACACAATCGGCTGGGCACGTCGATTCGGACGCGGACTCATCCGCAGCGGTGTTCCCGGTCGTCTCGCCCAGGACAACTACTGGCTGCTGTCCCAATGCTGCGGCGGTGCCGCGGTATTGGAGGCGTTCACCGCATTGTGGTTGGAAACCGGCGAAGAGCTGTGGTTCCAAGCCGCAAGCGCACAGGCCGACGATCTGCTGATCCGCTCCTGGTCCGACAAGCTCGGACGCCGCTGGTACACGGAATCCTACGCGCTGCGCGATGTGGGACGTCTGAAGGCGGAAGTCGGCTATCAGGTCGGTGCTGCAGGCGTGGCCTTGAGCCTGATTCACTTCCATCAGGCCAAGCGCAGCCATGACGACGGCGTGCACTTCTCCACGCCGCGTCTGCCCGACGAGCCATACGTCACCAATGACGACGGCTTCCCGTTCGCCGGCGTGTGACCGCCAGTACCACGCGACAATCCGAATCATCATCCATCGCCGTAATCCAGCGGCATCCATCACTGCAACCGCAGTCCTGCACAGTCAGGCGCCGTCATTTCTCGACGGGCGCATCATCGACATCATCGATACATACTCATTCGCAAAGGAACCATCATGTCCAACAATCCCGCAGACCAGCAGTACACCACCCGAATCGCCGACCTTCCCGGCACTGAAGTCGTCTTCGGTGTCGGAGCCGAGGAGAAGCTGCCATACCTGCTGAAGAAGAACCATGTGAAGTCACTGCTGTTCGTATACAGCGGCGACTACGTCAACGAGCTCGGCATCCGGCAGAAGGTGCTCGACACCGCCAAGGAACTGGGAATCAGCGTCATCGAAAACGGCGAAGTGCAGGTCAACCCCCGGCTGGAGCTGGTGCACACGCTCATCGAACAGGCACGCGAACATGACGTGGACTTCGTCATCGCCGCAGGCGGCGGCAGCGCATTCGACACCGGCAAGGCCGTGGCCCTCGGCAAGAACTATGACGGCGACGTCTGGGATTTCTACACCCATAAGCGTACGGAGCCGGAACACCAGGTGCTCGGAGTCGGCACCATCTCCACCATCCCCGGCACCAGCTCCGAAGTCTCCTTCGCTTCGGTGATCACCAACGGTCACATCAAGGGCGGGGCCGCTCCCATCGCCATCAAGCCGACCTTCACCATCATCAACCCCGAATACTCGCGCACCGCGCCATACCGGTACCTTGCGGCGGCCACCGTCGACATGATCGTGCACAACCTCGAGAAGTACTTCACGCCGAATGCGCCGCTCGCGCTCGTCGACCAGCTTGAGGAGAACGTGTTCCGAGCCGAATACGACGCGGCCATCCGGTTCGCCAAGAATCCGGAAAGCCTGCAGGCGCGTACCGATCTGCACTGGCTGTCCGCATACGTCAACCCGCAGCTGCGCTCGGCCGATGCCACCGGCCCGCGGTACTCCATCCATGAAGGCGTGATCCACGCCATCGAGCACGCGCTGAGCGGCGTCTACGATATCATCCACGGCGAAGGCAACGCGGCGGTGCTGATCGCGCTGGTGCGGTATGAAGCGAGCCGCAATCCCGAGAAATTCGCCAAACTCGCGGTACGAGTCTTCGGTGCCGACCCTTATCTCAATACCGAAGAAGAGAACGCGCTGCTGCTGGCGGACAAGCTCGAGGATCTCATCGTGAACCACCTGCACGTGCCGATCCGTCTGTCCGAACAGGGCGTGCCCAACGACGATTTCGAGGAGGTGCTCGACCAGATCGGCGGCGGCATCGGATATCCGCTGGGTCACTACACCAACCTGAGCCGTGAGGACGTCAAGGCGCTGCTCAAGAGCGCATACTGACAGGGGTGTCGGGCCTGCGGCGGTCGTCGCGGGCCCGGGCTGACCGTCGAAAGCCGACAACGGCAACAAGACCAAGACAGATCCAGACAACCAAGCCAACGAGGAGCGAGCATCATGGCCGCATCGCAGCTGCAGACCGAAGACGGCATCATCATCCGCGAAGCCGAGCCACATGAATATGACGCGGTGGGCGAAGTGCTGTATCGCGCGTATTCCAGTGTGATCGACGTGTCCGAACGGTATGAGCGGGACATGCGTGACATCGCCGGCCATGCCAAGGCATGGCACATCTGGGTCGCCGATGACACGCGTGCACATCGTCTGCTGGGCGTGGTGCTCACCCCGTTGTCGGCATTCGGCCCTGCCGACCAGCTATGGCATTTCCATCAAGGTGAGCGCATGTTCCGTCTGCTCGCCGTCGATCCGGACGCCCGCCGGCGTGGGCTCGGACATCGGCTTGTGGATTTCGCGGTCGCGCAGATCGGCGGGCTTGGCTTCTCCACAGTGGGTATCAACTCCGGACTGAATCTCACCCAGGCCGTTCACCTGTATCTCCACTATGGTTTCGTGCGTCGTCCGGAACGGGAGCTGATGCTGTACGGGCCGGGCAGGGTGTTGGAGCTCACCTATGACATCCCGGCGGACCTGGTCCGTCATGACGCGCGCGTGGACGAGTTCGAACGACGGCGTGGGGAGCCGGCCGTCCCCGATACCGTGGGGTCCATCCCGGCGTTCCTCCGCCGTGTCGGTGGTTTCATCGAGCGAGACCGCATCGTATCCGAGCGCCAGGCCATCGATTCGTATGTTAAATCGTTGTCTATTGATTTCGATGCGGACGACCAGCCGGTGGCATTCGTCCGCGTCAAGGGGGACGAGGAGGAGCGTTTGGTCGCCGATGCCGCCAAGCGCTACGGCATCCCGGTGTTCCACTATGTCGGAGCGGGCCCGCTGGCCGGGCGGACCTTGCCGCATGAGACGGGCGTGGTGCTTCTCCGGTAGCCGGCCGACTGATAGGATGGTGACTGTCAGGTCGACGGCATAATGGTATGCCGCGCAGAAACCTTGTACGAAAGGGGGCTGTGCATGACCATCGCAGCCATGTTGGGAGGAAGCATGCTGTTGCTGCTGATTGTATTGATAGTCATCATCGCATTGCTGTTCGCCGCGATTTTCGTGGTGCCGCAGCAGCAGGCGTATATCATCGAACGATTCGGCAAATTCCAGAAGGTGCAGTTCGCCGGCATCCACATGCGCATTCCATTCGTTGACCGCATCGCCATGAAGACGAACATGCGCGTCAACCAGCTCAATGTGCAATTGGAGACCAAGACGCTCGACAACGTGTTCGTCACTGTGGTGGCCTCCACGCAGTTCCGCGTCAACCCGAATGATGTGGCCACCGCGTACTACGAGTTGCGTGATCCTGCCGGACAGCTGCGCAGCTACATGGAGGACGCGCTGCGCTCAGCCATCCCGGCGCTGAGCCTGGATGATGCGTTCGCCCGCAAGGATGATGTGGCATTCGACGTGCAGAAGACCGTGGGCAACGAGATGAGCCGCTTCGGTTTCACCGTGGTCAAGACCCTGATCACGGCGATCGACCCGAGTGCTCAGGTCAAGAACGCGATGGACTCCATCAACGCCGCGCAGCGTGAAAAGGAAGCCACCCGCCAGCGCGCCGAGGCCCAGCGCATCCAGATCGAGACCCAAGCCGCCGCCGAGGCCGAGAAGACCCGCCTGCAGGGTGAAGGTCAGGCCAACTACCGTCGTGAGATCGCCAACGGTATCGTCGACCAAATCAAGAGTCTGCAGGCAGTGGGCATGAACATCAACGACGTGAACAACGTCGTGCTGTTCAACCAATACCTCGATGTGATGCGTTCGCTGTCCGAATCCAACAACGCCAAGACCGTGGTGCTGCCCGCCTCCACGCCCGGCGGCTACCAGGATCTCTACGAGCAGGTCACCAAGGCCATGCTCACCGCCTCCGAAACCAGATAACCCGGTATGTACAGCTGATTCGCATCAGCTGTGCGATCAGGGCATCGGGCATCGCCTGTTAGGCTCCCCTTGTCAGGGGAGCTGTCGGCGCAGTCGACTGAGGGGTAGTCCCGTGCTTGTTATTGGTTCTGTGAACTTTGGCATCGCCTGTTTGGCTCCCCTTGTCAGGGGAGCTGTCGGCGCAGTCGACTGAGGGGTAGTCCCGTGCTTGTTATTGGTTCTGTGAACTTTGGCATCGCCTGTTTGGCTCCCCTTGTCAGGGGAGCTGTCGGCGCAGTCGACTGAGGGGTAGTCCGCGACTACATACCAAAGTTGGAGTGGCAGAGTCTGTGTATTCGCTGATATGCCTGTTTGCCTGACTGTCAGCCAGGTCGGTGATTGGGGTTCCGGACGGATATGTGGATGGAATTCGAGGTGTTCTCCTATTTGCCGAGGAACTCCGGAATCGTCTCGGCTGCGGCATAGCCCTTGCGGTACATCATTTCCAGACCTTCGAAGTTCTTCTTCAGCGTATTGAGGCCGTACAACTCTTCGGGGGCGAGGATGAGTACGCGTCCCTCGGCCTCGTATCGTTTGGCCAGTTCGATCTCATCGTTGTAGGTCCGGTAGCGCTCGCGAAGCCGCTCGGCCGCCGCCGGATACGTGCGCTCCAGAATGCGTGCCGGCGCCAGATCCTTGCGCTGCTGGCGCACCTCATCGCGCAGACGGGAAAGGATAAGAACCACGCGATCATAGCCATCGTCCAGTGCCTTCTGTACCGGTACCGGGTCGGCGATGCCGCCATCGAAGTATGGCACACCATCCACCACATACGGTTCGCACGCCACCGGCACCGCGGACGATGCCTTGACGACGTCGAAGTCGTCGAAGTGAATGCGTGATTTATCGAAGTACTTCGCAGAACCGTCCTCGGCATTGCATGCCACCACGGTGAATCCGGTGGGGTTCGCCTCAAAAGCCTCGAAATCCACCGGATACTCGCCGTCGTGATTGCTCAATGTGCCGTAAATGTAGTCGAGATTGGCGAAATTATGGTTCTTGAAGAAGCTCTCGGCGCTCGCGTATTCCTTGCGGAATGCGTATTTGGTATAGAACGTGTGATTGCGTCCATGCTGGCGGGCGATGAACGAGGTCATGTTCGCGGCTCCAGCCGATACGCCGTAGCACATGTCCACGTCGATGCCGTCCTCAAGCATGCGGTCCATCACGCCGCAACCGAAAATCGCGCGGAATCCGCCGCCCACGTCGATCATCGCGGTTTTCATAGCTTTATTCCTCCCCTGAAAAGCCCCTATCGATATTCATAACCAATTTCAGAGCTTACGCGGTTTTGTCGGACAATTGGATAGGCATTGAAAGGCACATTGCATGGTTATCGCTAGGCCTCCAGTCGTTTCGCCAGCCTACATCGTGCAGCGAACTCTCCACGATGTAGGGAAAACCCCATGATGTAGGGATAGGAAATGGCGGAATTCCGCCATTTCTGTATTTTGCATCCCTACACGGTGGGAATTTCCCTACACGGTGGGAATTTCCCTACACGGTGGGAAACCGACTGCATTGCGAGTCAGCGGGTCAGCAAGGAGTGCGAGAGTGCGGCGATTCGTTCGGAGGGATCGGAATTGGCGAGCTTCACGCCGCCGGCCGCGCCTTCGGGGGCCAGTGCGCCCAGTGATTCCAGCACGACGCGCAGATGCCGCACCGTGCCTTCGTTGCCGTCGATGATCGCAGCGCGATCCGGCAGCAATTCACGGAAATAGTCGCGGTAGAACACGAAATGCGTGCAACCCAGCACCACCGAATCGATACGGTTCAGATCATACCGGTCGAAGTAATGGTGCAGCGTATCCATCACCAGCTGATGATTGTCCAGTTGCCCGGATTCCACGATCTCCACCAAATCGGGGCAGGGCTCCTTGAATATCTCGTTGTCCGAGTCGAAACGCTCCATCAGCTTGGCGAATTTCCGTTCGCGCAAGGTCAGTGGAGTCGCGGCGACGATCACGCGCTGGGGGATATGATGCGGATCCGAAGGCACGTCGCCTCTGTCGCAGGCCACCTTCAGTGCCGGCTCCATGCCGATGATCGGGATATCGTATTGTTCGCGCAGGTCATTCACTGCGGCGGAAGTCGCGGTATTGCAGGCGATGACCACCGCCTTGACACCCTGGACGACAAACCGCTCCATGATAGCGAAGCTCAGCGCCCTCACCTGTTCGGGTGTTTTCGTGCCATATGGCGCATTGGCGGAATCACCGAAGTACAGTACCTGTTCGTCCGGCATGTCCTTCACAATCTGACGGACGACCGAAATGCCGCCAAGCCCGGAATCGAATACGCCGATCGGCGCCGAGGAGCTCATGACACAATCCTTCCCGATGAATGGACTCGATGGGCCAAGGCATGGTGTCGCGGATTCCGCAGACCTCGGAGCGAACCGGAGTGCACCGGAGTGCACCGGAGTGCACCGGAGTGCACCGGAATGGAATCGGCACTGTCGCCTTGCCATTACCAGAGTACTCTTAACAGACATGAGTTTTCCGAACCGAGTAACCAAAGCACACGCCACCGGCAATGATTTCGTGGTGTATCTTGACCGGTCCGGCGAATATGAGCCCACTGCCGACGAAGTGCGATTCCTGTGCGACCGCCACTTCGGCATTGGCGGCGACGGCCTGATTCGTCTGACGCGGCCCGATCACGTATCCGACCTCACCGATGAGCAACTCTCCCGAACCCTCGCAGGAGGCGCCCGCTGGTTCATGGATTATCGCAATGCGGATGGTTCCCTGGCGGAGATGTGCGGCAATGGCACGCGCGCCATCACACTGTTCGCCCAACGCGAAGGCGTCGCCGACTCCACCGAGCCGTTCCGCCTGGGCACTCGTGCCGGCGTCAAGATTCTCACACCGAAGGGCAATATGAAGCCCTATGGGGCTGACGTGTTCCAAGTCGACATGGGGGAGTGGGCGATTGGTGCTTTGGATGCTTACGAAGTGACCATCCCCGGTACTCCGGGTTCGGCGCGCGGCACGTTCGTGGACATGGGCAATCCGCACGTCGTGGCGGTGATCGAGGACGCATTCGCGTCGTTGCCGGTGGTCGAGGAGCTCGACTTGGCGACCAAGCCGGAAGTGAACCCGAAGATCGAATCCGACCAGAACGTGGAATTCGTGCGCGTCGATGACATTGACGACACCGCCGGCTCGGGAGAGGCCACCATGCGCGTCAACGAGCGGGGATGCGGCGAGACCCTGTCCTGCGGTACCGGATTATGCGCCACGGGCATCGTCCTCAGGGCCAAGACCGGCATCGACCACTGGGATATCACCGTGCGGGGCGGCACGTTGCGCGTGGACGTCTCCGACCATGATGTCAAGCTCACCGGTGCCGCCACCCTGGTGGCGGATATCGATGTGCTGCGATAGCCGTACGCCGGCTGATACGGCACCCTCAGGGAGACAAGACCCCCGCAGGATTCCGACAAGGACATCCTGCGGGGGTTCGATTGTCATGTCATGCAATGGCGGCCGACAGCGTCAAAGAACCGCCAAGGGAGGGGTCAGGCGAACAGTGCCGCACCTTCGGTCACGAAGATCAGCGCGACGACGGCCACGATCCAGAGCACATCGATCATGAGGTCGAAATTGAGACGGTAATACTTGTTCAGCCCGTTGGGAATCGTTCCCGTCGTCTTCGATGCGGGCATCTTCTGCACGGCCACCGTCGCATGGCTCAAGGCCATGAACTGGATTGTAGTGGAGAACATGAGGGTCAGGCACCACGGGCACAGCGCATGGATCACGAACAGCGACTGCGTGCTCAGCCAATACGAATAAGCCAGTGCAGCAAGTCCGCCTAGCCAGGTGCATGCCGCGAACCAGCGCGGCACCCGTACGCGCGCCAAGCCGATGACCGCAATGGTGATGAACACCGATTCGGCGGCGATGCCGAAGAACGCGTTCGGGTAGCTCAGGCCTCCGAACTTCACGATCTCCGCCTGCCAGGATTGCGCCACTGTAGTGCAGGAGATGACCGAATTCACGTCACAGCCGAGTTGCGCGTCGGGATGGCGGGCCAATTGCAGTGTTTCCGCCGACAGGATGAACGATGTGCCCAGTGCGATCGCCGAAGCGATCAGCATGATCAGATACGTCCAGGTGGCGCTATGACGCCATCCGGTCAGTGGATTGACAATAGAGGAATCCGGGTTTTCGTCGACGTTGCTGGAAGCGAGGTCGATGGGCGAGTCGGTGTATTCGTCGTTGTTCGTGCGAGCCATGGTATTCCCCCTGTTTTTCGGTATCGTCCACCACGATAGCTGTGGGTGTCGCCGGAATCCGTGCCGTTGCGCGGTTAACTCGCCCAGAGCGAAGCGTCGATCTGGCTGTGGTATGGCGTGCATGCGGTTACGATGGAACGTATGACTGGATATGTGATGCCTGATTCGCCGCCGAGCACCGGGTGGGATATTCATTGTCACACTGTGTTTTCGGATGGTACGGAGACTCCCGCGACCCTGGCTGCGCAGTGCAGGGCACGTGGGTTGAGCGGGGTTGCCATTTCCGATCATGACACGACGGCAGGCTGGACCGAAGCCGAGGCCGCGGCTCGTCGCGTGCAGCTGCCATTGCTGCGGGGCACGGAGATTACGGCCACCGACGACGATGTGTCGGTGCATATGCTCGGCTACCAATACGATCCGAACAATCCGCATATCGTACGGCTGTTTGCCTCCACGCGCGAGGCCCGTCTGCGCCGCACCCAGCGCATGGTCGCATTGATGTCCCGCGATCTGCCTATTTCCTGGGAGTCGGTGCTGGCGCAAGTCAAGGAGGGGGACAACACCACCATCGGCCGCCCGCACATCGCTGACGCCTTGGTCAGTGCGGGTGTGTACAGGAATCGTTCGGAGGCGTTCGCCGACGCTGTCAATTCGGCATCGAAATACTATATTCCGACGCCTTCTCCCACGACGCATGAGGTGGTGAAGGCCATCAAGGAAGCCGGAGGGGTGATCATCATCGCCCATCCCGGCGACAGAAGCCGCAATCCCGGATTGTTGAGCGATGCGCAGATAGAGTACCTGGTGGATGAAGGTTTGGACGGTCTTGAGGTGTGGCATCGCGGCAACCTGCCCGATCAGCGCGTCAGGCTGCTGGACATATGCAGGCGATGCCATTTGCTGGTCACCGGCGGTTCCGATTGGCATGGCAAAGGCAAGCCGAACCTCTTGGGCGAGAACCTTACCGATGAGGCCACGGTCGCCGAGATTGTACGCCGGGGCGTACTGCCGCTGTATCGTTAGCAAGCGCCTTCCGGCGTGTGTGTCCCTCATGCGCTTCCTGATGGTACCGGTTGGGTGGTGCCGACTGTGTGGTATCGATTGAGTGGTTCCGGTTGTGTGGCGTCGACTGTGTGGTGTTGATTGGGTGGCGCAGGCTATTGACATGAATTGATTTCTGCCGGCATAATTCACAACACTGCTTTCGGATACGGAGCCTGTTTTACCTGCAACTGCCGGCGCAAAGCCGTTCTGATTACTCTTCTGCAGGTGAAACAGACACAATTACGAGGCCAACATGGTCGGTTCTGATGGTGCGGCGCGGCACTGCAGGTGGAACAGGTACAAATAAGACGACTCTGTGCAGGTGGAACAGGTACAAATAAAGGGGCTGCAGGTAAAACAGTACTAGTTATGAGGATTATTGGCCTCTAACTGGCACTGTTCTACCTGCAGTCCCTATTTACGATGCCTGTTTTACCTGCACGCGGCAGGATTGGGATCTCTGTTCCGGGGTCCAGGGTTCGCAGGATTCAGATCCTGGCGCTAGTGGTCTGTTCCCCGCCAAGTATCGTGATTCGGCGTTGTGTTCGGCATTGCGGCATGCGGAGGCTCCCGTGGTTTGGGAAGGAAAATGAGGCGTGTCGCGCGGTTTGACATATTGATACACAGGTGTATCATCATAGGTGTTGGTACACGGATGTACCAAAGACATAACCCGAAACAATGGGGTAGGAGGAGAAATAACATGCGCAACGTCAAGAAGGTCATTGCGGCAACCGCAGCGGTTGCCACCCTCGTCGGTCTCGCGGCCTGCGGCGACAGCGGGGACGCCAATGCCAACAAGGGCGACGCCGACAAGGCCGAACTGGTGTTCTGGGGCTGGGATTCCGGCAACTCGATGAAGGACATCATCGCCAACTTCGAGAAGGCCAACCCCGGCATCACCGTCAAGTTCAACAACACCGGCACCGCCGAGAAGACCTCCACCGCGCTCTCCAACGCCATCGCCGCAGGTAACGGCGCTCCGGATGTGGTGATGCTCGAAGACCCGACCGTCACCCAGTTCGCCGTCACCGATGGTCTCGTGGACCTGAGCGAATTCGGTGCCGACAAGCTCGCCGATGATTTCGCGGCCGGCCCGTGGAACAAACTCCAGTACAACAGCAAGCCCTACGCGTTGCCCATCGATTCCGGCCCGGAGATGTTCTTCTACAACAAGGCCGTATTTGACAAGGCCGGCGTCGACGGCGAATCCATCAAGACGTGGGACGACTACTACGAGGCCGCCAAGAAGATTCGCGCCACCGGCTCCTACATCACCAACCTCGCCGGCACCTCGAACGACTACCAGCCGTTCACCGCCCAGATCTGGCAGGCCGGCGCCAAGCCATGGACCGTCGATGGCGAGAACATCACCATCAACATGACCAAGGACGAAGGCATGCAACGCTACATCGAGTTCGTCCAGACGCTCATCGACGAGGACCTGGTCGATACCAAGACCCCGAATTGGTCCGACGATTGGAACCGCGAGCTCAACGACGGCACCATCGCCTCGCTGACCATCGGCGCATGGATGCCGATCAATCTCATGTCCGGTGCACCCGACCAGGCCGGCAATTGGCGCGTCGCCCAGCTGCGCAGTGGGAGGAGGGCCAGGAGGTTTCCGCCGAGGATGGCGGCTCCGCACTCGCCGTCGTCAAGCTCTCCAAGAACCAGGCCGCAGCCTACAAGTTCGTCGAGTACATGACCCATGGCGACGGTGCCCAGGAGATGGCGGACACCGGCACCTTCCCGTCCTTGAAGAAGATTCTCCAGTCTGACGCTTTCATCGATCCGACCACCGAGGGCAACAAGAAGACCAACGACTACTTCGGCGGACAGAATGTGAACGAGGTCCTTTCTGCAGCAGCTCAGCGCCCGACCGAAAAGTTCCAGTACCTGCCGTACAACCCGTTCGCCCAGTCTTCCTACGGTGATGAGGTCTCCAAGGCCTACTCCAAGGAGATCACCCTTGAGCAGGCGCTCGAGAACTACGGCAAGAAACTGGCCGAGCAGGGTGAACAGCAGGGCTACACCGTGACCGTCAAGTAGGCGGTCCGATACATCCAACGGTTCGGATTCCACAGCCTGCTCTCCTTCCGCTCAACTGTCAGACAGGAATCCGAACCGCCAAGGCCAGCGCTTTCACTCTTCAAGCCAGGCCGCTGACTCAAGGGCGGGGATGCTCCCCAAAGTATCCCCGCCTTGTCATGTCTCGATCCATGCCATGCCCGTGCAACACTCCTATGCGACGATGCGGGAAGCGGGCTCCCCTTGTGCCCATTCTCTGGAAAGCATGGATGCATTTCATAGTGACATATTGATAAGAAAGTAGATTCATCATGTCAGAAGAACACACAATGGCCACAGCGCCGCAAGCTGTGGGCATTTTGCCCGAGCAGGCGGGGCTGCATACTGCCCAGGCGCGCGTGAATAAGCATAAGGCGGATTGGCGTGGTTGGAAGTTCATGTGGCCGTTCGCGGTGGTGTTCGTGTTCGTGTTCATCATCCCGATCGTGTACGCGGTTTATATTTCGTTCTTCAAGAAGCAGATGATCGGTGGAACTCGGTTCGTGGGGT
>NZ_JFAG01000015.1:0-85217 GCF_006408915.1 Bifidobacterium sp. UTCIF-1
TCTGATGCCGTCCCACAATTCGCGCTTGTACAGTCTGCACCAGTTGGCCTCGTTGAAGTACCGGGCCTCGGTGTGACGACCGAGCTTGTCCCCGATCAACCTGAGACTCTTGCAGAACACGGTCTGATATGCGGCGAGCGGATGCTCGAACACGGTGATCGTGCCGGGGGCGTCGGCGCCGACTGCTGCATCCGCGGCCACCTCCTCCAGCTGAGAGACGCCGAACTGACGCCAGCGGGCCTTGCTCATATCCGCACCGGTGCTGAGCAGCGCATGCAGCAGCAGCTCGATGTTGCGCCGGTCGAGGATATCGTCATTGTCAGCGAACGCAATGTACTCGCCATGCGCGGCGTCCAAGCCGGCGTTCTGCGCCTTGGAGATGCCGCCGTTGGTCTGGTGAATCACCGTGACGCGGTCGTCCTGCGCGGCGTATTCATCGCAGATCGCGGGGCTGGAATCCTTCGCGCCGTCGTCCACCAGAATCACCTCAAGGTTCGTGTACGACTGCCCCAGGATCGAATCCACGCAGTAGCGCAGATACTTCTCGGCGTTGTACACCGGCACAATCACGGAGACGAACGGCGTTGATTCGGCGGCTGGCATGGCGGACATGATTCTGGCTACTCCTTTATATATGTGCAGTGGACCTGCGTGCGTGTGCGCGTGTCCGGCATGTGAGGGCGCGTGCGATCATACCAAGTATCGCACATTGCACATGCATGTGCCTCGCTCATTCGGCATCATCTTCGGTATCGCAGGGCAGCGGGAGTTGTCTGAGGGCGTGGAATTATCGCTAGTTTACTATAAATCATCGGCTGAATAGCCTATAATTTCAAGTATACTTGAAATCGAAGGGTCAGAGGGCGATGAATTACATTGAACGAGAGGATTTGATGCATGCGCTGCGAGCGCATCGTGGTACGCAAGCAGTCAAAGTGCTGGTGGGCGTTCGCCGCTGCGGCAAGAGCACGTTGCTCGGTCATTACGCCCAATCGCTGATAGACGAGGGCGTGCCGGAGCGCAATGTGTTCATCAAACGGTTCGATTCCTTTGATGTGCCGCTGGACTATGATGCCGAACAGTTATACCGTGACCTACAAAACGCTGTGGAGCGATCCGAACCGGGCATGTTCTATGTGTTTCTCGACGAGATACAGGAAGTAAGCGGATGGGAAAAGGTGGTTCGTCGTCTGCATACGCGAGAACTGACGGATGTATATATCACCGGTTCCAATGCCTATCTGCTCTCCGGCGAGCTTGCCACCTACCTAGCTGGGCGTTATGTAGCCGTGCCCGTGTTCCCGCTGTCGTTCCGTGAATACTCGACATATGCGGCAAGCCTTGATAGCAGGCAGACACAGGAGCGTCTGTTCGCCTCGTACATGATGTTCGGCGGTATGCCCGGTCTGTATGCGGACGGCGACGTGCGGGAGGTCAACCAGGGTAAGGCCGCTGAGATATTGGGTGCCATATACGAATCCGTAGTGGTCAAGGATGTGGCCACCCGGTACGGCGTTCGTGATATGGCGACATTGGAAAAGCTCAGCCGATATCTGTTCTCCACGTCTGGCAATCTGTTCTCCACGAACAAGGTGGTAGGAACGCTGAGATCCGCCGGCATTGGCATTGCGAGCGCGACGGCAGAGAACCAGATCGATGCTTTGGAGAAGGCGTTCATCATCTACGGTTGTGAGCAGTCAAGGATTCGGGGCAAGGAATTGCTTCGACCGCAGCGCAAATACTATCCCGTCGACAATGGTTTCCGCAATCTTGCCAACGGTTTTAACGGTGCCGATCAAGGTGCACAACTCGAGGGAATCGTGTTCATGGAGCTGAAAAGACGTGGTTACGCGGTGTCGATCGGTGCCTTGCCTGACGCGGAAATTGATTTTGTAGCACGGCGTGATTCCGACACTGTATATATGCAAGTCACCTTGAATATGACCGACGAGGCGACGCGTGCCCGCGAGCTCGCTCCGCTGCGGCGGCTGAACAGTGCATTCCCGCGCACGGTGCTGACGCTCGACCGCTTCGGTCTTGGTGTCACCGAGGAGGGCATTCGGATTGTGAATGCACTCGACTGGCTGCTCGGAGCGGAATAGGGGAGGGGAAGGCTCGGGTGGGCTCATGTTTCCGGGATAGCTGATTGACTGTCTGTGAGGAGCTGCACGGCGCGGCGCCCCAACTCGGCCCGTTCGGCCCCGTTCGACCGCGGGGCGACCGCGCAAGGCTGGTGGCTGGTTCACCGCCAGCCTTGCGTCAGTCCCGCTTGAACAGATCCCTGGTGTAGACCTTGTCCTTCACGTCCGCGAGGTCGTCGCTCCAGCGGTTGGAGACGATCACGTCGGCGCGCTGCTTGAATGCGGCGAGATCGTGCGTCACCTCGCTGCCGAAGAAGTCAGGCTTATCGAGCGTGGGCTCGTAGACGAGCACGGTGACGCCTTTGCCTTTGATGCGCTTCATCACGCCCTGGATGGCGGACTGGCGGAAATTGTCCGAACCGGCCTTCATGGTCAGGCGGTACACGCCCACCACCGGGTCGGCCACGCCGGACGCCTTCGCGCGGGCCACCAGCTCCAGAATCTCCGTGGCGATGAAGTCCTTGCGTGTGGTGTTCGAATCCACGATTGCCTCGATGAGGTTCTGCGGCACCTTGTCGTAATTGGCGAGCAGTTGCTTGGTGTCCTTCGGCAGGCAGTAGCCGCCGTAGCCGAAGCTCGGGTTGTTGTAGTCGTCGCGGATGCGCGGGTCGAGACACACGCCCTTGATGATCGCGCGGGTGCTCAGACCGCGGCTTTCCGCATACGTGTCCAGCTCGTTGAAGTATGCCACGCGCAGGGCCAGATACGTGTTGGCGAACAGTTTGATCGCCTCGGCCTCGGTGGTGCCCACCACCAGTTCCGGGATGCCTTGCGTGCCATCAGGGTTCACGCGCTCGTGCTCGGACGGCTCCGCGCCCTGGGACAGCAGCTCGACGAACCGGTGCGCAGCGGCGACCGCCTCCGCGTCATCCTGCGGTGCGCCGGCCACGATACGACTCGGATGCAGATTGTCGTACAGCGCATGGCCTTCGCGCAGGAATTCAGGGGAGAACAGGATGCGCCTGTCACCAAGCTCCTCGCGCAGTTTCGCCGTGTACCCCACCGGAATCGTGGACTTGATCACGATCCAGGCATCCGGGTCATGCTCGCGGACGGCGGCGATGGCGGCCTCCACGCTTGAGGTGTCGAAGTAGTTCTTCTGCGGGTCGTAGTTGGTGGGCGTCGCGATGATCGCGTAATCGGCGCCCGTGTACGCCTGCGCCGGGTCGAGTGTCACATGGAAATCAAGCGGACGCTCGCCGGACTGGTTGCCGTCGAGGAATCGGGTGATCTCCCGATCAACGATAGGGCTTTTACCGGCGTTGAGCATGGCCACCTTCTCCGGTACGATGTCCAGCGCGTGCACCTCATTGTGCTGGGACAGCAGCAGCGCCACCGAAAGTCCCACGTAACCGGTACCTGCAACCGCGATCTTCATATCGACTTGCCTTCCTGTGTTTGCGCTGTGTCTGGTTTGCGCTGACGTCGCCGGCGTTGTCGCCGGGCACCGCGTGCGGCAACTGGTGTGTTGCCGCACGCTGGCCGTTGTTGTCACTGCCTTGATCAACCAAGCACCAGCCTAGTCCATGTCGATGTGGTTATCCGGGCTATGGTTCTCCTTGTCGCAATTTCCTCTTGCTGGTGTGGCGTCAGTGAGAGGAATTTGCAACGGGGCGGGCGATCGGACAGATTGGTGCGGTGGCGACCAGGTAGGTCAGGACAGCCGTGGTGCCTGTCCGTAGCGTCCAGCCGAAGCCGCGGTGTCAGGGTCGCGCTACCATGAACCCAAGCGACTATGCAAGCGCATGTGAACATGGATGATGAAAGGTTGGTGACGCATGGCACAAGGCGAAGCGACTGCGGCAGCGAACGCGAACGTGGTTGAGTACCCCGATTTGGTGATTGTCGGTGCGGGCCTGTTCGGTTTGACGGTGGCGCAGCAGGCTGTTGAACATGCGGGTGCGCGTGTGCATATCATCGACGTGCGCGATCATATCGGCGGCAACGCGTACTCGTACTTCGACGAGGAGACGGGTGCGGAGATCCACAAGTATGGCGCGCACCTGTTCCACACGTCCAACAGGCGTGTGTGGGAGTACGTGAATCGCTTCACCGAGTTCACCGGCTACGTGCACCGCGTGTACGCCACCCATGACGGCGTCGTGTACCCGCTGCCGATCAACCTCGGCACCATCAACCAGTTCTTCCATGCGCATTACACGCCGGCCGAAGCGCAGGCGCTGATCGAGGAGCAGGCGGGCGAGCTGGCCGGCACCGACCCGGCGAACCTGAATGACAAGGGCATCCAGCTGATCGGACGTCCGCTGTATGAGGCGTTCATCAAGAACTACACCGGCAAGCAGTGGCAGACCGACCCGGCCGAGCTGCCCGCGTCGATCATCAAGCGCCTGCCCGTGCGCTTCAACTACGACAACCGCTATTTCAAGGACACGTGGGAGGGGCTGCCCAAGGACGGATACACCAAGTGGATGGAGCGGATGATCGACGACCCGCGCATCACCGTCTCGCTGAAGACCGATTTCTTCGACGAGTCGCAGCCGTATAACAAGAAGGCGCTGCGCGAGGCGGGCGTGCCGGTCGTGTACACGGGCCCGGTGGACCGCTACTTCGATTACGAGCTGGGCGATCTCAAGTGGCGCACGGTGGACTTCAAGGAGGTCCGCTACGACGAGGGCGACCACTTCGGCTGCCCGGTGATGAACTTCTCCGACGCGGACGTGCCGTACACGCGCGCCATCGAGTTCAAGAACTTCAACCCGGAGCGTCGCGAACGGCAGAACCCGGACAGGACGGTCGTGTGGGAGGAGTACTCCCGCTTCGCCGAGCGTGGCGATGAGCCGTACTACCCGATCAACACCGAGGCGGACAAGGCGCTGTACGCGCAGTACGAGGAGAAGGCCGCCGCCGAGCCGAAGACCGTGTTCGGCGGGCGCCTCGGCACGTACAAGTACTACGACATGCACAACGTGATCGACACCGCCCTGACCGCCTACGAGCAGCAGGTTGCGCTACTGCTCGCCGCCGAAGCCGCCAAGTAGGCGGCTGAGGGCCGCTGAAAAAGCGCGTGCGAGGCCGCAGCCGTGGTCACGGTCGAACGAGACCGGCGTGACGATACGGGAAGCAACGGGTTGTTCCGCTCCGCCAGTTGCGAAACGGGACAGCCCGTTCTATGTTTGCGCTGCATGGTCGTCGCATTGGCGATAACGTGGCGGAAAGCTGGCGGATTCGGCGGTAAAGTGGCGGAAAGCTGGCGGTAAAGTGGCGGAAAGCCCGGTTCCTCAGAGGCGAACGTGCTTAGTGTGACGATTCTGTAGCCGGCTGGTACTTTGTCCGCGGTCCGCTGCCTGTGCGTATCAGTAATTGGCCGTTGACCAATGCGTTGATGGTTTTCGCTGCTGTGGATTGTGAGGCTCCGATAACCGATTGCGCTTGTTTGCGGGTGATGCTGCCGTGTTCTTTGGCGTAATCGAGAATTCGTTGTTGCCTAATTGGCAGCGCGGCTTCTGAAGCTGAGTTGACGCTCGGCGTTCCGGAATATGGGAGCGATGATTGCGCCGAGGGGAAAGGCGTTTGTTGATGTTTGGGAAGAACCAGACGAAATGCGTGATCGCTGATATCAAATGAAGGTTGAGTCGCGCAGTTCTTGTAATCTCCGACGATTCTTCGGATACCTGTGCCATATGCCTCTACGAGGTTGAGACGGTAAAACACGTTGGCTAGTTTGGGATTGCGCTGAGAGGAGATGCCGTTCATCATGTCTGCGCGAGTGAAGTTTGCCGGCAGTCCGCCGAGATTGAGGAATTCCATGTGATTGCTGAACACGCTGATGAGTGCAGGACCTGAGAGCCCGTAATCGCGATGGACAATGAGATTGAGCAATGCCTCGCGCAATACCAAGGGGGAATAGTCGTAGCTATCCACGCGGCGCATCGCCTCGCCCGTATGTGAGCGCACTGCATTATGCCGTGCTATGAATTCATTGACTTGATTGAATTGGGTGATGAGCGAACCTGTGAATTCCTGCCTGTTCAGGAATACTTCCTTGACTTCGTCTGCGAACACGGCGGCTTTGATTGAGGCATCGCATTGATCTGAGAGCAGCCAGGCCAGATTGGTGTAGACTCCGTCTGCATTAACCAGCCCAAGTGTGCGCTGTGCTTGTGGCGTGAATGACAGTGCCGCGTCTGCGAATGCTTGCTGGGCTGCGATAAAGGTGAGTTCCTGATTGAGGGATATCGCATCTTCGAAGGAGTCGCCGGCGGTCTGCCTGATCATGTCGATGATGGAGGATTCTGATGCCGGGATGGAAGCTGCTCCTGAACGGATATATACGCCTGCAGGCCTGATCCCTTTATCGGCTAGATAGTAGGGGCGATGTGCTCCCCGTTGTACATGTACGGCCACGATTGGCATGCTGTGCATTGTTTCGGCATCAATGGAGACAAAGCTCATGACATCGGGACGTATGCCGTCAGAAATCGCTTGCGTCGCACGGCGCATGGTTTCGTCAATGTCGTTGATGCCTATAACGGTGCCATCGTCTTCAATGCCGAGGTATATGGTGCCGCCGTCGGTGTTGGCGAAGGCGATGGCTGATCGTTTGGCACCGTCCACCCATGTGCGTTTGAATTCCAGATGGGGGCCTTCAATGAGTTTTTCCATCGCGTTGTTTCCTTCGATAGTGCATTATCTTCTATCTTATCTATTATCTTCTATCTTATCTATTATCTTCTCGTAAGGTAGAAGATAAGATAGAAGATAGATAAGGCGGCGGGTTGCCGTAGTAGGCTGGTGGCTATGGCTATGAGACTTGCACGTTTTTCGCTGAATGATTCGCCGCGCTACGCCTTCGTGCAGAAGGATGAGAACGACGGCAAGGACTATCTCGTCGAGCTGGACGGCCATCCGCTGTCTGGCGGTCAGGTCACCCCCACGGGCAAGCGGTACGCGCTCGACGCGGATGGTATCCGCCTGCTCTCCCCAGTGATTCCTTCCAAGGTCTACGGTCTGGCCAAGAACTATGAGGCCCATGCGCAGTTCATGCACGAGGCCGGTCATTCCGAGATCGCGCACGCGCCGGAGGACATGGTCATCTTCACCAAGCCGTCCACCTCGGTGATCGGTCCGGACGACCCGATTGTCTACCCGGCCTGCTCCAAGGACATGAACTTCGAGCCCGAAGTGGCCGTGGTGATGGGACGCATCGCCAAGAACGTGCCGGTGGAGAACGCGATGGATTACGTGCTCGGCTTCACCTGCGTCAACGATGTGACGTTGCGCGACCTGCAGGGCATCGACCCCACGTGGACGCGCGCCAAGGGTTTCGACACCTCCTGCCCGCTCGGCCCGTGGATCGTGATGCGTGACGATCTCAACTGGCGTGACGCGCACATCTCGTTCACGCTGAACGGTGAGGATGTGCCGATGGCTTCCGGCACCACCGCGAACCTCATCCACGGCATCCCGGAGCAGATCGCCGCGATCTCCTCGTTCTCCACGCTGCTGCCCGGCGACGTGATCATGACCGGCACGCCGAACGCCTCCGGCCATCTCGACCCCGGCGATGAGACCATCGTGCACGTGGAAGGCATCGGCGACCTGCGCAACGTGATCGTGCGCGCGTAAGCTGACTGGCAAAACACTGACCCGGTCATCTTTCCTGTTTGGGGAGGTGGCTGGGCCTTTGTGTTTTCGTTTCACATAGTTCTGCGACTTCTGTTGTTGGGGGTTGGTTGGTGGGTGACGAAGCGGAACTGAGGGGTGGTGAATTCGTCAACGAATGAATGACGCGGACCACTAGGGCGCGCCAAGCCGTGGTCCATATAGTGGGATGATGTTCAAAGCGATGCGACAATGGCGTCGTAGAGCCGTTTGTGGCGGGTGCGACGATGCGCGACAGCCACTGTTTCCTTGACGTTGCATGACGGAAACATAATCGCCACATTGATTCATAACATTATATTCATTCTATTGAATACCCGCGTGGAGGTGCACAAAGAGGCAGGCAGCCATCGATGTGGCTGCGCCCCATTGCCGAACGGGCGATCAGTGGAATGACCCAAGAGGAAGGTGCGATATGAAACGGAATATGATTACGGCAAGCTCTGCAACGGCCGGCGTGTGCGCACTGGCAATGCTTCTTGCGGGCTGCGGCAGCGGCCAGGGTGGCGACGGTTCGGCGACCGCATCGGCGGGCGTTCCTGAAACCGTGAACTACGCGATCCAGCAGGATCCGGGCAAGCTCAACCCGCTCACCAACGCCACAGGCGACGGCGTGCAGCTCGCCACCCTCGCCTATGAGGGCCTGCTTGTCATGCAGGCCGACCAGCAGCCGAAGGGCAATATTGCCAAGGACTGGAAGGCCACCGCCACCGAGGCCACCTTCACGTTGAAGGACGACGTGGTCTGCTCCGACGGCACCCCGCTCAAGGCCAGCGACGTCAAGGCCACCTTCGACTACGTGATCAACGAGGCTCCCGACTCCCAATACAACGGCGTCTACGTGCCCGAAGGTGTCGAGGTCAGCGCGGACGACAGCGCCAAGACCGTGACCTTCAAGGTCAGCACCCCGCAAAGCTTCCTGGCCGAGGAAGTCGGCCAGCTGCCCATCGTCTGCCCGGCCGGTCTCAAAGACCCCTCGGCAATGGACGCCAAGACGTTCGGCACCGGCCCCTACAAGCTCGACAGCGCAACCGAAGGCCAGAAGTACACGTACGTGCGCAACGACGACTACAAGTCCGGTCTGCCGGACGGCACCAAGATCACCGACCTGCCCAAGACCATCGTGGCCAGTGTGGTGACCGATCAGTCCACGCAGGTCAACATGCTCAGCTCCGGTGAGCTCAACCTCGCCAAGCTCAGCGGCACCAACCAGGACCGCGTCGACACCACCACCTACAAGGACGTGAATGCCGGCTCCATGCCGATGACTGCGTTCTTCAACCAGAACAAGGACCGCGCCACGGGTACGCTCGAAGTGCGCAAGGCCATCGCCGAAGCCATCGACCGCACCAAGGTGGGCACGGCCATCACGTCCGGCAAGGGCGAGGTCATGAAGACGATCATGCCTGCGGGCTCTTCGGTTTGCGCCGGATTCGACTCCTCCAGCGCCATTGCCAAGACGGACGCCAAGGACGCCAAGAAACTGCTTGACGAGGCGGGCTGGAAGGCCGGTTCCGACGGCGTGCGCACCAAGGACGGCAAGAAGCTCACCATCAAGCTGCTCTACAACTCCACGTCCGGCGCTGCCGTGGCCGCAGGTGTCGAGCTCGTGCAGAAGGAACTCAAGGAAGTCGGCATCGACGCCCAGCTCGCCCCGTCCGACCAGTACACCAAGGTCATCTTCTCCGGCGGCGACTGGGATGTGGTGATCGCAGGCATCACCGCCAACACCCCGGCCGAATGGTTCGGCATACTCTCCGGTGACGTGGTCCCCAACGGCGGCAACTGGACGTACAACGAGGATCAGGACTACATCCAGCTCGCCAACACGGCTGCCACGCAGGCCGGCGAGGCATCCTGCCCCGCATGGCAGAAGGCCGAGGACCAGCTGATGAAGAACGTGACGTTGCTGCCGATCGCCCAGTCCTGGGACAAGTACTACGCCAAGGGCTTCACGGTGAGCACTGACGGCAGCAACTTCCTGCCCACCACCTTCAAGGCCGCATGACGGCAGACGAGCCGGATCATACAAGGGCCTGCAGGGCGCGTCCTGCAGGCTCTCGTCCACGCCCGGAGCCAATCAGAGCCAATCACAATCAAAATCAAACCAAAACCAACCTATGACACCACCAAGGAAACCAAGGAGTATATCGTGAGCGAAAGCAGCAGCACGGCGTCAGGTGTCACAACGACCCGCCGGACGCACCGCCGCATGAATCCATGGGTGAATTTCGTCGTTCGACGACTCGTGCGCACGGTCGTGGCGCTTTGGGTCATCGTTACCGTGGCGTTCGTGGTGCTGCGATTCTCCGGCGGCGACCCGGTGCGCAACGCGCTCGGCGTCACCGCATCGCCCGAACTGGTGGCTCAACGCCGGGCCACGCTCGGCCTCGACAAGCCGCTGCCCATCCAGTACGCGCAATACATCGCCGGACTGTTCCACGGCGACCTCGGCATCTCCATCATCTCGGGTCGTTCGGTGTCCGAGATCGTGGCCACGCGACTGCCGTGGACCGTGGCGCTCGCCGTGCTGGCTTTCCTGGTGATTCTCGTATTCTCCATCCCAATCGGCATGGCGATGGCCGTGCACACGCAGGGCGACCGCCATCGTGGCAGCGAGCTCGTGTTCACTGGCATTACCGGCTTCTTCGGCAATATCCCGGACTACTTGGTGGCCGTGATCCTGGTCGCCGTGCTCGCCGTGAACCTCAAACTGTTCCCGGTGGCCGGCGCGAACAGTCCCGCATCGTTCGTGCTACCGGTGGCCGCGCTCTCGCTGTCGTCCATCTGCTCGCTCTCGCGCATCGCCCGCATCCAGACCTTCCACACCCTGAACGATGACTATGTGCGTACCGCCCGCGGCAAGCGCCTGAGCCCGATGCGCATCTACTGGCGTCATGTGATGCCGAACATGGTCTCCACGATCATGGTGCTCGTCGGCAACACGCTCGCGCAGATCATGACCGGCACCGTGCTGATCGAGCAGGTCTTCAACTGGCCGGGCATGGGCACCGCGTTCACCAACGCCATCACCTCACGCGACTACGGCATAGTCCAGGGCCTGGCGCTCGTCTATGGCTTCCTGGTGCTGCTCATCACCTTCCTCGTGGATGTGGTGGTGGCGCTGCTCGAACGCCGTTCGACCATGCTGGAGACCGCATGATGAGCAGCGGTATGGCACACGATTGGCTTGCGTATCGCACACACAGCGCAGTCCCGGAGCAGCACACAATCTTCGGAAACCGGACCGGAATCAGTGCCGGAAACCGGATCGGAATCAAGAACGAAATCAGGAATAAGGGAGCGTACCAGTCATGAAACGCACGAAGCAGTTCCTCTCCTCGCCGCTGGTGATAGTGTCCGGCGCGATGATCGTCGTGCTCGCGGTCATCGCCCCCGCCGTGTGGGGCGCGGCGGCGAACACCGAGAACCCGATGTTCCTGCTACGCAAACCTTCCGCCGAGCACTGGTTCGGTACCGACCAACTCGGACGCGACATCTTCGCCCGCACGATGGTGGCCACGCGCCTGTCGCTGGTCACGGCACTGATCTGCACCGCCGTATCCGCCGTGCTCGGCATTGTCGTGGGTGCGGTGCCGGTGGTGTTCGGCAAGCGCGCGCAACGCTGGACGTCGTCGATCATCAACGTCTGGCTTGCCTTCCCGGTGATTCTGCTCGCGATGCTCACGGTGATCGCGCTCGGCACAGGTGCCGCAGCCACCACCATCGCCCTGACCATCACGATGACGCCGACGTTCGCGCGACTTGCGCAGACGCTGTCCGCCACGGTCGCCGGCGCTGATTATATGGCCGCCGCGCGAATGTTCGGCGTATCCGGCCGACGACAGGTCTTCTACTACATTCTTCCCGAAGTCGCCGAACCGTTCGTGGCCAACGTCACCCAGTCGATCGGCGGCGCGATCCTCGCCATGAGCTCCCTGAGCTTCCTCGGGCTGGGCGTGCAGCCGCCCGTCTATGATTGGGGCCGACTGATCAACGAAGGCTTCTCCCAGGTGTATGTCTCGCCGATGGCCGCCGTGGGACCGGGCATCGCGATCGTGTTCGCGGGCCTTGCCTTCAGCCTGTTCGGTGAAGGCATCTCCAACCAGATCCGCCGCGCCTACAAGCCGCTGCCGAGCGCGATGTCGAAGCGTGAGCTCGACAACCCGCCCAAGATGCTGGACAAGACCAACATGGATCTGGTGGTCAAGGCCGCCGCCGAGCGTACCGAACAGCATCGTGTCGAGGTCGAGCGGCTGCGCGCCGAGGACCCGCAGGCCGCCGTGGTGACCGTGCCCCGTCCGGCGCCGGTGCTGTCCGTGCGTGGCCTGACCATCTCCTTCCCGGAGGGCAAACGTTGGAACACGCCGGTCAAAGGCATCAGCTTCGATATCGAAGCTGGCGAAATCGTCGGTCTGGTGGGCGAATCCGGCTCGGGCAAGTCGCTGACGATGATGTCCGTGGCCGACCTTGCCGCGCCCGGCTCGTATGTGGCCGCCGACTCGATTCGGTTCGAGGGCACCGACATCGTCGGCATGCTGCCGAAGGACAAGCGCAAGCTGCTCTCCGGTATCGGTGTGGTGTTCCAGGATTCGCTGACCGCATTGAACCCGTCCATGCGCGTGGGCCGTCAGCTGGCCGAAGTGCTCGAATGTCAGAACGGCACACCGCGCAAGGAGGCTATGGAACGCGCGGTGGAGGCGCTGGAGCATGTGGGCATCGACCCCACGCAGCACGCCGAGCGCAAGTTCCCGCACGAGCTGTCCGGCGGCATGCGTCAGCGCGCGATGATCGCCATGGCCGAGATCAATCATCCCAAGCTGATCATCGCCGACGAGCCGACCACGGCCCTCGACGTCACCGTGCAAAAGCAGGTGCTCACCCTGCTGCGCAACGAATGCGCGCGCAACAGGCAGGCCGCGGTCATCGTCTCGCACGACATCGCCGTGCTTGGCGAGATCTGCAGCCGCATCATGGTGATGTACCACGGTGCGATAGTCGAGATCTTCGACACCGCGCTGCTGCGCACACCTGAGAAACTCAAGCATCCGTACACACGCGCCCTGGTCAGCTCGATTCCGACGCTGGAGACCGACAAGAGCCGGCCGTTGGTCACCATCGACGACGAGCTCGTTTCGCAGCAGTCCGCCAATCTGGCCGATGACGATGCACCTGCCGCTTCGGCGAAAACCATCGCGGACGCCACCGGCGCTGCCGATGCCGCCGCTGAAACCGCAGCCGTGAAGGAGGAGCGATGAGCAACGAAACGATTCTTGAAGTCCGCGACGCCTGCATCACCTTCGAAAAGCGCGACTCCGTAGTGCACGCGGCCGACCACATCTCTCTGACCATGAAGCGCGGCGCGATGCTCGGCCTGGTGGGCGAATCCGGTTCCGGCAAATCCACGCTCGCCAAGGCCATCGTGGGCATGCAGCCGTTGGATTCCGGACAGATCATCATCGACGGCCTGAGCCAACACGACCGCGCGAAGCTCCGCGGCCATGCGCGCGCCGAAATCGTGCAGATGGTGTTCCAGGACCCCTATTCCTCGCTCAACCCGCGCATGAGCGTGGGTGACGCGATCGGCGAGGTGCTGGAGACCTACGAGCATCTGAGCGCCGAAGAGCTTCGTGATTCCGTGGCGGAACTCCTGAGGCTCGTGCATCTGCCGGCCGAAGTGGCCTCCAAGATGCCCGACCAATTGTCCGGCGGCATGCGCCAGCGCATCGCCGTAGCCAAATGCCTTGCCGTGCGGCCGAAACTCATCGTGGCCGACGAGATCACGTCGGCATTGGATGTGTCCGTGCAGGCCGTGGTGCTCAACCTCATCCGTTCGTTGCACGAGCAGCTGGGCCTGTCGATGCTGTTCATCAGTCATAATCTGGCCGCCGTCCGATACATCTGCGACGACATCGCCGTGATGCACCACGGGCGCATCGTGGAGGTCGGGCCGGCAGAGCAGATCGTCAGGAGTCCGAAGGATCCGTACACGCGCTCGCTGGTCGGCGCGATCCCATCGCTGGGCGACGCCGGGCGCGACGTGCTGCTCGATCCGGCGCTCGCCGCCGGTGCTCCGCAGCCCGAGGGGCAGCGATGAGCGCAGTCGGATTGGCGGCGATGACGGAGATGACGAAGACTGTGCGGTCCGAAGACCACGGAGCCCATTTGTCCGCCGACGAGCGTGCGCTGATGGCCAAGGCGGATGTATGGCTGGACGCGCATGCTGAGGAATTCGAAGAGACGCTGTCCCGCTGGGTCGCCGTGCCCTCGATCTGCGATGACCGGTATGCCGGCATCGCCGGTGCTGCGATTGCCGCTGGCGATGCCGGCGGTGAGGCTGAGTGCCCATCGGCTTCGACGCCTCTGGGTCCGGCTGTGGCTCAGATGTTCGACACCGCTGCCGCGGACATGCGCGCCATGGGCCTGCAGCCAAGCGATCACGCGGGATACGCGCTGTCTGCGGCCGTGGAAGATGGTGAATCCCGTGCCGATCTGCCGGTCGGCGGTGACGACGAGATTGCATTGATCAGCCATCTGGACGTAGTGCCGGCCGGTGACGGCTGGACGCGGGCGCCGTTCCGGCTCACCCGGGAAGGCGAGTTCGTTTTCGGGCGCGGCGTGCAGGACTGCAAGGGGCCGTCGCTGGTGAACCTGTTCGTGCTGCGTATGCTCCGCGAGCTTCACGTGCCGATGCGTCATCGTGTACGTGCGCTGATGGGCGGCGGCGAGGAGACCTGCATGAACGATCTGCGCGGATACCTGCGGCATGAGCGGGCGGCCAAGTTCAGCGTGGTCACTGACGGTCCGTTCCCGGTCAACTATGGGCAGAAAGGCATCCTACAGATGGTGCTGAGCATGCCTGCGCCCGGTATCTGGCGTCATTTCACCGCCGGCTCCGCCGCCAACGCGGTACCAGGCGAGGCTTCGATACTGCTGTCCGGCTTCGCAGCCGGTCAGGTCGAGGCTGCGCTCGCAGCCGCTCCGGCGTGCTATCGTAACGTGATTCGTTGGGAACTGTCTGCCGCCGATGATTCCGGATATAACGGCTTCGACACCGCCGGCAAGGCTCCTTCGGTCACCCTCCACGCGCAAGGCGTGGCGGGGCATGCGGCGTTTCAGGCGGGCACGGTGAACGCCATCATGCTGCTCGCCGGATTCCTGAGCGAATCCGGTCTGCTCTCAGGGGCCGATCATGCCGCGGAACTGGCCACGGCCCGCGCGCTGTTCGCCATCGCGAAGTCCACGGACGGCCGTGGACTTCGCATCGCGTGCGCCGACGAATCCGGCCCGCTGACCTTCAACCTGGGTAAGGTCGAGCTTGACAAGGTCGAGCCCGGCCTTACCAAGATTGAAGGCGGCGAAGACGGTGCCGCACAGCCGGAGGATGCTGGCCAGTCCCAATGCCCCGTCGGAAGTCCCAGCCGGCTGCTGTTGCACTGCGACAGCCGGTACCCGGTCTCCGTCAACGGCACCAATCTGGAAGCCGGGCTTCGCGCCGCCGTCGACGCCATGCCGGGTGTGCGCGTCGAATCGCTGCACGACGAGCCGGCGTACCGCATCGACCCGAACAGCGCGGCATGTGTGACCCTGAGCCGGGCGTTCAACGATTTCTTTGATGCGGACAAGCGGCCGTTCACGATGGGCGGCGGCACCCATTCGCGTCTGTTGCCGCAATCGGTCACGTTCGGCGCGGACTTCTGGTACATGGACGACATCGCGCGCAAGGTTGGACGCCCGGGCAAGCCGGACGGCATGAGCGCGGACGAGGGCGGTGCCCACAGCGCGGACGAATGCGTGAACCTCAGGAATCTGCTGACTGCCGCCAAGCTGTACCTCCTCGCCTTGACCAGATTGGACAGAGTACTGTGAAACAGAGTCGTGAAACAACCGTGAAACATAGCGTGAAACAACGCGGGCATCGATGGGCGCACAAGCGCGGAAAGGACAACGGATGAGCAGTGAATCCCGTCACCAGCCAGGTCCGGCAGCCCCCGACCTAGACAAGGCCGTCCGGCTGGACTTCACCAACGAAACAGGGGAGCGGATTGAGTACGAGACGCGTGTGAGCCTGATTGACGTGCCGCGATCAGACGAGGACCGCCGGCCGGTCGGACGCATGTCCGTCACCTCGTTCGTGCGGCAGCTCGACGGCCATGCCGACCCGGCGCGTCCGGTGCTCGTACTGTTCAACGGCGGGCCGATCGTGGCCAGCACCGCGCTGCTGCTCTCCGGCATCGGGCCGAAGCGCGCTGCGTTCAGCGACGACCTCACGGCCCCGGTGCGCGACTCCTTCCATCTGGAGGACAGCCCGTCCTCGCTGCTGACCGTCTGCGATCTGCTGGTCATGGACGCCATCGGCTGCGGATACGGGCGCTATGAGCAGGATGTGGACGTGGAATCCAAGTACACCGCCCGCGAGGACGCCCGGCAGTTCGCCGAAGCCGCCGCGCGTTGGATGGTGCTGGAGGGGCGCGAGACCTCGCCGCTGTACATTCTCGGCGAGAGCTACGGCACCGTGCGCGCGCCGCTCATGGCCAAGGCGCTACTCGAGCTCGGCGACACCGCGATAGCGCCCGCCGGCGTGATCCTGATGGGTACCACCACGAACATCCAGGAGGTGCACGATCGTCTGCGTTCGGTGGTGGCGCCGGCCAGCTCGCTGCCATTGATGGCCGCAGTCGCTTGGTATCACCACAAAGGTTCGCTCGACGCCGCCGATTGGCGCGAGGCCATCGATCATGCGCGCGAGTACGCGTACGGCCCCTACCTGCACGCCCTGTACACCGGCTCCCGGCTGCCGGCCGAGGAGCGCCGGGCGGTGGCCGCCGAGCTTGAGCGCATCACCGGCATCAAGACCGCCGAATGGCTCAAGAACCGACTCAACATCTCCAAGGACCGGTTCCGTTCGATGCTGTTGGAGGACGACGGCGACGTGCTGGGCGTGTACGACGCACGGTACAAGGCCACCGCCTCGCCGACCTATCCGGTCGACCCCTCCAGCAGCCGTGTCGAGCCGGTGCTGTCCGCGTGCGTGCACCTGTTCTACAACGACCTGCTCGGCGTGGATCGCGCAATCACTCATGTGGAGGCGCCGGGCGACGTATGGTCCGTCTGGGATTGGAGCGTGGGCGCGCCCAGCGATTCGGTGAGCGCGGGCGAGAAAAAGTCGCCGTTCGACGAATTCGATTACGCGGGGGCGGTGGAATACTGCCTGCAGCAGGTGGCCGGATTCCGGCTGATGGTGGTCAACGGCTGCTACGACACCATCACCACCGTGGGCGCGTCGGATGCGCTCATCGCCTCGATCGACGCGCCGGAAGGCAGCGTGGTGCAACGCATCTACCCGGCCGGCCACATGACCTACACCGATCGCGAATCGTCCGTGTCGCTGAACCACGACCTCGCCGACTTCGTTACCGGCCGCTGAGCCTCGCCGAACGATCCGCCCGATACGGTATGCCATCCGTTGCGCGGCGCGAGCCGCATGCGTCACCGCAGCAACGCAACGGAATCATACGGAAGTAATAATAAAGAAAGGAACATGATTATGACTGCAGCATCCTCGGCTCCTGAAAGCATCGCCGCTTTCCGCCACAGGGAGGATCTTGCCTCGATTCCGGTCTACCGTCAGGGCAAGCCCGCGCCCACGGACCGTCGCGCGTTCAAGCTCTCCAGCAACGAGAACCCGTACGGTCCGCTGCCTTCCGTGGTCAAGGCGATCGACGAATCCGCGCTCGCCACGATGAACCGGTACCCGGATATGCACGGCTGGAAGGTGGTGGAGCGCCTCGCCAAGCGATACGACGTGGATCCGGCCGCCATCATTCTGGGCGCAGGTTCCTCCGAGATCATCACCGAACTGGTGAACGCGCTGACCGGACCAGGCACCGAGGTCATTTACCCGTGGCGCAGCTTCGAAGCCTACCCGATCATCGTGCGCGGCGCCGGCGCCACCCCGGTCGAAGTACCGCTGACCGTCGACCTGAGGCACGACATCCCCGCGATGATCGACGCCATCACCGATCGCACGCGCCTGATCATCGTCAACAACCCCAACAACCCGACCAGCACCACCGTCTCACGCGCTGAGGCCGAACAGCTGATGGAAGCCGTGCCGAGCGACGTCGTGGTGCTCTTCGACGAAGCCTACTACCAGTTCAACACCGATTCGGATACCGAAGTGGCCATGGACCTCTACCGCAAGTACCCGAACGTCGTGGTGGCGCACACGTTCTCCAAGGCTTACGGTCTGGCGGGCCTGCGCATCGGCTTCGGCATCGGCCCGGTGCCGGTGATCAACGAGATGAGCAAGGTGGCGCTGCCGTTCGCCGTCTCGGATGTGGCGCAGACCGCCGCCGTCGCCTCGCTTGACGCGCAGGATGAGCTCGACGCGCGCGTCAAGGACATCATCGCCGAGCGCGAGCGCATCATCGACGCGCTGCGCGGGCAGGGCTGGCATGTGCCACCGTCCGGAGCGAACTACTTCTGGCTGCAGCTTGGCGGCCTGACAGACGCCGTGGCCGACAAGCTCACCGAGGCGGGCGTGATCGCGCGCGTGTTCAGCGGCTGCGGCATCCGCGTCTCCATCGGCACGCATGAGGCCAACGATCTCGTCATCGAGACCTGTGCGTCCGTAATCAGTGAACTGCCGGCGGCTGCCGAGCAGTGGGGCGAGTGACAGCGGAAGGGATGGTGTTGATGATGACGGAAGATATCGCAGGAGTGACTGGCTCTGCCACTGGGATCGGTGCTGCGGCTGCCGCTGCGGCGGCGAACGCGGCACCGGAAGGCTTTGCGGCGCATCCGGCGGCGGTTTCGCGTGGATTCACCTGGACCGATGGCTCATCGACCATCGATTACACGGCTACGGCCGGTCACCTGGACATCCGTGAGAACGACGGTTCGCCGATAGCGTCGCTGTTCACCGTCTCCTATGTGGCGCAGAAGGTATCCGGCGACGCGGCGGCCGTTGCGGCGGCGGGCGGGGAGCGTCCGGTCACCTTCCTGTTCAACGGCGGGCCGGGGTCGTCCAGCGTGTGGCTCAACACCGGCGGCTTCGGGCCGAAGAAGGCACCATCCATGGCGCCACAGCCTTCGGGGGCCGCGCCATATCCCATCGAAGACAACCCGTATACACTGCTGCGCTGGTCGGATCTGGTGTTCATCGACGCGCCGGAGACCGGCTGGTCGACGATGGCGCCCGGCGTGCCCACCTCGCGCGCATGGGGCGTCGATCAGGATGCGGATGTGTTCAGCCGAGCCGTGATCGACTGGCTGGGCGCGAACAATCGTTGGAATGCGCCGAAGTACCTGTTCGGCGAATCCTATGCCACCACGCGAGTGGCGGTCATGGCCAACATGATCCAGAACCGCTGCATCGATCTCAACGGCGTGGTCATGCTGTCCAATCTGCTCGACTGGGCTGGCGAACAAGCCGGGTCCGATGCCGGATACATCAATCTCATCCCCTCATATGCGGCGGCTGCGGCGTATCATAAGGCGCTCGCCGCAGGCAAGGACGCCGTCGAGGCGAATGCGACGGTGACCGATGATCTGCTGCGCGAGGCCGAGACGTTCGCGTTGGGTGATTATGCGGCCGCGCTGATTCAGGGTGACCGGTTGCCCGTCGAGCGGGAACGTGAGGTGGCACGGCGGCTGGCGGAACTGATCGGCGTGGACAAGGGCCTGCTGTTGCGCCGGCATCTGCGGTTGGACATGGAGGATTTCCGTGCGGCGTTGCGCGGTTCGGAAGGCAAGATGATCGGCCGGTTCGACGCACGGTTCGTGGCGGACAACGATTATGTGGTGGGCTCCGGCGGTGCCGATCCGGCCACGAACGATGCGGCCACGGCGGGCGTCAATTCCGCGGAGACCTGCGCGTTCCGTGCCGCGTTGCATGATATTGGGTATGTCTGGAACCGGCCGTATCTGGTGCTCAACAACATGCAGGTGGAGCCGAATTGGAATTGGATGCATCAGGCGCCGGCAGTGGACGGGCCGATGATGTGCCCGAATACCGCGCTGGACCTGTCGGCGGCCATGCGGCGCAATCCGCTGCTCAAGGTGGCGGTGATGGGCGGCAAATACGATCTGGCCTGCCCGTATCTCTCGGCGCGCAACGACATCGCGCATCTGTTTCTGGCACCGCGGCTGCGCGCGAATATCTCGTATGGACTGTATGCCACCGGACATATGGCCTATGTGGATGCCGCCGCGCTCAAGGTCATGGACGCCGACCTACGTGCGTTCTACCGTGACGGACAGTTCTAGGCCTTGACCATGCGGTGGTCGTGCAGCACGGCTTCGACGCGGTCATCATTTTGGTCGATGATGACGTCGATCAGGGCCAGATGTATCTTCAGGCGCTCGTCGCTGGTCGGGTCGAAGCCGCTCACCCCCAGCGTGGGATCGGTGTCCTCGGCCAGAATGTAGTCGACCAGATTCTGGTAGAAGCTGCGCAGCATGAGGTTCGGGGTGATGTCCGCGATACGTCGGTGCAGCTGCCAGTTGACCTCCTCGCTGGAGGGTGTGTGCCATTGCTCGATCAGCGGCGTACGCAGCGCGTTCAGGTCGGCCACGTCCTGGTCGGTGCGGCAGCGCACCGCGTCATGCATGACCTGCGTATCCAGGCCATCCAGCACCTCGACCGCGTTGTTCACGTCGATCTTGTGCTGGGTCTTCAGGTCGACGATCTCCAAGGCCAAGCGGGACAGCGGCGGCTGGTCGGCCACGAAGATGCCTCCCTTAGGTCCCGGCTTGACGATGACGATGCGGCGCTCGCGCAGGATGCGCAGCGCCTCGTTCAGCGTCGCGGGGGCCACGTTGAACTGCTCGAGCAGTTCGGTTTTCGTGCCGATGCGGCATCCTGCCGGCAGATGGCGGGTGCGGATGCCTTCCTCAAGCGCGTCGGCCACGGTCCCGGACACCGATTGCGTAACGGTCATGCTTCCTCCTTGGCGTTGTCGCCACTATCTTCCCAGCCTACCGCCTTGCAGAGCATGGGCGGGTACCGCCAGCGGCATCGGATAGCCCGTACATCAATTCGTAATAATCATTATTATAGTTATAGAAAACGTGTGGACAACAAACGTGAGGACAACGGACGGAACAATCTGATAATCATCGAGGAGGACTGATGACCCGATTCACCACCGGCGGCGACGCGCTCGCCGAAGCCCTGATCGCGCAAGGCGTAGACACCATCTTCGGTATTCCCGGCGTGCAGTTGGACGCCGCCTGCGACGCGCTCTACTACCGCAAGGCGCAGATCCGCTACATCTGCGCGCGCAACGAGCAGGCCGTCACCTACATGGCCGACGGCTATGCGCGCAGCTCGGGCCGCGAAGGCGTGGGTATGGTGGTGCCCGGTCCCGGCGTGCTTAACGCGCTCGCTGGCCTCGCTACGGCATACTCCACGAATTCGCGTGTGCTGCTCATCTGCGGTCAGGTGGATACTCCGCAGATCGGCAAGGGCGATGGCGTATTGCATGAGCTGCCCGACCAGACCGGCATCATCGCGCGCCTGTGCAAATGGCACGCGCTGGCTAAACATGCGGAAGACATCCCCGGCCTGGTGGCCGAGGCGTTCCGCCAGCTGCGGTCCGGCCGTCCGCGCCCGGTGGTGCTGGAGATTCCGCCGGACGTGCTCGCCGCGTCGATTCCCGCCAATCTGGCGATTCCCGGATATGTCGAGCCGGAGCCCGTCGCGCCTGCGGACGAGGTGCTCAGGCGTGCCGCCGAGCGCATCGCCCAGTCGCAGCGCCCGCTGATCTACGCTGGCGGCGGCGTGCGCGCGGCCGGCGCATCCAAGGAGATCACCGAACTGGCGCACCTGCTGGGGGCACCTGTTGTGGTCACCGAGAACGGCCGCGGCGACATCGACGCTGACGATCCGCTGGCGTTCGATCAGGTGGCGTTCCGCAAACTGCGTGAGACCGCCGACCTCATCATCGCTGTCGGCTCGCGTTTCGTGGGTAGTTTCGGCGGCGAGCTCAATGTGAACGGTGTGCCGTACATCTGCATCAACGCCGACGCCGCGGACCTGACCGGCCCGCGTCACCCGGAGATCGCCGTGCTGGGCGACGCCAAGGTGGCGCTCGCAGGGTTGGTCGGGCTACTTGGCGGGGCGGGCGAGCCTGCAGTCGCTTATCAGCCCATCGACCGGAGCGAGGAACTGGCCGAGGTGCGCGCCTGGAGCGACCGGACGCTCGCCCAACTCGACCCGCAGCGCGAATATCTCGACGTCATCGGGCGCGTGCTCGGCAAGGACGGCGTATTCGTCAGCGAATACACGCAGATCGGATACGCGGCGGCGATATGCATGCCGCGCCACAGCCCCGAGACCTACATCGGCCCGGGCTATGAGGGCACGCTCGGCTTCGGATTCGCCACGTCGCTCGGCGTGCAGGCTGCGGCGCCGGACCGTCGCGTGGTGTCCGTCAGCGGCGACGGCGGCTTCTCCTGGACCTTGCAGGAGCTGTCCACCATGCGTCGGTTCGGGCTGGCGGTGGCCGCCGTGGTGTTCAACGACGGCTATTACGGCAATGTGCGCCGCATTCAGAACGGCAATTACGGCGGTCGAGTGTTCTCCTCGGACCTGACCGACCCGGACTACATGAAGCTTGCAGACGCGTTCGGCATCGCCCACGCGCGTGTTTTCGACCCGCAGGAGCTGGGGCGTGCGCTGGAGAAGGCGCTTGCCAGCCGGACGCCGACGCTGATCGAAGTGCCGGTGGCGGATTTCCCCTCGCCGTGGAACCTTGTGCACGAAGGTCTGCCGACCCCGCCCGCGCTGCCCGAGCATGCCGATCGCGTGCCGCGGGAGTAGCCGAATCCCAAAACTTGAGTCACCTCCGCTCAAGTTTTGGGAATAGAATGTGCCATAGGTCGGTTGAATGAATCAGAACATGACACGAATGCCCGCCTAGGGCGCGCGGTCATGATTCGGCAAGCGGCGGGCCGAGCAATCGGGCCGCCAAGGCCGGATCGCAAACCGTGCGCAACCTCGGGCGGGCATACAAGAATACTTTGGAGGAACACATCATGGAACAGAAGTTCACCACCATGGCCCAAGAGGCCGTCGGCGACGCCATTCAGAGTGCGTCCGCCGCTGGAAACGCGCAGGTCGAGACCCTGCATGTGATGGATGCGCTGCTGCGTCAGGAGAACGGCGTGGTGCGCTCGCTGATCGAGGCGGCGGGCGGCAACGCACAGGCCATCGGAGCCGCCGTGCGCAACGCGCTGGTCGCGCTGCCGAGCGCATCCGGCTCCACCACCTCGCAACCGCAGGCCAGCCGTCAGCTGACCGCGGCCATCGCCCAGGCCGAGAAGGAAATGCAGCAGATGGGCGACGAATACGTCTCCACCGAGCATCTGCTCATCGGCATCGCAGCCAGCAAGCCGAACCAGTCGGCTGAGATTCTTGAGAAGAACGGCGTGACCGCGGCCGCCCTGCGCAAGGCCGTGCCCGGCGTGCGCGGCGGCGCGAAAGTCACCAGCCCGGATGCGGAAGGCTCGTACAAGGCGCTGGAGAAGTACTCCACCGACCTGACCGCCCGCGCCAAGGAAGGCAAGCTCGACCCGGTCATCGGCCGTGATCAGGAGATCCGCCGTGTGATTCAGATTCTGAGCCGTCGTACCAAGAACAACCCGGTGCTGATCGGTGAGCCCGGCGTCGGCAAGACCGCCGTCGTCGAGGGACTCGCCCAGCGTATCGTGGCCGGCGATGTGCCGACCACCCTGCAGGGCAAGAAGCTGATCTCGCTTGACCTCGGCTCGATGGTGGCAGGCTCGAAGTACCGTGGCGAATTCGAGGAGCGTCTGAAGGCCGTTCTGAACGAGATCAAGAACGCCAACGGGCAGATCGTCACGTTCATCGATGAGATCCACACCATCGTGGGCGCGGGTGCCGCCGAGGGCTCCATGGACGCCGGCAATATGCTCAAGCCCATGCTGGCCCGTGGCGAACTGCGTCTGATCGGCGCCACCACGCTGGACGAATACCGCGAGAACATCGAGAAGGACCCGGCGCTGGAGCGTCGTTTCCAGCAGGTGTACGTGGGCGAGCCGTCCGTCGAGGACACCATCGCCATCCTGCGCGGCCTGAAGCAGCGGTACGAGGCGCATCACAAGGTGACGATTGGAGACGATGCGCTGGTCGCGGCGGCCACGCTGTCCAACCGGTACATTTCCGGCCGTCAGCTGCCCGACAAGGCCATCGACCTGGTCGATGAGGCGGCCGCGCATCTGCGTATGGAACTCGATTCCTCCCCGGAGGAAATCGATGAGCTCCAGCGCAAGGTGACCCGTCTCGAGATGGAGGAGATGCAGCTCAAGAAGGCCGAGGACCCGGCATCCAAGGAGCGCTTGGGCAAGCTGCAGGCCGAACTCGCGGATACCCGTGAGAAGCTCAGCGGCCTCAAGGCGCGTTGGGATGCCGAACAGGCCGGCCACAACAAGGTCGGTGAGCTGCGTGCCAAGCTCGACGACCTGCGCGTGCAGGCGGACAAGTACACCCGCGAGGGCAACCTGGCCGAAGCCTCGAAGATCCTGTACGGCGAGATTCCGGCGATTCAGAAGGAGCTCGCCGCCGCCGAGAACGCGGACGCCGAGTCCAAGGACGCCGGCTCCACCGACCCGAACAGCGAGCCGATGGTCCCGGACCGCGTGGACGCCGACTCCGTGGCCGAAATCGTCTCCGATTGGACCGGCATCCCCGTCGGCCGCCTGATGCAGGGCGAGAACGAGAAGCTGCTTCACATGGAGGACTACCTCGGCAAGCGCGTGATCGGGCAGAAGGAAGCCATTCAGGCCGTGTCCGACGCGGTGCGCCGCTCGCGTGCCGGCATCTCAGACCCGAACCGCCCGACCGGCTCGTTCCTGTTCCTGGGCCCCACCGGCGTGGGCAAGACCGAGCTCGCCAAGGCGCTCGCGGACTTCCTGTTCGACGACGAGAAGGCCATGGTGCGCATCGACATGTCCGAATACATGGAGAAGGCGAGCGTGAGCCGTCTGATCGGCGCCGCTCCGGGTTACGTCGGCTACGAGCAGGGCGGTCAGCTGACCGAGGCCGTGCGTCGTCGCCCGTATTCGGTGGTGCTCTTCGACGAGGTCGAGAAGGCCAACCCGGAGATCTTCGACGTGCTGCTGCAGGTGCTGGATGACGGCCGCCTGACCGATGGCCAGGGCCGGACCGTGGACTTCAAGAACACGATCCTCATCATGACCTCCAACCTCGGCTCGCAGTTCCTCGTGAACGAGGATCTCGACGCCGACGCCAAGAAGAAGGCCGTGATGGACGCCGTGCACATGAACTTCAAGCCGGAGTTCCTGAACCGTCTGGACGATATCGTCATGTTCCACCCGCTCACCCGCGAGGAGCTGGGCGGTATCGTGGACATCCAGGTCAATGCCGTGGCCCAGCGCCTGACCGACCGTCGCATCACGCTCGACGTGACCGACTCCGCCCGCGAGTGGCTGGCCAACACCGGCTACGACCCGGCGTACGGCGCCCGTCCGTTGCGTCGTCTGGTGCAGACCGAGGTCGGCGACCAGCTGGCACGCATGCTGCTTGCCGGTAAGGTCCACGACGGCGACACCGTGCTGGTCGACCACACCGGCGGCGAGCATCTCGAGCTCTCCGCCTGGGCCAGCGACCAGATCGTCGGCGACGACCCGGATGTGGAAGTCGGCAACGTCTCCGAAGACAAGTGACGTTGCGGGTGTTCATCGCGCTTGACGCTGTTGCGAGAGCGCATGAAGGCTGAATAATGGTGGCTGCAGGTTTCTGCAGCCACCATTATTGTTGAATGCCATGCTGTTTTGCTGCTTATCTCGCTTACGAGGGGCTGATTCGGCGCCCCGGGGAGATCTATCTGCGTTACGAGGGGCTGGTCCCTCAAGTAACAGCGCTCCAAAACGGCGAAATGGCGTTGACGAAACGTGGTTTTCACGCGTAGCTCAGCTAGTGTCCAGCCCCTCGTAACGCAGATAGATGTTCCAGAAAGCGGAAATCAGCCCCTCGTAAGCGAGATATCACGAGATAGCGCGGGTTGTTGGCTTGGCTATGCGGGTGTGTTCCGTATGCGTTTGCACTTGGCCCCTTCTGACGATGGAAGCAGGCGGCGCGCGGAGCGCGTCTCTGATTGCAAGACGAGCTGTCCCGGCGGGACTGAGGGGTAGTGAATTCGCCGACGTATTTCTGGCGCAGGATAGTAGCGGTTGTACTATCCCGTACACATCGGTGAATACTGTGGGCGGAGACGCGCACTCGTTGCAGTGGAGGAGAAGAAGCAGTCATGACCGGACGATTCGCGCCGACACCATCGGGGCGCATGCACATAGGCAACGTGTACGCCATGCTGGCCGCCTGGCTGTCCGCCCGTTCGCGCGGCGAGCGCATGTTGCTGCGCATCGAGGACGTGGACAAGCCGCGTGTGATCGCCGGTGCCGACCGTCTGATGATGGACGACCTGCGCTGGCTCGGCCTCGACTGGGACAATGCGGCCTCGCCCATGTACCAGTCGCGCCGCACCAAACGATACGAATACGCGCTGGACTGCCTGCGCAAGGCGGATGGCGTGGTCTACCCTTGCTTCTGCTCGCGCGCGGACATCCGCGCCGCCTCTGCCCCGAACGAGGGCGACGGCTTCATGGTCTACCCCGGCACCTGCCGTCGACTGCTCCACGATCACCCGGAAACCGTGCGGGCGCGACTGGCGCACGGAGACCAGCATTCCATTCGCATCGCCATGCCCGAAGCGGGAGAGTGGACGGCTGCCTCAGATGCCATCGGTGGTTCCTGTGACTGCGCGGACAGGGGCGATGCCAGCGCCGTCCATGAAACCGTCCATGAAGGAATCCGTGGTGGAGCGGCGTCGTTCGATGACCGCATATACGGCCCGCAAGACTACGATCTGGCCCGCGAAGTCGGAGATTCGGTGATTCGCCGGGCGGATGGGCTGTTCGGCTACCAGCTTGTCGTGGTCGTGGACGACTTGGACATGGGCGTCGATGACATCGTGCGCGGGCGTGACCTGCTGCGCTCCACGGCATTGCAGATGTGGATCCGCAGATGCCTGCTCGCCGGCGGATTCCAGCCGGAATGCTCGCCGGGCATGGGGGTGGGCGACTCGTCCGCATGTCCAATCTCGCGTCTGGATTCCATCACCATCGACGCCACCCGGCTTGCTGATGCCGGTTGTGCCGCACACGTCGGTAGTGCGTCCGGCAGAGTAGGTTCCCGTCTTCGCTCGCCGGTGAATCCTGCGTACGCGCATTTGCCGCTGATTGACAATGCGGCCGGCCGTCGTCTCGCCAAACGCGAGCGTTCGCTCGACATGGGTGCCCTGCGCGCGCGTGGCATCGCCCCCGAACAGATCATCGGCTACTGCGCCTGGTTGCTGCGCGTCCGTCCGACCCCCGAGCCCTGCACGGCTGCCGAGTTGGTTCCCGATTTCAGCTGGGCTCCTCTGCGCGCCGATCATCCCGACAGGGCCCTTGACCCGAGTGACCCCCTCACCCCGTCATGGCTCGCCGACGCATTATCGGTGTAACCAGTCGTTCGTGCGCCTTCACAAGACGCTCATGGGGCTGTTCATGGGGACGTTCATGGGACACTGGCCTATGCCGGCGTCCGTTGGGCGGTAATCTGATAGCACTGCAACGGAAGGATACGGAAGGAATCCAATGTCTGCAAAATTGCTGAGAAATGTGGTACTGGCCGGCGCTGCGGCCGCCGGTGCCGCCGCATGGGCCGTGGCCCCTCGTTCGTTCAACGACAAGCGCCGCAACTTCGTGCCGTCCATCCCCGAGGTCTGGTATGCGCACCGCGGCCTGCATGACGCCGGCTCGGGCCTCGTGAACCCCGCCGACGCGCCCGAGTACTCCGGCGACGACCCGATCAGCGCCCAGGCGGACACCACCAACACGGCGATGTCCGAAAACGCCGATTACGTGGCGCTCGCCCGCCGCATGGCCATGAAGGCAGGCTACGGCAGTCCGGAGGTCACCGGCCCCATCGCCCCCGAGAACTCGTTGGCCGCGTTCGCCGCCGCCTGCGAAGCCGGCTACGGCATCGAACTCGACCTCCAGCTCACGCTCGACGGGCAGGTGGTCGTGGTGCATGACGCCGACTTGCTGCGTGTGGCCGGCGATCCGCGTCGCGTCGAGGATCTCACCTACGACGAGCTCACCCGTATTCCGCTGTTCCCCGGTGCCAAGCCCGGCGATCTCAAGGCCAAGCCGCTGCCTGGTGCCGATGCGAATCCGCCGCTCGTGGTCACGCCGTCCGCCGCGCCGGAAGGCTACTATCAGCACGTGCCGCTGTTCTCCGACGTACTCAAGGTGGTGGCCGGCCGTGCTCCGCTGATTGTGGAATACAAGTTCAGCGACAATAGCGCCTGGGATGCGCGCACCGAGGAATTGATGGAGAAGGGGCACGCGCTGCTTGAGGACTACCGCGGGCCGTACGTCATCGAATCCTTCCATCCGGGCGCGGTCAACTGGTACAAGCAGCATCACCCCGAGGTCTGCCGCGGCCAGTTGAGCTGGCCGGCGAAGCTGCAGAAGGACGGCCCGCTGGAATGGGGTGCCGGACTGCTGGCGTTCGATTGGCTGTCGCGTCCTGATTTCGTGGCCTATGACTGGACCGGCGGCGCTTCGCCGCAGGTGCGACTGGCTCGTGCGATGGGTGCCACGGCTGTGTCCTGGACCGTGCGTAGCAGCGACGAGCTGGCCCAGTGCGACCAGTACTTCGACCGCCACATCTTTGAGGCGTTCGTCCCCGACGCACGGTAGCGCCGTGCTGCGGTGTAGGCGGGATATGCCCATCATGTAGGGAACTTCCCACCATGTAGGGAACTTCCCATCATGTAGGGATTTTCCCATGATGTAGGGATGCGGAATGGCGGAATTCCGCGGAATCGTAAAAACTACTCCCTACACGATGGGGTAATCCCTACACCGTGGGTATCTTCCTGGGCGGGCGGGCGGCTTGGGCGGGCGTCCGGCCCAGGAAGATGCTTGGCTGGCTACTTATGATACGGTTCGCCGGCGTTGATCTTGTATGCCCGGTAGATCTGCTCGAGCAGGATCACGCGCATGAGCTGATGCGGGAACGTCATCTTCGAGAAGCTGAGTTTGAAGTTCGCGCGGCGCAGTATCGCGTCGTCAAGGCCGATTGATCCGCCGATCACGAGCTGGATATGACTGACGCCGTGCAGTCCCCAATCCTCGATCTTGGCAGCGAATTCCTCGCTGGAGAGCTGTTTGCCGTCGATGGCCAGCGCGATGAGAAACGCGCCGTCACGAAGGTGCTTGGCGATGCGTTCGCCTTCTTTGGCCTTGATCTGCCGTTCGATGCCTTCCGAAGCATGCTCAGGCGTCTTTTCGTCCGCGACTTCGATGATGCTGAGTTTGCAGTACCGCGAAAGTCGTTTGGAATATTCGTCGATGGCGTCGCGCAGATACTGTTCTTTCACGCGGCCCGGCGCAATGATGTCGATTTGCATACTACTTACGTAAACAACGATGGATAATGCTCTATAGTCTCACCAAACGTACGCTGAGTGACCGTGAGCGTACGTTTGGTGAGTAAAGTGGTGCTGAAACCTCGGCAAACGTACGCTAAGACGCTTGATGTACGTTCGACGAGACATTGTCGGGATTGATGGGATGCGTCGGCCGGCACATCCCGCTGAGCTGTCGGCCGACGCAGGTCAGTCGATCACGCCGTACAGGCGATCGCCGGCGTCGCCCAGACCCGGCACGATGTAGCACTTCTCGTTGAGCCTCTCGTCGACCGCGCACACCACGACCTTGAAGTCGATGGACGGGTCGATGTGCTCCTCGACGTACTTGATGCCTTCGGGGGCGGCGATGATGTTGATGGCGGTCACGTCCTTGGCGCCGCGCTCCGCCAGATAATGCGTGGCGGCGACCAGCGTGCCGCCGGTGGCCAGCATCGGGTCGATGAGGAAGCACTGACGGCCGGACAGGTCTTCCGGCAGACGGTTCGCATAGGTGATCTGCTGGGTGGGATGGTCCTCATCGCGCTTCATGCCCAGGAATCCGACCTCGGCGGTGGGCAGCAGACGGGTCATGCCGTCGAGCATGCCGAGACCTGCGCGCAGCACCGGTACGATGATCGGGCGCGGTTCGGCCAGCTTCTTGCCGGTCATCGGGGCGACTGGTGTCTCGATCGGCACGGATACGACGCTCAGGTCGCGGGTGGCTTCGTAGGCCTCCAGCATGACCAGCTCGGAGACGAGCTCGCGGAAGGTGGAGGAGGGGGTGTTCTTGTCGCGCAGCACGGTGAGCTTGTGCTCGACCAGCGGATGGTTCAAAACATGCAATTCCATAGCTCCCAGACTACCCGTTGCCGCCGGGGAAACGGAAATTCGCGGCGTGCAGGTCGGGGAGGCAGGGCAGGGAAAGCTCAGCGGGCTGTTACGAGGCATGACTGTTCCTATGGCTACATTGCCGACTTCGGCTGTTCAATTACCGGTCATCCGGCATTCGCGATTCTTGTCCATTCGGGACATGTCGCCTTTCTAGCGTTGTGCATAAGAGCATTCGCATCGTCGCCAGCCAAGGCCGAGGACGAATGCTTGCGTCTGATGATGCCACAGGCAAGGGCATCGATGCAGACTGACATTGATTGAGGGAGGGACAATGTCCGTATTCACCCAGTACAAGCGCGCGATCGCCGGCCTCGCCGCCGTCGCCACGCTCGCCGCGAGCTTCGCGGCCGCAGTGCCGGCGATGGCTGACGACCAGCCGGCCACCTACCCGTCCGACAGTACCAAGGCCGATCCTCAGGTGCTGCTCAAGGAGTTCAACAACTACTGGACTCCGGTGGACAACCCGAACAATGACGAAACCACCGTGTTCCGTGGCGATGTCACCGATGCCGGTGCCTCGATTCTCAAGCAGAACGATGATCTGACCGTGGCCATCAACAACAAGGCCGCAGATGATGACGCCGCAGGCACCAAGGTCGACGACCATTACAGTCAGCTGCAGAAGGCGCTCATCGACGGCGATCAGAACAACCGCGAAACCTATTGGGATGCCTTCGGTCCGATCATGGGCGAATGGTTCTGGGATGGCATGGTCGTCGATCCGACCACCAAGACCCGCGCCCTGCAGAAGACCTACGACCTGCTCAACGGCATGGTCGGCTACATTCCCGTGACCGGCGCCAAGTACAGCTTCAACTATCCGCGCCCCTCGCTGAACAGGACCACCGGCGGTGACCTGTTCGACCGCAGCGCGAACGGCAAGAACGACATGAAGGGCCTGGCCGCCGAGCTGCCGCTCAAGCGCGCCGCCGACTGGGACAACCCGTGGCAGGATCCCTACCGCAACCTGCCTCACGGTGCCGGCTACTCCGGTCTCGCTGGTTCGCTGGATGACAGCGGCAAGTACAAGAACAACCCTTCGCAGTCCTTCCCCTCCGGCCACACGATGGCGTTCTACACCTCTGGTCTGGTGCTCGCCGCGATGATGCCGGAATTTGCCCCGCAGATCGCGGCCCGTGCCGCCGAGGGTGGCAACAACCGCATCGTGCTCGGCGTCCACTACCCGCTGGACATCATCGGTGGCCGCATCGTCGGTGAGGCCTCCGCCGCCGGCCGTCTGAACGACGACGTGTACTTCGAGCAGGTCGTCAAACCCGCCCAGCAGGAGCTGCGCGACTACCTGACCAAGCGCGGACAGGAAGCCGGATACGGCAACACCTTGGATGAGATCATCGCCAAGACGAACGCCACCACGACCAACGGCTACAAGAACCTCAACACGGACGCCGTGGCCACCGAGCCGGTCACCGACGTCAAGTCCGCTGTCGACGTGTACACCCAGCGTCTCACCTACGGTTTCGCTCCAGTCTCCGCCACTGACCAGCCAGCACGCGTGCCCGCCGGTGCCGAGGGCCTGCTGCGCACCGTGTTCCCGACCCTGACCGCCGACCAGCGCCGTGAGGTGCTCGCCCGCACCGAAATCCAGTCCGGCTACCCGCTCGACTCCACCTCCGACGGCTGGCAGCGTCTGAACCTCGCCGCAGCCTTCAGCTCCAAGGTCACCCTCGATGCCAACGGCAACGTGGTGAATGTCGAGCCAGGCCAGAAGGCCGAGGTCGTCAAGCAGGAAGTGCCGGACAACGGTAACAACAACGGTGGCGATAACGGTGGTAACAACGGTAACAATAACAACGGTTCCAATAACCAGAACAACAACGCCGGTAATAACAACAACGGTTCCAACAACCAGAACAACAACGGCGGCAATCAGAACAACAACGGTTCTGTCAACAAGCCGCAGAACGGCAAGGACAACGGCAAGAACAACGCTTCCGACAAGAACGGCAAGCTGACCGATACCGGTGCTGACGTCAGCGTCTTCGCCGGCATCACCGTGTTGTTCCTCGCCGCCGGTGCCGCGCTCGCCATCGCCCGCCGCGTGCGTCGTTGATCTCGGCCGATGAGTCCCAGTGGTCACCAGTTGATTCCCGGCGAATAGTCCTCTGCAGGTAAATTGGTGCCTCGTACGAACCGCTGCAGGTAATTTGTGTCTCTGTATGGCCTCGATACGGCCGTACACAGACACAAATCACCTGCAGCGGTCGTATATATACCTGTTTTACCTGCAGAAACGAGTCCTATATAGGCACAAATCACCTGCAGGCTTCCACGCGATACACTCCGCGACCGCCTGCAGGTTCGTAATAAGCACTGATTTACCTGCAGTCCTGTTCCAGACTTCTGCCGAGGAACAGGACTGCAGGTATTTTGTGTATTCCAGCGCTGTCGTTTATGTCTGCTACCCGAATCACATCGCGAACGGCTCGTAGTAGATATCGTCGGCGGCCACCCCGTGCTTGAACAGGATTGCGCGCACGGCCTCCATCATCGGCTGCGGACCGGCGATCAGATACACGGCGCCTGGGCGAATCATCGGCGCGATCGTGGCCTCATCAGCGCGTCCGGCCTGCAGTCGCACGCGCGTGGCCGGCGTCGTGCGGCCGAACTGTTCCAGCTGGTCGCGATAGATGAAGTCGCGCTCCGACCGAACGGTGTAGAGGAAATCGACCTGCCGTTCGCCGTCCGCGTACGCGGTGAGGACGCCAAGCAGCGGTGTGATGCCGATGCCGCCGCCGATCAGCGCCAATGGCGTGCGCTGCTGCGTGCCGGTGCCGCCGGCCGTGCGCCCCTGCTGCACGGCGGCCTGGTCGGCCTTGGTGGTGGCGCGGCGGTCGTGCTCGTCGATGAATTCGGCATAGCGTCCATACGGCGGTACGATGCGCACCGCGTCGCCAGGGCGCAAGGCGGCGATGCCGGCGGTGAAGTCACCATCCGCGCGAATCGCGAACGCCATGGTCGGCGCATCCGGATGCGGCATCGTAATGGTGGTACCGTCAGCCGACGTGGTGCTTACTGCGGTGTTCGAGGCGGCCGCGCCCACAGCGAACGAGACGGCCCCCGGTGCCGGATACGAATTCGTCAGCGAGAACGGATGGAATTCGCCCATGCCGCGCTTGCCGGGGAAAGCGATGAATGCGAAATCGCCCGGATTCCAGCGGATTGTGCCGCCGCCTAAGCCCGTGCCGCGCGCGTTGCTTCCCGCGTCGGCGGCATTGCGCGGCCGTGAAACACCGCGCGAGCCGTTCGCATCCTCAATCGCCACCGTCAACTCGGTGACGCGATCGGCCAGCGGCCGAACGGAGACCACACGTCCACGCAACGCGAACGCCTCACGGTTCACCGAACTCCAGATGTAGTACGCAAACACGATGATCGTCGTCGCGTCGAGCAGGAAAATGAACGGTTTGATGGACGCGATGTAGTCAATCACATGCACATGGATCACGATCAGCGCGATGGCCACCAGATTCAACCGATGCAGCCAGACGCTCATCTCATGCCGGAACACCTGCTCCAGCGCGCGCTTGATCCGCGCCAGAACCGGCACGCGAGCAGTCAGCCATCCGGCCATGAACACCAGCGACCACACCGCCACGGCCATGAACAGGTACAGTCCCAGATGTCCCGTCAGGCCGATGAGTTCGCCGGCACCGGGCAGCAGCGACTGATGCACGAACGCCAGCACGATGGCCAGAATCGCCAGCACGCCGTGAATCATATACATATGCGGCAGGCCGACCGTTCGGTCCACCCAGCGCGGGCGACACGCGAGGTACACGGCCGCGAGCATCCATACATAGGCGATGACGCCGAGTTCCGCGCCGAACATCGAACTGCTGTACAGGGCGGGGAAGCCGGCGACGAGCGTCGCCAGAAACGGCAGCGGGATGATGAACAGCACCACCGCCCAAGCCAGGGCGATGTGCGAGGAGATGTGTTTCATGGATTGATCCTTATGGTAAGTGAGCTTTTGTATGGGCTCGTACGTGGGCTCTTGTGCGGGCTTTTGTGCGGGCTCTGCGGCGGCGAGAGCCAGGTTGGTGAACGGTGGGGGCGTGTGCGGCTTCCGTGCGCGTGATGGGGGCGTTCCAGTCGCGTTGGTCGTGCTGCCGAAACCGCGTGGCGCCGTGTTATGCGTCGCTGTGCCGTGTGTGTTGTACTGGGCAGCACTGCACAGCCCGGCTGTATTCGCTCCGCTCGTATTCGCCCGGTTTGTATTTGTTTGGTTTGTATTCGCGCCGCCCGCAAGGTTGGTTGCTGTGATTGTCGATTTCCATGGTCATACGATTCCAGTGGCCTATTATGCTCCTGTTTGTGGCATGACGTCGGGTGCGGTTTTGCCCGGCGCGAACTGCGTGATGCTGCCGTCCGCGCGGACCAGCACCGCATGGAGACTGGCCTGAGCGACTGGATTCTGGTCGATGATGTCGCGGAACGTGCGCTCGCCGGCGCTGATGGCGGCGGTGGCCCACATGTCCGCGAACGCGAGATGGTCGTCGACGATGGTGGCCTGTGCCAGGTCGTGCGCGTTGCGGGTGATGTGTTCGCCGCGTTTGCTGGTGCCGGAGGTGGCGACCGCGCCGTTGCGCAGAGTGATGGTCCGCAGGGTGGCGTTGGGGTTGGCGGGATCCTGCACGCCGATGCGCCATACGAAATCGCTGGTGTCGGCTACTGCGGTCTGGATGTCTCCGCCGCCTCCCAGCGCGGCGGCGTCGCATTGTCCGGATGTGATCAGCGGCATGAGAAACCGCTCGTGCGCTCGTTCGATGGCCCAGCCTTTGACGATGCCGGTCGGGTCGTATTGGCCGGCGTGCATCGGATTGAAATGACCGCGGGTGAGCTGCTTGGCCTGCTCGGCCAGCGCGTAGATTTGCGCGAATTCGGACTGTGATTCGGATTGTGATTCGGACTGGGATTCGGACTGAGAATAGTGGGTCTGAGCTTGGCCGGCGTGTCGGTTGTACGGCGGCGCTGCATAGTGGACGCCGGACTTTGTCGAGGATGCTTTGCTTGTGACGAGCATGGCCGACCAGTCGCCTCGTCGGGCTGCGGCAACCTGCGAATCGGCGCGGAATGGGGAGAACGTGGTGTCGATGTGCTGCAGGTATGCGGTGATCTGCGGCGTGATCTCGTCGATGCATGTGGCGAGGTAGGCGGCATCGCGGCTGTCGCTCGCCAGCTGGATGGTGAACGGGATGGTCATCGCGTGGATGACTCGGGCCTGAATGGTGGTCATGATCGGTGCTGTCCGTATGGGCTGTTGGCTGTTGCCGGCTGTTGTTGGCTATTGGTCGCTAACTTATTTGGCGGCGTTCAGCGACTGGTTGATGGCGTCCTGCAGCGAATTGACGAAGGCAGTGGAGGTTTCGGTCGCTCCGGAGACGAACTGGATATCCGCGCTTTGCGCGCTGATCGCGCGTTCGGTGAGCATCGGGAGCGCCTGGGCGTTCACGGACTGTGAGCGGCCATGGGTCGGGGCTTTCACCGTGGTGATAGTGGTGATTTTCCCGCCCGCGACCGTGACCTGCAATTGGATCTCGCCATAGGCGTTCGGACTGGCCACGCTGGTGTAGGTGCCGTCCTTCAGGGTGTTGGAGTCTGTGGATTCAGTGTTGCTGGAGTCGGCGGAATCAGTGGAATCGTTTGAGTTGGTGGAATCGTTTGAGTCAGTGCTGTTTGCGCTGTTGGAGTCGGTGGAGGACTCAGATTGGGCGTTGGCGCTGCTGCCGTTTCCGCTGGATGTCGTGCCGTTTGAGGCCAGGGCAGATCCTGTGGTTCCCGCCTGCTGTGCGAGATGAGGCTTGATGAACAGCAGAAAAGCGTCGCCAATGATTGCCAGGCCGGCCAGTACGGCGATGGCGGCGCGCGTCACGGTTTTCATGGTTGCTCCTCATGTGTTGTCTTCTTGTACAGCGTTTCGTCAGAGATTCGTCGGCCTATTCCGCGGCTTCCCGGGCGATTGGGCCGGCTTGTGCGGCAGGCCCGACGGGCGGCGACGTTTTGGCTACGTACTGCTGCGAAAGTGCTGGTATTGAGTCTCGGTGTTGTGTGCGTAATGCACTGCGCATCGAATACCACAACCTCGATGACGCGTTGGAATTCCCCACATCGAAAATAACAAGCCGATGCTGGCGACGTCGTATATGTATCCTGAGAATTCGCTGAAATACAGCCGTTTTGTGATGTAGCTCTCATCGCGCGTAGCGCGTCCATACTTGCAGGACGGGCTGTCAGCGAAGCTGACTGGGGGAGAGACGGCATTGAACCCCCAATTATTAGTGAGACGGACCAGTAGGCTTGCTGCCGAACGGGTGAATCGATTGCATGGATCATCCGTATCCTCGGCCGATTGCCTGGCTGATTCGTCCTGATACTTGAAAACAGCCTTGAACATGGCTTCAGAGACAGATTCTCATGTCCTTGAAATGCGATTCAGCCATATTCGGGCTTCCGGGACGGGTTTTCTTGTCCCGGAAACGCGATTCCGTCGTTTTCGCGCTTCGGGGACGGGTTTTCGTGTGCCTGTGCCTGTGGCGTGTGTGTGGCGGGGGTTGGAAATCCTTGGAATTCCGCCATTCTTTCTGAATGGTGATTGATGTGGTGCGGGAGGATCTGTCCCGGAACGACGAAACGGGTCGAATTACGCTTCCGGGACAGGTTTTCGTGTCCCTGAAACGCGATTATGCGGTATTCAAGCTTCAGAGACAGATTCTCGTGTCCTTGAATCACGATTCTGCCGTTTTCGGGCTACAGAGACAGATTCTCGTGTCCCTGAGACGCGTTTACGTCGTATTTGAGTTTCCGGGACAGGTTTTGTGTGCCTGTACCCATGATGTGCGTGTGGTATGAGCTGGAAATCCTTGGAATTCCGCCATTCCTTCTGAATGGTGCTTGGCGTGGTGCGGGAGGATCTGTCCCGGAACGACGAAACGGGTCGAATTACGCTTCCGGGACGGGTTTCCGTGTCCCTGAAATGCGATTCAGCCGTTTTCGGGCTCCAGGGACGGATTCTCGTGTCCCTGAGACGCGTTTACGTCGTATTTGAGTTTCCGGGACAGGTTTTGTGTGCCTGTACCCATGATGTGCATGTGGTATGAGCTGGAAATCCTTGGAATTCCGCCATTCTTTCTGGGCGGCGATTGACGTGGCGCGGGAGGTTCTGTCCCGGAACGGCGAAACGGGTCGAATTGCGCTTCCGGGACGGGTTTTCGTGTCCCTGAAACGCGATTATGCGGTATTCGGGCTTCAGAGACAGATTCTCTTGTCCCTGAAGTGGGATTCTGACGTTTTCGTACTTCCGGGACGGGTGTCGTGTGCCTGTGCCTGTGGCGTGTGTGCGGCGGGGGTTGGGAATCCTTGGAATTCCGCCATTCTTGTTTGCGGTGCGGGTGATGAATCATCGCAGGTCGTCGCGGATGCTGCCACGCCAGCGCAATATCGCGTTATTTGCAGAGCTGCGGCACAAGGTGCAACGCAAGCATCCACCATGTCGTCTCACTTAATGTACGCTGAGTGTCCGTCAGCGTACATTAAGCGAGAAAAGCCATGAAAAGAAGTGTGGGGCGTCGAACCGCGAAAGCGCCTGTCGGCGCAAGGGCCGCTCGCGGCGGCAAAAAATGGAGCCCGGGGCTTAAGCACGGCCCGACGCGGGTATCAGTATAGTTTGCGATGAACTGGGGCACGCCGGAACAGGCGGATATCAGCTGATGGCTGATGCCGAAGTGGTGGATTGGGTCTCTCCCTCAGTCACGGGCCAAGCCCGTGACAGCTCCCTCATCAGAGGGAGCTCTGTTGCGGAGCTTTCGGTCATTTCCCTCGCCTTGACTGTCATTAAGCCCTCGCTTAGAAGCGCTCCCAGCATTTCTTGCAAAGCTTAGCCCACCAGAGGGCTGGTCTTTCCCCAGCCGCGGTCCAAGTCCCTCGTCGGAGGGGAGAGATAAGCGAGCCACTACTCCAGCCGGCCGCGACGCCAGAGGTGTGCGCCGTGCTCGAACGTGCGGGCGGTACTCATCAGGTTTGCGCCGGTGTGTAGGAGTTTGGCCGCCTGAGCGCGTGCGGCTTGTTCGGCTTCGGGGGCGCTGCCGCCATTCGCGGTCGCGCGCTGCACACGCCGTCGTGCCTCCACGCGCAAGCCCAGCGCCACCACATCGGTGAACGCCGCCGCGCGCTCCAGCGCCACGGCGAAATCGCCCACAAATGCACCGGAGAGAATCGAATCCGCCAATCGCACGATGTCATCCTCAGTAGGTGCCTGATCCACGCCGGCGATGGCGGAAGCCGTGGTGGCCACCGGTTCGCCGAGCCGCCAGAGCCGGGCGATGGAATCGCGGTTGCTGCGCATCCACGTGCGCAGCATGTATAGACGCCACAGCACGCCGGGCAGTGAATCGGGCTCGGCGTCGCTCCACAGTTCGGCGATCTCGTCCACGCCGACGGTCTCCACCAATGTCAGCACGCGTTGCACGACTTCCGGATCCTCGCTGTGGCGCACGCGGTCGAGTAGCGCCGCCGCGGAAAGATGGCTCATCTCGCTGATAGCCTGCGGATCCATGCCGCCCGCCAGCCCGTCGGCCACCGCCGGGTCAAGCTGTGCCGGGCGCGAGGGGCGCGAAGCACCCATCCGCACTGGTCCGAATGCGGCACCGGCTGCACGCAACGACCCGAAGCCCGGGCCAAGTCCGGAGCCGCCATGCGCCGAAGCGTGAGCGGCGGCAGCGGCAGCGGACGAGTTCGAGGAATCGGGGTATGCGGGTCTAGTAGACAAGCGGTTGCACTTTCTGAATATCGATGATGACCGGGCCATCCGGAGTACTGATCACGAACAATGCTATCGCGGTGCCGGTAGGCATGTACGGTGATTTCGCGATGAGCCGTCTGCCCAGCGCGGCCGGCCGGCACAGTTCGCGCAGATGCTCGAACATGCCGCCGATGACCGGGCGATGCATGCAGATCGCCGTGCCTTGCTTGCGCTCAAGCGCGAAATCGATTTCGCTGAGCATGGACTCCCACGCGGCATCGGGATTGATGGCGAATGCATCTTCCGTCATCTCGTCCAGTTTGACCATGTCGCTCTTGGTCTCCCACGCGAAATGCTCCAATGTCTGCTGGCAGCGCAGCCAAGGCGAAGTGGCGATGCGAATCGGATTGAAGCAGGCGAGCTCGGCGTTCAGCGCGAAGGCAGCCGCCGCGCCACGCGGTGTGATCGGGCGATTGGCGTCCGTGCCTTTCCACAGTTTGCGGGCCTCCGCCTTGCCGTGTCGCACGATGATCACCGGCTGGGAGTCGAGCGCACCCTCCTGCACACGGTCGACAAACAAGGCCAGAATGTCTTTATCCGTGGAATGCGTCAGGCGTTTGCGCGCTTCGACCGGCGTCAGCCAGAGCATCTGGTCGATTTCGCCCTCGTCGGCACGGTGAACCGGCCCGAAGGCGTGCGTGCGTCGCAGATTATCCACTGGGCTGATGACCTTGGCCATCCAGTACATCACATGTTTGCCGGTGCCGGACAGATTCCTGGTGTGCCTCTGGACGCATCCTTCTTCGGACTGCGGATAGGTGATATCGCCCAGATACGGGCCAAGCGCCACTGGCAGGCCGGTTTCCTCGCCCATCTCGCGCACGGCGGCGTGGCGGTGGGATTCGTTCGGGTCGAGCTTGCCTTTCGGCCAGCTCCAGTCGTCATACTTCGGACGGTGCACAACGCACAGTTCGATATGACCGAGTACGTTGTGCGAAGCGTCTGAGAGGATTTGCGGGTCTATGGTTTCGCGGGTGTCGTGGGTCGTCCGCGGCTCCGGTCGCCCCTGTGCGTGTTCTGGAGTGTTGTTCGTTGCTCTGTCAGAGTTCTCGGCGGTCTTCCACCGGTAGATGATGCCACCGGCGGCTTCTACGACATGCCTCATGCTGTTGCTACCCATCACTGGTCATTGTAGGGCAAAACCCGCTGCCGCTACGTAGTTTGTGCTGGTGATACGACGATGCCCGGTTCCCACAATCGTATGGGAACCGGGCATCGTCGTATCACCTGTGTCGCAATCCACTGTACCAGTGTTTTGCGCGAGCGTTCACAAGCGCGCTGTCTGCATCCGTATCAGCGTGCGCGATTGTTCACAATCAGCTGTGCGCGCTGCGGCTGCGGGAGTGCTTGCGGATCAGGTACTCCTGGCTGTCCACCAGCGGACGGCCTTCGTCGTCCTTGGTGTGCAGCACATAGGTGCCGTCCGGCTGCATGTGCCAGCTGACCGTGGAGTCGGCCATCTGCAGATCCACGTACTTGATGAGCTCGTCGATCTGCTCCGGGGCGGTGATGCGCACCAGAGCCTCCACGCGACGGTCGAGGTTGCGGTGCATCAGATCGGCGGAGCCGATGTATACCTCGGGGCCGGAAGCCGGGCCTTCGCCGATCTGCGGGCCGTCAGCGTTGCAGAAGGCGTAGATGCGGGAGTGCTCAAGGAAGCGGCCGAGGATCGAACGCACGCGGATGTTCTCGGACAGGCCGGGAACGCCGGGCTTCAGGGCGCAGATGCCGCGCTCGACGATGTCGATCTTCACGCCGGCCTGAGAGGCGCGGTACAGAGCATCGATGGTCTTCTCGTCCACGATGGAGTTGACCTTGATCTTGATCCAGGCCTCCTTGCCGGCGCGGGCGGCATCCTCCTCGCGGCGGATGCGCTGGATGAGACCGGTGCGGATGGTGCGCGGGGCAACCAGCAGACGGTGGAAGCTGGACTTCGGCGCGTAGCCGGACAGCTGGTTGAACAGGCGGGTCAGGTCCTGACCGACCACCGGATCACAGGTCAGCAGACCGAAATCGGTGTAGATACGTGCGGTCTTCGGGTTGTAGTTACCGGTGCCCACGTGGCAGTAGCGACGCAGGCCGTCGGCCTCCTGACGCACCACCTCGATGAGCTTGCAGTGGGTCTTGAGGCCCACGATGCCGTACACCACGTGCACGCCGGCGCGTTCGAGCTTGCGGGCCCACGCGATGTTGGCGTCCTCGTCGAAGCGCGCCTTGATCTCGACCAGGGCCAGCACCTGCTTACCGGCGTGTGCGGCGTCGATCAGTGCGTCGATGATCGGTGAGTTGGAGCTGGTCCGGTAGAGCGTCTGCTTGATAGCCAGGACCTTAGGATCCGCAGCAGCCTGTGCCAGAAAGGCCTGCACAGAGGTGGAGAAGGAGTCGTAAGGGTGATGCAGCAGGATGTCGCGCTCGCGGATGGCGGCGAAGATGTCCTGCGCACGGGACGACTCGACTTCTGCAATCTGACGGTTCGTGGTCGGCACGAACGGACGGTTCTTCAGGTCGGGGCGATCGACGCCACCGAGCTCGAAGAGCACGGTCAGATCCAGCGGGCTGGGCAGACGGTACACCTCGTCCTGGCTCACGCCGAGCTGGTCGGCCAGTAGCTGGGAGAGGAACGGGCTGGTGTCGTCGGTGATCTCGAGGCGGATCGGCGGTCCGAAGCGACGGCGCAGCAGTTCCTTCTCCATGGCGTTCAGCAGGTTCTCGGCGTCATCCTCTTCCACGTCGATGTCCTCGTTGCGGGTCACGCGGAAGGAGCGGGCCTCCTTGATGATCATGCCCGGGAACAGGGATTCGAGGTGGGCGGCGATGAGCTTCTCCATGGTGATGAAGCCGTAGCGCTCATCCTTGGATTCCTCGTCGGTCATGTCGTCGACCGGCACGAGGCGCGGCAGGTTGCCCGGGATCTTGACGCGGGCGAAGTGGGACTTGCCGGACGACGGGTTCTCCACGATCACGGCAAGGTTGATGGAGCCGCCGGAGATGTAGGGGAACGGGTGGGCGGGGTCCACCGCGAGCGGGGTCAGCACGGGGAAGACCTGCTGGCGGTAGTAGCGGGAAAGGCGCTCCTGCTCGGAGGGGGTGAGCTTGTCCCAGCTCAGCAGGACGATGTGCTCCTTCTCCAGCTCGGGCAGGATCGTGTCGATGGTGTAGTGCGCATGCTCGTTCTGGAGGCGATGCGCGGTTTCGCTGATGGCGCGCAGCAGCTGGCGTGGGCTCAGGCCGGCTGCGGACGGCACTGCGATGCCGGAGTCGATGCGGCGCTTCAGGCCGGCCACGCGAACCATGAAGAACTCATCAAGGTTCGAGGCGAAGATGGCGGAGAAGTTGGCGCGTTCGAGCAGCGGCACATCTTCATCTTCTGCTAGCTCAAGCACGCGCTGGTTGAACTTGAGCCAGCTCAGTTCGCGGTCGAAGAAGCGATCCTCGGGCAGCGGGGCTTCGCCTTCCTTATCGACGCGGCGGTCATTCTTGTCAGTCTCGGCAATGTGCTCTGCGATTTGGCTTCGCAGAATTGCCTTTGAGGGTGCGTCAAATATTTGTGCCATAGCTTATATCGTATGCTTTGGCGTGGCCGTATACGGGGGTTACTCGCGAGAGTTCAGACTCCGTTCATATTGGTGTCGCAGTCTCGGGCGCCGGATGGATGCTGGGCGGCTAATTGTGGTCGGTCGATTGTTGGCGGTTGGGCGACACGCCGACGGCGGCTCTGGAAGGAACGAAAGCGAACATTGTACGGGTTCGAACCGCACTCAACCATTCGTTTACCGGCGTTGAGCCTGTGCGAATGAACAGTTGTGATAAAAATCGAACATCCGCGATGCGCGGCTTGCGGCATCGGTGATGCGCGAATACATTATGAGGTACAAGGAAAACAGAACAGAGCAGAGCCCACAAATAGTGTATGGTCACGAGGACTGTTACGTTGGACGGGCATTGGAAAGACTTACCGTTGCAACGATGATGTTGTGCAGAGATTCTGCTCTATGCTGTGGAACTTGTAGAAAAGGCCCGCTCCGGCGGGCCTTTTTCTTTGCCTGTTTTGTACGGGGGTGGGGCCCTTCCTCGGTGTGTTGGCGGTATCGCGCTGGGCGGCCGTTAGTGATGGTTATTCTCGCGCAATGGGAAATCTGGGAGACTCGGGGAAACCACGGGAACCCGGTATTGAGCGTGCATGTGTACAGTGGAGGCATGACGGAAACACAGCGAACGCCTGAAGGTTTCAAACCTCGTATCAAACCGGCCGATGCCGATGATGGCCGTCCGGTTTCCATCTCCGCGCGTCTGGGCAGACTGCAGTTCCATACATCCGGTAAATTCCGCGTTCTGCAGGCGGCGGATATCCAGGATGGGGCGAAAATCGCCAAGGACACGGTATCGTTGCTGGCGGCGAGCGTCGACGCCACACGACCTGATTTGGTGGTGTTCTCGGGCAACCAGATCGCCGGGTTCGGCCCGGACTTCGCGGGGTCGTTCAAGAAGCGGCGCTGGAGCAAGGAACCCATCGGCCGTAGTGCGTTGGACAAGACGCGCACGCTGGTGCGCGGCGCTATCGCACAGTTCGTCGCGCCTCTCGAGGAGCGCAAGGTACCGTGGGTGGTGACCTACGGCAATCATGATTTCCAATGCGGCCTCGACAATGAGGAATTGGATGCGATCTACCGTGAGTTCCCCGGCTGCGTGAATGCGGCCGATACGTTGCTGCCTGACCAGACCATATATACATGTGAACCCGGTACCTTGGCGCTGCCGGTGCGAGATGTATCCGATACCCGCAATGTGTTGGGTTTGGTGATTGTGAATTCCGGTGATTATGCCCGTGGCGGTGGCTTTGGCGCACCGTCCGTCCGGACGTTGGACTTCCTGAGGCAGGTGCCGTCATTGTTGAGTGATGGCGGCGGCGAGGAGGCTGCCGGGTCGGCTTCATCGGCGCAGGGCGCGTCTGCGAATGCGCCGGTGCGGTCGATGGTATTCCAGCACATGCCGCTGCCGGAGTACTACCACGTGCTCAAGCCGGTGCCGTCGAACACGGCATACGCCATGCAGGGGTATCGCGATCATGCCGATACCTATTACATCCTCGACGAGCAGCGCACCCAGCCCGGCGGGTATCTGGGGGAGGGTATCTCCTGTCCTGACCGGTCGGGGGAGTTCGCGATTCTGCAGCAGAACGATGGCTACTTCGCGGTGGCCGCAGGCCATGACCATCGCAATGGGTTCGTGGGCGACTATCAGGGACTGATGTTGATCGCCACACCCACCTGCGGATTCAACACTTACGGTCCGGCGCCCGGCAAACGCGCCACGAGACTGATCGAATTCGATGCGCGTCACCCCTATGAGCCGCGTACGCAGTTGCTGGAATTCGAGGAGCTGGTAGGCAAGCCCAGCTCCAAGCAGGCGTACACCTATGCGCTGAACCAGTCAGCTCCAGGCGAGGGCGAAGGTGACGATCTGCTACGCAAGCCGTCGCTCTGGAGCCGCCTGACCGGTCTGTTCAACTAGTGGCCTATCGGACTGCCTTGACTAGCGCTTCGGTGAGGTACTTGCCGGCGGCCATCACCAGCGGGGCGTAACGGCGACCCGGCGCGGCACCCATGCGTCCGGTCGGCCCGGAGATGGAAATCGCGGCGATGACCTGGCCGGAGGCGTTGCGGATCGGGGCGGAGATGGAGCACACGCCCTCCTCGCGTTCGTTCACCGATTCGGACCATCCGCGCTTGCGCACGGCGGCGAGCTTTGTTGCGGTGAACTTGGCATGGCGCAGGCCCTGGTGGAGGCGTTCGGAATCCTCCCACGCGAGCAGGATTTGGGCTGCGGAGCCGGCTTCCATCGAGAGCATGGCGCCCACCGGGATCGAATCGCGCAGGCCGGAGACGCGTTCCACTGCGGCGATGCAGACGCGCTGATCGCCCTGACGGCGGTAGATCTGCGCGGATTCACCGGTGCGGTCGAGCAGCGTCTGCAAGATCGGGCCGGCCGCGGTGAGCAGACGATCCTCGCCGGCCGCTGCGGCGAGCTCGGCAAAACGGGAACCCAGTACGAAACGTCCATGCTGGTCGCGCAGCACAAAACGATGGCGTTCGAGCGCGATTGCCAGACGATGCGCGGTCGGGCGGGCCAATCCGGTGGCGGCCACGAGCTGGCCGAGCGTGGACGGTCCAGATTCGAGTGCGTCGAGAATCTTCACGGTTTTGTCAAGTACGCCGACGCCGGAGTGGATTTCTCCGTCATCCGATGCGGATGGAGTGGCGACTGCCGGAGCGTTGTCAAGTGTTTCGGTCACGGCAGGGTCGGTTGCTAATGGTTCTTCTTGGGAATCAGTCATAATATACGCGATTATGCCATCTCACATTGTGAAATGGCAAATCAGGGAAGTGTCTCACGAGGTGATCACCGGTGAAGCGGACTCCCGTTGATGGAGAATCGTTGTGCGCGCTCACAATCAAGTCATCGCCTGAGTCGCCGCCGACGCAACGCCAAGATGGCGTCGGATATGTCGACATATAGACGGTGGCAGGCATCACCGCGGTGTCTTGTACGCCGCGAAATTGCCACAACGTCATGGCGCGATCGCCATATGACGGCAAGGAGCGCCGTTCGCGAGGCACCGCTATCTCAGTATCCGGCCTGAGTGAAGCCGCACCTCACCTGACCACATAGGCTTATACCACGAACAAGGCGCGAATACAATACCTCGCGCGGAATTTTTTGGAGGAACACTATGGGAACGACACTGGCCGAGAAGGTCTGGGCCGATCATCTGGTGCGCAAGGGCGGCGACGGCGCTCCCGATCTGCTGTACATCGATTTGATGCTCATGCACGAAGTCACCAGCCCGCAGGCGTTTGAAGGCTTGCGTCTGGCCGGCCGTAAGCCGCGTCACGTCGATCAGCTCATCGCCACCGAGGATCACAACACCCCGACCGTTGACATCGATCGCCCGAATCCGGACAAGACGAGCGCCCTGCAGTTGAGCACGTTGGAGAAGAACTGCAAGGAATTCGGCGTGCGACTGCATCCGCTGGGCGACGCCGATCAGGGCATCGTGCACGCGTTCGCGCCGATCCTTGGCTTGACCCAGCCGGGCATGACCATCGTGTGCGGTGACTCGCACACCTCCACCCATGGCGCGTTCGGTGCATTGGCATTCGGCATCGGCACGTCCGAGGTGGAACATGTGATGGCGACGCAGACCTTGAGCCTGAAGCCGTTCAAGACCATGGCCATCAACGTCAACGGCAAGCTGCCGGCCGACGCCACCGCCAAGGACATCATCCTGGCCATCATCGCCAAGATCGGCACCGGCGGCGGCCAGGGCTACGTAATCGAATACCGTGGCGAGGCGATTCGCGACCTCACGATGGATGAGCGCATGACCGTGTGCAACATGTCCATCGAGGCTGGTGCCCGCGCCGGCATGATCGCCCCCGACGAGACCACGTTCGAATACCTGAAGGGCCGTCCGCACGCGCCCGAAGGCGAGATGTGGGACAAGGCCGTGGCGTATTGGAAGACGCTCAAGACCGATGACGACGCCGTGTTCGACAAGGTGGTGGATATCGACGCCACCAAGCTCGGCCCCTATGTGACGTGGGGCACCAACCCGGGTCAGGGTCTGCCGATCACCGCCGACGTGCCGGACCCCGCCAAGATCGCGGACGCCACCGAACGTTCCGCCGCCGAGCGCGCGATTAAGTACATGGGATTGAAGCCCGGCATGCCTATTAAGGACATCGCCGTGGACACCGTGTTCATCGGTTCGTGCACGAACGGCCGCATCGACGACCTGCGTCAGGCCGCCGCGATCATGAAGGGCCACCACAAGGCGAAGAACATCCACCGCGTACTCGTGGTACCGGCGTCCTCCCGCGTCCGTCTTGAGGCGGAGAAAGAGGGCCTTGACAAGGTGTTCAAGGACTTCGGCGCCGAATGGCGCAACGCTGGATGCTCGATGTGCCTCGGCATGAACCCGGACAAGCTGGTGCCGGACGAACGCTCGATTTCGACGTCGAACCGCAACTTCGAAGGTCGTCAGGGCAAGGGTTCGCGCACGCATCTGGCCTCTCCGGCCGTAGCCGCCGCCACTGCCATCCGCGGTACCATTTCCTCTCCCGCCGATCTCTGATTCATCAACTATTACGTATTGGCCCCCTCTGCGAAGGGGGCTCCCGGCAGCGCCGGGTGGGGCAGAGACCCCGAAAGGACAATTATGGAAAAACTTACTACGTTGACCGGTGTGGGCGTGCCGCTGCGCCGCTCCAATGTGGACACCGACCAGATCATTCCGGCCGTGTTCCTCAAGCGCGTGACCAAGTCCGGTTTCGAGGATGCGCTGTTCTACGCATGGCGTCGCGATCCGAACTTCGTGCTCAACAAGCCGGAGTACGCCGGTAAAGGGCAGATCCTGGTGGCCGGTCCCGAATTCGGCATCGGCTCTTCCCGTGAGCACGCGGTGTGGGCGCTGCATGATTATGGGTTCCGTGTGGTGATCGCGCCGAGCTTCGCCGACATCTTCTACGGCAACACCGCCAAGAACGGCGTGCTGGCCGCTATCATGCCGCAGGAGAGCGTCGAGCTGCTGTGGAAGCTGCTCGAGGAGGAGCCCGGCCGTGAAATGACCGTTTCGCTGGAGACCTGTACCGTGACCTGCGGAGACGTGACCCTCCCGTTCGAGGTGAACGATTACACCCGCTGGCGTCTGATGAACGGCTACGACGACATCGATCTGACGCTGCAGCATGAGGACGACATCGCCGCCTACGAGAAGATGCGCGCCGAGAAGTTCCCCTTCAAGCCCAAGACCATCCCCGCCAAGCACTGGCCCGAAGAACAAATCCAATCCGCCCGCGAGCCCGAAGAGGATAATTGGGCAGGGCCGTTGGCTGATCGAGGCATTATCTGAGCCTCGATCAGGCTGCTGGGAGTCCGGTGGACTCTCAGCAGGGCCTGCGCCGAGCTGCGGCAGCGGCTCGGCCAATACTGAGTCTCGCCGTAGGCGAGTCATTAGTTGCCGGACCAGGCCCGTTGGCTGATCGAGGCGTTATCTGAGCCGAGCCGTTAAGCGGACAGTCCGGTGGACTGTCCGTAGGTGAGGCCTGAGCGAGACGATAGTCGAACGAAGGTAGGCTTGCGTCTCGCGTAAGCGAGTCTGTTATTGCTGTTGGCGATCAGGCTGCTGGGAGTCCGGTGGGCTCTCAGCAGGGCCTGCGCCGAGCTGCGGCAGCGGCTCGGCCAATACTGAGTCTCGCCGTAAGGCGAGTCATTAATCGCCGGACCAGGCCCGTTGGCTGATCGAGGCGTTTTTGCCTCGATAGGTCTGCTGTCTGAACCCGCTTCAACCTACGTAGTCGTTGTATGATGCCCCCCTTGCAATAACACGCTTGGGGGCTTTATTGTGTTTTTCCCCTCCCCCCCCCTATACTTGATATCTGTTATACGCAATTGTGCGCGACGGGCGATGATGCTTGGCGCGACACATGGAACAGGGGGTACAGGGTGAGGAAGCCGATACGTAGGTCAATCACAATGCTGGGTGCGGTGCTGTCCGTATTGGTGAGTGTTGTTGTGCTGTTTGGCGCGATGCCGGCCTACGCGGCGGATGATACAAGCGCTCAGGTCCCTGTGCAACAAGTGCTGGCGGCCACAGGAACGAATATCGCAAGCGTTGTGGTGGTGGTTATAGTATTGCTGGCGTTGGCGGCACTGTTCTTCATGTTGTCGAAGCGGCAGCGGCCCAGGCAGCGCAAACGATAGACCCCAGGCAACGCAAACGATAGACCAACGCGGAATGATCGGTGGCTTGACCGTCAATGCCGGTCTTCAAGCCATCCGGCAAGAACGTCTGCGTCCGGCCGATGCATGAACATGAACTGCAGTGCATTGATGCCGTTCATGACGAACAGTGACATCTGCACACGTTCGATGCCGCGCTGTTCGCGCCATAATGCGGTGGATCGTGTGATTGATTGGACACGCGCACGACGCGTCACCATAAGATACGTAGTCGATCTGATACTGCCGGTCACCATGATCCTATGGTTCATCGGCATGCCTGTTAGTATGGCGTACCCTTCCGTGCGCGACTTGAGCCATCGCGTCGCAATCCAATACAATCCTGCAGCCGCTGGTACAACGGCGATCCACCAAGGCCAGCCAAGTTCAGGCCCTGGGCCCGGGTTATCTCCGAGTTCGAGGCCGACGAACGGCCCGGCTTCGGAACCCAGCCACACCAGTGCCGTCGCGCCTACAGCGGCGGCAATCGGCATGGTGAGATAGTACCGGAGCAAATCGCGCCCGGTATACCGCAGCGGGGCGCTGCCTGGGTTATGGATGCTGCGCGCCTCGCTCGGCAGCTGTGGTACATCCCATTCCGGCAGCATCACGCGCAATACATCGTAGACGCGGCGGGTGCTGATCACCGGCAGGATACGAGCCGCCGAAATGCCGCTTTCCTCGTTGGCCGAGTTCACCGAGGAGCTCAGTCCAAGCCCGACCGAACACAGGTGGAAAGGGCGGCGCAACAGCGATTGCCGCACCGCCACCGTCTGGATTCGGCTGACCGGAATCGTCGTGGTATGGCGTGTGAACAGGCCGCGCACCACCACCAGATCGTCGCCGCGACGCCAGACCTCGAACCCATAGAATCGCAGCAGCGACGTGACGATGCTCACCAGCATGAGCAGTATCACGCAGGCGAGGATCAATAGCAGGATCGCCGTCACCCCGCTGGCAAGCACGGCATCGAACGAATCCATGGCATCGTGCATGAGCTTACGGGGCAATACATCCTGCACGTTCTGCACGAACCCGTACACCACGAATGCGGCGGCGATGAATCCGATGTCGGTAATGGAATAGAGCACGATGTCCCTCACCGAGGCACGGAACACGGGGGATTGAGCGGACGCTGTCTGAACAGAAGCTCTGCACGATGATGCCGGGGCAGCGGTGTCCCTGTGCATGGTGATTGCTGGCGTGGGCTCGGATGCGGCGGTGGAGTAGCGTTCGGTGACTAAGCCGGAATCCGAGATTGCCTCCGGCGAGGCGGTGGAAGCCGTTGGCGAGGCCGCTGGCGAGGCTTCCGACAGGGCCGCTGGGCTTGATTCTCGCGCGGCCGCCCGCAACCGCTCCAGTTCAAGCTGCAGTGCGGCGGGCACCGCGTCCAAACGAATGTCCGTATCCATGGCACCGGCCGCCGAAACGGTGAGGCGCACGACGTCGAACGGCTGCAGATACACAGGTGCCGCACTGTTGATGGCGTGAATCGAACCATAGCTGATGGTGCGGTTCTTGCGGAAGAACAGGCCGGATTTGAACGACAGCGCATCGTTCCCGAGCCGGTATCTGGTCGTGAACCAGGCGACGGCGGGCTGGGACAGCGCCACCAAGGTCACGCCGATGATAATCAGCACAATGACCAGCGGTGACAGATGCTCCCTCATGATGATGAGCAGGCCGAGGAACAGGCCCACCACGCCTTTGATGGTTTCCGCCAGTCCCACGATCAGCGCGGCGGGATGCAGCATGCGCCATGCCGCATTGGAGCTGGGTTGGTTATCGGGGCCGGTACCGGAATCGGGATTGGCGCTGGGACCGGGGCGGGAATCAGACGTTGGATTGGTGCCAGAGGGCGTGGCGGTGCCGGAGGACGTGGCGGTGGCGTCGCTCGCGGTGCTATCGGAACCATCGGCAGTTGGAGGGACATCAGCCATCAGAGAGTCATCGGTTGTCGGGGAGACGCGGACGTTGCTGGAATCACTCATCACAGGTCGTCCTTTGCTGCGGCCACACGTTCGGTGATGAGCGCCACGATACGCTCGGCCTCGGCGGTATCCAGCGCGGCTATTTCGTGCTCGTCGGCGGCGGTGTGCACCACCACTGTGGTGAGTCCGAAATGACGTTGGACCGGGTTCTGTTTGGTATCCACGTGCTGCACGCGGGTGTATGGCGTGGTGGTGGAGGTGCGGAACAGCCAGCCTTTGCGGGTGGCCAGATCGCGCTCGCCGATACGGAAGCGCGTGAAGGCATACATATATTTGGTCTGCAACGGCTGTGATACGAGTTCCAGCACCGCATAGACGACGGCGACCCCGATGATGAGCCGTTGCCAGAACCCCCACCAGCCGTTCGCGAGGCAGATGGCCGTAATCACGCCGCATACCGCCAGCCAGATCACGCACTGGAACGCCTCGGTGATGAGCCACACGGTGCGCACCCGCGGCGGCAGCGGCCGCCAGCCGTCGGCACAGGAGATGGCTGGGGTGACGCCCATAGGTGCCGGCTCGATATGCGCCATGGCGGGTTCGGCTATATCGGATTGCGTCGCGTCGGCTTGAACTGTATCGGTTGGTGTTGCATCCGATGGCGTCGTGTCGGTTTGCGCGGTGCGATCCTGTTGATGATTGTCCATCATGTCCCCCTACGTCGGCGGGCGCACTAGTGCTCCCTGTCGTCATCCACTGTATCGGATATGGCTCGTTCTCCGCGGAGTCCCGCCGGCGCATTCATTGGTAATTGTGGACATCGTCACAAATCATTCAGCAACAGCGGTTAGGTTGAACGGTATGACTATGAACGAACCGAATCCGTTGCAGAAGCCGTCACCGTCGACGCAACCGGTGCAACCCAGGCAGAACGAGGCTCCTCAGCAGGATACGCAGACTCAGCATACGCAACCGCAGATTAGTGCTGTGCAGCCGCAAGTCCAGACGCCTACGCCGGCGTACCGGCCGGTATCGCAACCGGTGACGCCGCAACCGTACCCCGCGCAGCCGCAATCGTATGCTGTACCACAGCCGCAGCCCTCTTCTCCGTCGTACCTCGTGCAGCCTCAAGTTCAGATATCTGCACCGGAGCAGGCGTACCAGTCGACGATGCAGCCGCAGCCATATGCAGTGCCGCAGCCGCAACTATCGCTGCAGCCTCAACCTGCACCGCAGTCACAGTCGTATGACTCTGCACAGTACCAACCGCAGCAGCCGGCATATGTTGCGCAGCCGCAGCCGCAATCATACCCCGTACAACCGAACCAGTATCCTGCCCAGCCGCAGCGGCACATGCCGCAAACCGCACAGTATCAGCCGTATTCCGCAGCGCAGCCTCAGCCGGCGTACCCCGTGCAGCCGCAGCCCCAACTGCAGCCGCCGTACCGCACGCAATACCAGCCCCCGCAGCCCCAGCAGCCGCCGGTCATCGCCATCGACCCGCGCCAGGCGTGGCGTACGTGGCGCAGGCGCGTGGTCAATCGCGCGATGGGCCTTACATTCATCTATGAAGCCATGATGTACGTAGGCAGCATCATCGCGATGATTGCGCTTGGTGTAATCACACCCAGTATGGTGGAAGGCGACTCCACCAAAGGCGACGGCATTATCAGCCTCGCTTCGCTGGTTTTCGCCATGGGGTTCCTGCTCATCATGCGTCACCGTGACATCGTCACCCGGGAATTCTGGCTCGGCGGTCCGCATAGGGACAGCTACGGCGAACCGAACCAGATCGGACGGCCGAGCCAATATGGTGGCGGGCGCATGCAGCCGCAATGGTTCCTGATCTTCGTGCTGCTCGGCATGGGCACGCAAAGCGCAGTCAGTCTGGTGCAGCTAGTGCTCTCGTCGTTCGGCGCGGCGATCTCCTCGCCGACGTCGGAAAGTCTCGACCAGTCCGCGAACACCGTGACCATGTGGCTCTATATAGGCCTGTTCGGGCCGATCTGCGAAGAGGTGATGTTCCGCGGCGTGCTGATGAAGGAGCTGAAGCCGCTGGGCAGGAACTTCGCCATCGTGACCTCTGCGCTGGCGTTCGGCCTGTTCCACGGAGACTTCGTGCAGGGGACATTCGCGTTTCTGTTTGGCTTGATTCTGGGCTTTGTGGCGATGGAATACTCGCTGATATGGTCGATCGCGCTGCACATCTTCAACAACGCGGTGCTCTCCGGATTGATCGACACTTGGTTCGCCGGGCAGCTCAACGACAGCCAATACGGCGTGTATGTGATCGTGTTGACGGCGGTCGGAGCGATCGGCGCGGTGGTGGCGCTCGTGGCATACGGGCGCGGACTGAAACAGTACCGGCTGCAGAACCGCAGCATCCCTGACACGTATGCCGGATGGACTTCGCCCGTGTTCATTGTGTTCATCGTGGCGAATGTGGCGCAGGCGGCGCTGTCACTCGCCGGCGTGATGTGACGTTCGCGGCATGGCTTATCGTTGGAATATGAGTGATTTCGAGCCGTTTTATGACGTGAATCGCACGTATGAAGACAACTACGAGTATGGCCCGTTCGGCGCGTTCGCGCAGGCGCTGAAGGCCGATGTCGATGACGAACCGATTGCTGGGAAGCAGCAGGGCGAAACCTTCCTGGGGCAGCCGGTGAACCTGGCGTTCGGCATTCCCGCCGGGCCGCTGCTCAATAGCAAATACACCACTGCCGCTTTCCGCATGGGCTTCGATCTGGCGACCTACAAGACCGTGCGTTCGCGCGCATGGGGCTGCAACCCATTCCCGAACGTGCTGGCCGTGCACCCCAAGTCCGCGGACGGCTCGCTGACCCCCGGCAGCGCCGAGCTGGACGAAGGTGTGCTGGCGGACACCAATTATGAGCTGCCGATGTCCATCTCCAACAGCTTTGGCGTGCCGTCCAAGGATCCGGAGTATTGGCAGCCGGACATGCGTGCCGCCATTGCCGCAGCCGGGCCGGGGCAGGTCTTGGTGCCAAGCTTCCAGGGCTCGCGCGTCGAGGGCATGAGCGAGGCGGAATACATCGCCGACCATGCCACCACGGCCCGTTTGGTCAAGGAGACCGGCGCGAAGCTCATGGTGATGAACACCAGCTGTCCGAACGAGGGGCACAACAGGCTGCTGTGCCATGACCCGCTGCTGGTGGGACGTATCACCGAAGCCGTGAAGAACGAGATCGGCGATACGCCGCTGATGATCAAGCTGGCGTACATCCCCAGCGACGACGACCTCGAACTCATGGTGCGCTCCACGGCCGCGCGCGGCACCGTGCAGGGGTTCAGCACCATCAATACGATTTCCGCCCGTCTGGTGGACGTGCATGGCAATCAGGCGCTGCCCGGCGCGGGGCGGGACCGTTCCGGCGTGTGCGGCAACGCCATTCGCGGCACCGGCCTCGCCATGGTGAGGCGTTTGGCCGCCATCCGCGAGCGTTTGGGACTTGCTTTTGCGATTAACGGCGTCGGTGGTGTGGTGTCTCCGGCCGATTATGCGGCGTACAAGGCCGCCGGTGCAGATTCCGTCATGTCCGCCACCGGAGCCATGTGGGATGCCGGGCTGGCGCGCAAGATTAAAGAAACTCGGTGATCGCTGCGGGATATCGGGAATCGGCCCCTCGTAATGCAGTTATGCAGTGACGAGGGGCCGATTCGGAGAGATTGCGGATACGGATTACGGGGTGTCCCAGCGCAGTCTCAGGGCAGTCCCAGTGCGTTCGGACTCTCAGCTCAGGCTTCGGCGGCGGCCTTCATGGCGACCGCACCCACGTAGTAGACCGGCTTGTCGAAGTTCGGCTGGAACAGGAAGTCCACGTTGGCCAGCTGATCAATGGTGAATCCGGCCTGGATCGCCATCGAGATCACATTCGCGGCACCGGAGATGTCGGCCTTGGAACAGAACTGGCCGCCCTTAACCCTGCGGGTCTCGGGGTCCCAGGTCAGGATCGAGGTGACCGGCGTGGTGGTGAGCATGAAGTCCGGACGGTAGTCGTCGACCAGCGAGGTCTCACGCACGGTGAGCCCGCGCCGCTCGGCACCCGCCTGCGTCAGGCCGGAAGCGGCCAGGGAGAGGTCGTACAGCTGCACGGCCGAGGTGGCCTGCGTGCCCATGTATTTCACGGTCGGCTTCTCGATATTGCGGCCCACCAGCAGGCCCTGGCGCACAGCGTTGGTGGCCAGCGGAATGTAGTCGTGCTTGCCGGTCGGGTTGTAGAACACGGTGGCCGAGTCGCCGGCGGCGTACACGTCCGGCACGGAGGCCTGCATGTAGTCGTCCACGATGATTGCGCCGTTGGGCAGCATGTCCACCTTGCCCTTGAGCAGGTCGGTGTTCGGCAGGAAGCCGACGGCGAGAATCGCCATTTCGGCCGTGTATTCGCCCTTTTCGGTGACCACGGTGACTGTATCGTCGTCATTGTCGCGGAACTCCACCACCTTCTGGCCGAGCGCCAGTGTCACGCCGTGCTCCTCGAACGCGGCGGCCACCTGATCGGTGATGGTCTTGTCGAAGTTGTTGGCCAGCGGGCGGTCAAGGCCGTCCACCAGCGTGGTTGTGACGCCGGTCAGGCTGAACTGCTCGGCGATCTCCGCGCCGATGTACCCGGAGCCGATCACCACCGCCGACTTGGCGGACTTCGCCTTCTCCTTGATAGCGATGGCGTGGTCCCAGTTCTTGCACAGCAGCACATGCGGGCTGTCGATGCCCGGAATCGGCGGAATCACCGGGCGCGAGCCGGTGGTCACGACCAGCTTGTCGAAGGCGAGCGTCTCCTCGGACGCCGAATCCCCACCTTCGAGCGAGCGATAGGTAAGTGTCTTGCCCACCGGGTCCACGCTGGTCACGTCGGTGCGCATGTGCATGGTCGCGCCCGCCTGAGCAAGCGCTTCGGGGGAGGAGTAGAACATCTTCTTCGGGTCGGATACGTGATCGCCGACCCATAGTGCGATGCCGCAGGACAGGAAGGACAGGGTGCCGTTGCGCTCGAATACGTGGACGGTCCAATCCGGGTGCTCGGCGAGGATCGAGGTGGCGGCGAACGTGCCGGCGTGTGTGCAGCCGATGACGGCGACGGTGGTCATAATGCTCCTTTGCTAGTGGCCTAGGCGTCTATTGCCCTGCACTGAATCGTATCGTAGGGGGATGGAGAATGTGTGGCAGAACATGTGAGCTGGGTCACATTATTAGCACATGATTGGGTGTGGTGCCAGGAGGATTGCTGGGTGGCAGCCGCGTAGGTGCCGGGTGGGATACCACTCGGCAAGGTTCCGTGAATCGTGGGAGCGGTGCAAAGGACCCGCGGCGCGGAGGCGTTCGGCTCCAAGCGCATTTCACCGAGTGCGCACATGGGTTATGGCAAACTGGACGATAGCGTTTGAACCGCAGACCGTATATATAGGAGAATGGCGTGGCTGAGAATACGAATGATGTGCTGCATGTTGAGGGCGGCAAGCCGCTGAACGGTACCATCAAGGTCCGTGGCGCGAAGAACTTCGTGAGCAAGGCCATGGTGGCCGCGCTGCTCGCTCCGGGCAGGTCGGTGCTCAGGAACGTGCCCGAGATCCGTGACGTGCACGTGGTCTCGGACCTGCTGCGGCTGCATGGCGTGAGCGTGGATGTGGACGGCGCGAACGGTGTGGTGACCATCGACGCCTCGCATGTGCAGTTGGCGGATGTGGCGGACGTGGACACGCTGTCCGGCTCCTCGCGTATCCCGATCCTGTTCTCGGGCCCGTTGGTGCACCGTCTGGGCGAGGCGTTCATCCCGGCGCTCGGCGGTTGCGCGATCGGGGGCCGTCCGATCGACTTCCATCTGGAGACCCTGCGCAAGCTCGGCGCCACGGTGGACAAGGAGCATGAGGACGGCATCCACATCACCGCGCCGGACGGCCTGCATGGCGCGAAGATCCACCTGCCGTACCCGTCCGTGGGCGCCACCGAGCAGACGCTGCTGGCGGCCGTGCTGGCCGAGGGCAAGACCGAGTTGTCCGGCGCGGCCATCGAGCCGGAGATCATGGATCTGGTGGCCGTCCTGCAGAAGATGGGCGCGGTGATCTCGGTGGATGTGGACCGCACGTTCCGCATCGAGGGCGTCAGGGAGCTCAAGGGCTTCACGCACACGTCGCTCACCGACCGCATCGAGGCGGCCTCCTGGGCCGCGGCCGCGCTCGCCACGCATGGCGACATCTTCGTCAAGGGCGCCACGCAGCCGGAGATGATGACCTTCCTCAACGTGTTCCGCAAGGTCGGCGGCGAGTTCGACGTGACCGACACGGGCATCCGTTTCTGGCATCCGGGCGGCGATCTGAAGCCCGTGGCCATCGAGACCGACGTGCATCCGGGCTTCATGACCGACTGGCAGCAGCCGCTGGTCGTGGCGCTGACCCAGGCGAACGGCCTGAGCATCGTGCATGAGACCGTGTACGAGAACCGGTTCGGTTTCACCAAGCCGCTCGTGCAGATGGGCGCGACCATCCAGCTGTACCGCGAGTGCTTGGGTTCCCTGCCCTGCCGTTTCCAGCAGCGCAACTACAAGCATTCCGCCGTGATCTTCGGACCCACCCCGCTGACCGGCCGCGACATCGACGTGCCCGATCTGCGCGGCGGCTTCAGCCACCTGATCGCGGCCCTCGCGGCCAAGGGCCCCTCCAACGTGCAGGGCATCAGCCTGATCGACCGCGGCTACGCCGACTTCCGCGGCAAGCTCGCAGCCCTCGGCGCCGACTTCGACTGACGGTGCCGGCGGGCAGTTCGGCTTTGATTCGAAATAGTCGATGGGCGTCTCAGGCAGCGAGTCTCAGGCCGCGTCAGTCGCCGAATTTCCCGGACAGCGGCACCATCAGCACGATGAGTACGGCTGAACCGATAGCGGTGGCGGCAAGCACGGCAGCCACCGGGAAGCGGTCGTAGGCCCATCCGTACGCCATCTGGCCAAGTGGTTGGGCGCACATCGAAATGGCGGCGGTCATGGCCATCACCTTGCCGGTCATGGATTCCGGCGTGCTCATCTGGATCGTCGGAATCGCGATGAGATTGGTGAAGCAGCAGGCGATCATCGTGCAGCAGGTGAAGATCACCAGCACGAGCAATCTGGCCCATGCGCTCGCCGGAATCATGAATACCACTGCCTGAGGCACCACGGTCAGCGAAAACAGGAACAACGCCAGCGGGAAATGCCGCATCGTGAGCTTGGCGGCGAACAACCCGGCGGTAAACGCGCCGGCCACGCCGGCGACGCCCACCAGTCCGTCGGCCACGCCATAGACGGTCGCGTCGAAACCGAGCACCGTGCGGATCGTGTAGGGGAAGCCGACCGCAGAGTATCCGATGACGAGGAAGTTCAGCGCTGCGGCGAACAGCAGCAGCTGGAACACGTTCGGCCGGTCCTTGACAAGGAAGCGGATGCCTGCCTTGAAATCCTCTATAGGTGTCGGCAGCGCCTCATCGCCGCGGTCGGGCGCGGCGAGACGGATGAGGCATTCGAGCGCGGCGGCCGCGGCGAAACTCACGATGGTGATGATCATCATCAAACGGATGCCGAACATCGCATACAACACGCCTCCGAGGAAGCTCGGCAGCAACGAACCGATTTGCTGCACCTGATTGACCACGGCCATCGCCTGACGCATGGTGGCCTGACCGTGTTGGCGGAACATCTGGGGGAGCGCGGCCTGCACGGTGGGCGTCTCGAACGCGCCGAGCACAGCGAGCAGCACCTGCATCACGGCGATGGCCGCGATGTTGAACCCGATGGCTGCGAACACCAGGGCGCTCGCCAGCACCAATACGCCGGAAAGCGCATCGAGCGCCACCATGATGGTACGGCGGTTCATGCGGTCGGCCAGAACGCCGCCGAACGGAGAGAGAACGATCATCGGCACGACGGAGACCGCCAGGATCGATCCGAACACCGTGGCCGAGCCGGTTTCGTCCAACACCCACATCGACATGGCGAAGCGCAGCATCAGGTTGCCGAACACTGAGATGCCCTGTCCGGCAACGAGCAGTATGAAGTCGCGGCTGAGCAGCGGTGATCGTTGAGGTTGTGGTGATTGCTGAGGTTGTGGTGATTGCGAGGATTGCGATGCCATAAATGATTCCTTATGGTGCCTGAGATGATTCCTCATCGGTGGGATGGGGTGGAGTCGGTGATTTGTTGGCTTATGGCTATATGTGGCGGATACAGCTGGTGTGACGAATGCATTGGTCGGTTACGGCTGCGGGATTGGGATCGGTGGTTGGTCGCAACGCTTGCGACGGTTGCAGCCGTAGCGAAGCCGCCGCCGCAACGGTAGATGATTATTCACTGTCGAACGATGCGTAGAAATCAGTGGTTTGTTCGATCAGCTTGTCGTCGAACACCGGCACGCCTATGGCGCTCATCATCGCGGCGATGCACTGGACGCGATGCCGCAGTGAGGCGGACGATGCAGGATAGAACATGGGCAGTAGCCAGTAATTGGTGAGCAGGGCGATGAGTTCGGCGGCTTCGCGCGGGTATTCGGTGGGAATCGAACCATCCGCAACGCCCTGCTCGATTATGGGCAGCCAATGCTCCGGCAGATCGGCGGTCCAGAAATGCATGTTGTTGGCCAGGCAGACCGGGTCGTTGAGCATCGGCAGCGCTGCTTGATTGAGCTTGTTGTGCTCCGTGTTGCTGACGGCGAGGGTGAACAATGCCCGCAGCTTGTCGAGTCCGGTGAGGTCTTCTCGGGCCATGATTTGGTCGCGGAGTCCCTGGCTGTAATCCCAATCGGCGCTGTTCAGCCGGTCCAGAATCGCTTCCTTGGATTTGAAATGATGGTAGATCGCTCCTTTGGAGAGGTCGCCGAGCCGGTCCACGATGTTCTGGACAGTGGTCTTTTCGTATCCCTTCTCGACGAACAGATCACGCGCCGCTTCAAGGATGCGGCGCTCGGTCACCTCCGGATGCGCGTTGCGTGCCATGTGCTCCTCCTTCCTGAAGGACTTCCGTCGTTTCCCCAATCTTTCGATTTCCCCGAATTCCGCCGATGGGGTGCTGCCGGCATTTGCGTCTAGGGAGGGAAACCTTGTGATTGTCGAGTGCTGGCTCGCACTATACATACCGACGGTCGGTATGTATAGGGGTTCGGCGGGTCCCTGCGGAAAAGCGATGGTTGTTGTTGGCGGAGTTCGGGCGGTATGTATCGCCACGGATGTGCGTCCACGGTCCTATTCCGCTCCAATGTGATGCGTGGGAGTCCATGGGGATCCATGCGAATCCGCAGTCGCAGCCACAAGTGCCACAGGCCGGTCGCGAATGAGAAGGCGAAGTCATAGGCGAGGAGTCTGCAAACGTCGGTGCGGCCGGTATCCTTGGAAGAATGAGTCCTGAAGCCTTAAGTGAACTGATTTCCAAGATTGCCCACAACCTGGTTGCCGAGGGCAAAGCCGGCCAACTGACCGACGATCTGATCCCGCCGGTCGACAAGCTCGCCGTCATGCGCCCGAAGGATCGCGCGCACGGCGACTGGGCCTCCAACATCGCCATGCAGCTGGCCAAGAAGGCCGGTATGAAGCCGCGCGACCTGGCTGAGCCGTTCGCCGCCGAACTCACCGAGGCGGATGGCGTCAAATCCGTGGAAGTGGCCGGCCCCGGCTTCATCAACATCACCCTTGACTCCGCTTCGGCCGCCGCCGTGGTCGATCAGGTGCTGGCCGCCGTGAAGGACGAACGCGGCATCTCCACGTTCGGTCGCAACGAACACCTTGCCGGCAAGACCCTGAACCTCGAATTCGTCTCCGCCAACCCCACCGGCCCGATCCACATCGGCGGCACCCGCTGGGCAGCCACCGGCGACTCGATGGCCCGCGTGCTCGAAGCCAACGGCGCCAAAGTCGTGCGCGAATACTACTTCAACGACCACGGTGAGCAGATCAACCGCTTCGCCAAGTCGCTGGTGGCCGCATGGGCCCGCGCCAACAACCTCGGCGAGGCCGGCTACCAGACCGAAACCCCGTTCGATGGGTACAAGGGCGCCTATATCGACGAGATCGCCCGCCGCGTACAGGACGAGGCCAAGGCGGACGGCGTGGACCTGACCGCCCTCCAGCATGAGGACCAAGGCCTCAACGCCGACGGCGAGCCGGTCGGCGAATCCGATTCGGAGCTGCGTGAGGAGTTCCGCAAGCGCGCCGTACCGATGATGTTCGACGAGATCCGCAAGTCCATGAAGGACTTCCGCGTGCACTTCGACGTCTGGTTCCACGAGAACAGCCTGTATCAGGATGGCGAGGTGACGCGTGCCATCGAAGAGCTGCGCGAACGCGGCGACATCTACGAGAAGGACGGTGCCACCTGGTTCGAGTCCACCAAGCACGGTGACGACAAGGACCGAGTGATCATCAAGTCCAACGGCGAATTCGCATACTTCGCCGCCGATATCGCCTACTACTGGAACAAGCGCCACCGCGACGGCAAGCCGTCCGCCCCGGCCGACATCGCCATCTACATGCTCGGCGCCGACCACCACGGCTACATCGGCCGCATGATGGCCATGTGCGCGGCCTTCGGCGACAAGCCGGGCGAGAACATGCAGATCCTCATCGGTCAGCTGGTCAATGTGCTCAAGGACGGCAAGGCCGTGCGCATGTCGAAGCGCGCCGGCAACGTCGTCACCATCGACGACCTGGTCGAGGCCATCGGCGTGGACGCATCCCGCTACTCGCTGGCCCGCACCGACTACAACTCGCCGGTGGACATCGACCTCAACCTGCTGGCCTCCCATTCCAACGACAACCCGGTTTACTACGTGCAGTACGCGCACGCCCGCTCCTGCAACGTGGACCGCAACGCCGAGGCCGCCGGCATCTCGTATGACGGTGCCGATCTGTCCCTGCTGGACACCGAGGCGGACGGCGAAGTGCTCGCCGCGATCGCCCAGTGGCCGGCGCTGCTGACCTTGGCGGGCGACGCGCGCGCCCCGCATCGCGTGGCGCATTACCTTGAGGATCTGGCCGCCGCCTACCACAAGTGGTACAACGTGGAACGCGTGGTGCCGATGCCGTTGACCGACCCGGAGGTCCGCGGCGACGAGGAGGCCCGCAAGGCCCTCGAAATCGCCAAGAACCCGGAGCCGGCGCGCGCCGCCGCCCGTCTCAAGCTCAACGACGCCGTCCGCGACGTGATCGCCGCTGGCCTCGACCTGCTCGGTGTTTCTGCGCCGGAAAAGATGTGATGGCCTTCGGCCATCGCTGTATTTCGCGACGCTCGCGACGTATATGACGAATGAGGCAGTCCCGATTATGGGGCTGCCTCATGTTTTTCTGCTGCTGTTTACCGATTGCGGTTTGCGGTTTGCTTGCACATCGTTCACCGGTTTGTGCACTACCGTGGTGCTGATGTGGTAATATTAGCCACAACTGTGCACATATGGCTGTATGTTCATTGGAATTTAAGGAGGATTGCCATGACCGCAGTGACGACTTCCCCGAATGCGACGGAATCCAAGGCCATCAGGGCGAGCAAACAGGTGATCGCCCAGGCGTCGGAAGTGGCCGAGGAGTACGGGCTCACCCTCGCCTCCGCTACGCGTGCATTCTGGACGCAGATGGCCCGCACCCGCAGCATTCCACTGACCTTTGAATCGGAGAAGCCGAACGAGGAAAGCCGCGAAGCCATCCGCGAAACGCAGGAGATCATCAAGAACGGCCGGACGCATGATTTCAAGACGGCTGATGATATGTTCGCCAGTTTGGGAATTTGATTATGCTGGAACCTGAATACACGCCTCGATTCAATAGGGATATCAAACGTCTGAGGAAAAAGCGGATTGATACTGCTCCTTTGCGACAGGTGGTCAGGCTCATCCTTGACGACACCGTCGAATCCATCGAGGAGCTGAAACGCCGCCACAACATGCACACGCTGTCCGGAGAGTGGAAGGGCTCCAACGAATGCCATATCGCCAACGCCGGCGACTGGCTGCTTATCTGGTGCACCACCGACGATCTCGCCATCTTCCAGCGCACCGGCTCCCACGACGAACTCTTCAGCTGACGGTTCAGAGTCGCTGGATAATCGGCCGCTGAGCGGCCGGGGCCTGAGGACGGCAGACCTGATGAAAAGCAGACCTGAGGGCAGCAGCGGACCGCGCGTGCTCGGGCCGTCGAGTCGCACACATTGCAGGTCGGATGGTGCCGCACGACCCGCACAATGGAATATCCGGCGGCACTGTGCACACCGATGTGGCACAGTGGTAGCCAGACCAGTCTGAAAACGCTGCTGCAATCAGGGCCATACGCCTCTGCAGACGCCTGTAAGCGCCAGCAGACGTCGAACGACATCAAGGGACATCCAAGGAGACACCATGCCTATCACCCATATCTGGCCCGCCGCTTCGGCCGTGGACCCGGCCACCGGAGCCATTGAATTCCACGGCCGTACGGCCGAATCGCTGCTGGACGAGTTTGGCTCGCCGCTCTATCTCATCGACACCGACGAGGTCAATGAGCGCGCCCGGCACTTTGTGCGCGCCGCGGCCGCCGCATTCAACAACTCCACCACGCACGTGAGCTTCGCCGGTAAGGCGTTCCTCTCCAAGGAGATCGTGCGGCTCGTGCTCGACGCCGGCATGTACGTGGACACCTGCACGATGGGGGAGATGCGCATCGCCCTCGCCGCCGGTGCACCCGGCCGTCGTCTGGTGCTGCACGGCAACAACAAGTCCGACGCCGAAATCGAGCTTGCCATCGAACAGGGCTTCGCCAAGATCGTCGTTGACGAGCCCGGGGAACCCGAGCGTATCGCGGCCATCGCGCGTCGTCTCGGCAAGCGCGCCCGTGTGATGCTGCGCGTCACCGTCGGCGTGCACGCGGGCGGGCATGAATACATCTCCACAGCGCACGAGGACCAGAAGTTCGGCGTACCGCTGCTGCCGGCCAATGCGAATGCCGCCGTACTGGATACCGCGCTCAAGAATCTCGCGGACGTCACTCCGGCAGTAACCAATGCGCGATTCGCCGAAGCGACTGCTGCTGCTGCGGACAGTGCCGCAAGCGCTGCGGACGGCGGTGTGGAAGTTGGACATAAGGGCGAACGTCAGCTGCAATACAATCTTCGCTACCCATACGATTTGAGCCACGAACAGGTTTCAGACAAGGACAAGGCGCTCGCCGAGGCGATGACCGCCATCGCGGACGGTCCGGCCATCGCCGTGCTGAAGACCATCCTCGCCAATCAGGATGTGTTGGAGCTCGTGGGCGCGCACTCGCACATCGGCTCCAACATCCATGATGCGGACGCGTTCATCCAGGCCGGCAAGCGCATGATGCTGCTGCGCAAGACCTTGTACGCCACCGATGCGTTCACCCTGCCGGAGATCGACCTCGGCGGCGGTTACTCCGTAGCCTACACGGATGGCGAGGATTCGATGGACATCGACGTGGAGCTGGGCCGCTTGGCCAAGGCTGTGGGCGAGACCAATCGTGCGCTCGGCATGCCGGCTCCCGCGATTTCGTTCGAGCCGGGGCGTTATATCGTCGCCCCCGCAGGCGTGACTCTGTACCGCGTGGGCACCATCAAGCATGTGCACCTGAGCGGCGACGGCGACCGTGCGCCGAAGGATGCCGAAGGCAACCCGATCAGCGAACGCGTGTATGTGTCGGTTGATGGCGGCATGTCCGACAACATCCGCCCAGCCCTGTACGGCGCCGATTACACCGCGCGACTGGCGAACCGGGCGGGCTCTGCCGAGACGATGCTTGCGCGCGTCTGCGGCATGCACTGCGAGTCCGGCGACATCGTGGTGCATGAGGTGAGGCTGCCCGCCGATTTGCGGCGCGGCGACATCCTTGCCGTGCCGGTCACCGGCGCCTACGGCCGCACGATGGCGAGCAACTACAACCAGGCGCTTATTCCGGCCGTCGTGGCTGTCAGCGAGATCGGGGCGCATGTGATGCTGCGCCGTCAGACGATCGACGACCTGCTGGACCTCGACGTCAGCGAGTGACATCCGCTGATGACGCCGGCGGACGAATGGACAGTCCCCGGTCGCTGTAGGAATCAATCCGTACAATAACAATGGGAAATCAAGCTTGTATTTGGAAGGAATGGTAAAGTGGCAGAACTGAATGGAACCCCGATTCGCGTAGGCCTGTTGGGTGCCGGCACGGTCGGTTCGCAGACCGCCCGTCTGATCGTCGAGCAGAAGGATGAGCTTTCCGCCCGCATCGGCCGCCCGATCGAACTGACCGGCGTGGCCTGCCTGGACCCCAAGGAAACCGAGAAGTTCCCGTGGATCGACCAGTCCATTGTCACCACGGACACCATGAGCGTGGCCACCAACTCGGACATCGTCATCGAGCTCATCGGCGGCACCACCGTGGCCCGCAAGTTCGTGCTCGCCGCCATCGAATCTGGCGCATCCGTCGTGACCGCCAACAAGGCGCTGCTGGCCAAGTACGGCCCGGAGATCTACGCCGCCGCCGAGGCCAAGGGCGTCGACATCTACTTTGAGGCGGCTGTGGGCGGCGCGATCCCGTTCCTGCGCCCGCTGCGCGAGTCCCTCGTGGGCGACAAGGTGACCAGCATGCTCGGCATCGTCAACGGCACCACCAACTACATCCTCGATGAGATGACCACCAAGGGCCTCCAGTTCGAGGATGTGCTCAAGGACGCGCAGGCCAAGGGCTACGCCGAGGCCGACCCGACCGGCGACATCGAGGGCTACGACGCCGCCAACAAGGCCGCCATCATGGCCACCCTCGGCTTCCACACGCCAGTGACCATCGACGACGTGTCCGTCGAGGGCATCACCAAGATCACCGCCGACGACATCGCAGCTGCCACCGCCGAAGGCAAGGTCATCAAGCTGCTCGCGGTCGTCGAAAACGGCGAGGCCGGCGTCTCCGCCCGCGTCTACCCGGCGCTGCTGCCCGAGTCTCATCCGCTCGCCTCTGTGCACGGCTCGTTCAACGCGATCTTCGTCAAGGCCGAGGCCGCCGACGACCTCATGTTCTACGGCCGCGGCGCCGGCGGCGCGCCGACCGCCTCCGCCGTGGTGGGCGACGTGGTCACCGAAGCCCGTCACATCGCCGCAGGCTGCACCGGCCCGTCCATTCCGCTGTACAAGAACCTGCCCAAGGCCCCCGTCAGCGCCTCCAAGGCAGCCTTCGCCGTGCGCTTCCTCATCCACGACAAGCCGGGCGTGCTGGCCGCCATCGCCACCGAGTTCGCCAAGAACGGCGTCTCCATCAACGGCGTGAACCAGGACCTGAAGCCCACGCTGACCGACCCCGGCTACGACGGCGAAATCCAGCAGCTGCGCGTGGTGACCCATCTGACCGACGAGGACACGTTGCGCGCGACCGTCAAGGCCGTGCAGGCCCTCGACTTCGTGACCGGCGAGCCGTCCATCCTGCGCGTGCTGGACTGATCGGTATGAATGCCATCTCCCTCTGATGCATCGATTTGAGGGGCTCCCGCATCAACGGCTTCCTCTGGTGGGGGAGTTGGCTTGGCGGTTTATCGGTTTGAGGAGTATCCGCATCAACGGCTCCCTCTGATGAGGGAGCTGGCGGCGAAGCCGACTGAGGGAGAGAAAAGCATGGTAGGGTGGTCTCTCCCTCAGCCGCGTTCACACTAGACAGCCCCCTCATCAGAGGGAGCCAATCACAGAGGAAGCTATATGAATCCCATTTGCACACAGGTCAAGGTGCGCGTGCCGGCCACGTCCGCCAATCTGGGCTCCGGCTTCGACACCGTCGGCCTCGCGCTCGACTACCACGACGAGCTCACCTTCACGCTCAACCCCGACCCGTCCGACGGCGTGGCCCATGTGTTCATCCACGGCGAGGGCGAGGACACGCTGCCGCGCGACGAGACGCATTTGGTGGTCTCCACCTTCCGTCGAGCCTGCGCCACCTTCGGTCTGGGGCGGCTCGGTTTCACGCTTGAGGCCACCAACAACATCCCGCAGGCGCGCGGCATGGGATCCTCCGCCGAGGCCATCGTGGCCGGCATCGCGGCGGCGGCCGCCTTTGCGCAGCCCGGCGACCTTAATCGTCCGGCCATTTTCGACATGGCCGCCCAGATCGAGGGCCATCCGGACAACGTGGCGCCGGCCGTCTTCGGCGGGCTGACGGTCTCGTGGGACTTCGCCACGGCTGAAGGCGTCGGCTCGGTGGCCATCCCCGGTGGCGAGCCGCTGCACGGCAGCTTCCACACCGTCAACTATCCGGTCGATCCGGCCATCACAGCTGCCGTGTTCGTGCCTGATTATGAGCTGTCCACCGAAAAGGCCCGTCAGGCGCTGCCCAAGGAACTGCCGCACAAGGACGCCGTATACAATGTCTCCCGCGTGGGACTGCTGCCCGCTGCGATGAACCCGGTGGTGCTCGCCCAGGCTGCGGCACAAGGCGGTGCCGATGCGCTCGGCGGTGATGCCGGTGTTGCTGCAGCTGCCGCGAACGCGCCGGTGAGCGCCGCCGCATTCGCCGCCGCGGCCGCTCAGGCTAACGCGCTGCTGTTCACCGCGACGCAGGACCGTCTGCATCAGCCGTACCGTGCGCCGCTCATGCCGCCGTCCACCGAACTCATCGCGCTGTTCCGCTCCAAAGGCTATGCCGCCGCCGTCTCCGGTGCCGGCCCGTGCGTGCTCGTGCTGCACTACGGCGACGCCCGCGAGGCCATCGACCAGGTGGCCGTCAATCAGCTGGCCTCCGGCCACTGGCGTGTGCTTCACCTGCCCATCAACACCGCCGGCGTCGAAATCGAGCGGCGATAGCGGCCAGATTGCATCTCGATCGTTTCTAATGTGCCTGCCGATGTGCCTGCTGTTCCGTTTTGGCGGATGTAGGCACATCGGCAGGCACATTTTGCATGGTCGTTGTCGAGCAACTGGCTGTATGTTCGCGTCTGCACGACACTGCTGCGAACATACAGCCTGTTTGGATGCGAGAAAGGGCTGTAAGTTCGCGAGCCCATGGTTCAGGCGCGAACATACAGCCAGTTGCGGCATTGTCTGTTGGTGTTTCCTCTGATTGTGCGCTCGGCATGGCACTGAACGTCGTCAGCATCAGTAAACTCAGCTCACTACAGTGATCGTCCCAGTGGGTTCTGGGCATATCCCTACCACGAAGCGACCTTCTCAGTGGGTTCTGGGCATATGACTACCACGAGGCTCCCAATTTGACTGTTTTCGTGGTAGGAATATGCCCAGAACCTTGCTTATGACACGTATATGCCCAGAATAACTGGTAGGTATATGCCCAGAATCCTGTCGCTTGCACTGTTGGCGACACGTATATGTCCAGAACTGTTATGCGGAAGTTGTCGAGCTTCCGCGGCTCGATCGGAAATCGGTCGGAAACCTATCTAACGCAGTAGCTCCCGGCGGCGAAGCCGAATCGTGGAGACCACCCACGCCGCCACAGCCAGCGTCAGCGCGGCCAACGGCATCCAGAATTCCAATCCGGGCATGGTCAGGCGGTTCGTCAGCCAGTTGCCCATCAGGAACATGTTCTGGAAGTAGACGAATTGCGCCGGCAGCAGTACCAACGCCAGCAGCGGCACCATGATCAGCAGCATGCGGATGATGGAGCCCGTCGAACGGCACAGCCACGCGCCCGCCATCGTCGTGGCCAGGGCCAGCACCACGATGGTTGCGCCGATGATTGCCAGATACTGTCCGAGCGTCCAATAGGCCCACGGTACGATCGGCACACCGAAGGGCATCTCGAACGAGACTCCGCCCATGCTGACATTCGTGTTGAGATTCAGCACCGGCGTGCCAAGAAAATCGCGTAACAACACTGCTAGCGGCAGGCCGAACGCCGTCAACGTCAGCACGCTGACGAGCAGGGAACTCGCCGCCACGGCCACCACGCGCACTCGCCGTCCGGACCGTCCGGAACGCGACGCCCACTGCAGCTGGGTCATGCGCCGTCCGCGATCGCGGACCATCACCGGTATGGTGAGCGCGGCGGAGGCGATCACCATAAAGACCGCAATCGCGAAGGCATACGCCCATGTGTTCTCCACGATGTTGTACGCGATGTAGCTGGATTGTCCGGGATGCGCGGCGTAGCGCGCCAGTCGGTCGGTCACCGATGACGGCATCGTGCCGGGAACCCGATATGACGATGACCCCAGCGAGGCATCGGCCGAATCGCAGCCCTCGCCAAGCTGGGCGTCGCCTGTGCTGCCGGATGAGCCGGTTGTGTCGGTCGCGTCGGCCCCGTCCATCGGGGCGTTCTCCTCGCCACCGGTCTCATTGGTCACGGTCTTGCCGGTGACGTCCGTGGCCACGCATCCACCGGAAACGGTGTCATCCCAGCCGTTTGCCGCCGCCGTTCGATAGTCCCGCTCAAACTGCTGCTGCAACGGCGTGACCGGATGGTCGGTGTGTGCGGTGGAGCGCAGCATCGCGACCGAATTGTCGAGATTGCGTTGTGCATCGGACTGGGTGATGGGGAAGTGCTGCATCAGCAGTGCGATGTTATGCAGATCCTGCAGCGCTTCGGAACCATTGGACAGCGTGCGCTCGGCCTCGTACATCGCCGCTTGCTCCGCCTCGGTCATGGTCGCGGTTGGGTCGGTTTTCTTCCTGGCTTCTCTGATGGCGGCGCTCTCGGCAGTGTCCGCGCCGGTCGCCGTGCGCCCCTCCGGAATGGTGTTGGGTGCATCGGTAGGGTAGAACGTCTGGTCGGCGATTGCGTTATACCAGTGTTTGTAGCCGGCGAAATCAGTGATGCCGAGCGTCTTCGCCTCGGCCGGATGCGCTTGGATGTCGCGTGTGGCCTGTTGCTCCAGACGTGGGATGTCCGCCTTCATCCGGTCGATGGTGGACTGGTCGGTGAGCGGTCCGTAGCGTGTGACGAGCCGGCGCTCGCTGGTCAGATTGAGCGGCAGGAAACCCACGCTGCGCTCGGTTTCCGTAAAGGCCTGATAGGCGGGCATGATGCCGACGAACGCCCAGAGCGCGCCCATGGCCATGAGCATCAAAACTGGAATCGGGCGCCAGATTTTGCGCATTTCCGCGGCGAACAGTGTCATGATGACTCCTTTGCAAGTATTGCGAGTGTTGTGCATGTGACCTTGTAGGTGATGATGTCCTGTAGGCGATGATGGCGGTTCAGGCAATCAGATCTCTGTGGTCGAACGCACGCCGTGCCGCAGCCAATGCGGCCGTGAGATACACGAGCGAGCAGGCGGTCACGCCGGTCTCCCAGAAGGCGGTGGGCGCGTCCAAGCCAAGTTCGGTGAACCATTGCTCGCGCAGCAGCAGCACACCCACCGGGTTGAACCCGCCGATCCACGCGCCCCACGGCAGTCCTGCCGCATGTGCCGCGCCTATAATGCCGATGACCAGTATCACGGTGATGCCCACGCATCCAGCCACCGCGAACGTGTTGCGCATCAGCAGCCCGAGAGTCGCCGTGAACAGCGCGAAGCACAGCGTGATCGCCAGCCCCAGCGCCAGTCGCACGAACAGGTACTGGCCGATGGTCAGATCCCACCATGTGACGAACGGACGCTGTCCGAACACCGTGTTGAACTGGCTCGCCACACTCGCGCTCCATACGCCGCGCACGTCGAACACCATGAGATACGGTATGACGATTGCCGCCACGAGCAGCAGGTACGCGATTGTCGAGGCGATCAGGCCCGCCGCGATTTTTGGTGCGACGAGTCGTCGTCCGACGCGCGTGGCCATCATGAGTTGCTCGGTGCCCGCCGTACGCTCGTAGCCGAGCGCCAACGCCATGAGCAGCACCGCCAACGTGCACGTCTCGAAGAACAGGTAGCCGGTCATATTCGTCCAATGGTTCAACGTTGGGTCGGTGGCCGAGCCGGCCGCCAGGTCCAACGCCGCGCCGGTGTTCGCCAGATGGGCCACGCGAGCGGCGTAGGCATCGTATTTGCGCTGCATCAGCCATGTGGCGGCCGGGTCGCCGGCGACCTGCGCGAGCATCGCGTCGCGCGTGGCCGTGGCGTCGTAGCCGGCGAGCGTGTTCGTGGCGCCGCGTGTGACCGCGGCCAGCTGCCGGTGCAGTTCGTCTGCGGTCATCGTTGAATTCTTGGGAATCCGCGCGATGATGACGGGGCTGGTCGGTTTGGCATCGCGGACGGTTTCCGTGTCGGATTGTGCGGCGTCGCGGGGTGATGCAGCGCTGCCGGACGGACCGATCAGCGTGAGTGCCCGGTCGAACTCGGGTCCGACTTTGCCGCCGATGGCCACGGCGACGGCGCTCGCGTAGTTATATCGCGCGACGGTATTCGCGGGAGTGGCCGCCGTGGCCATCAGCAGATTCACCAGCGCGCACAGGACGATGACTGCCCATACCAGCGGGAGCCGCGCAATCTTGACAAGCTCGCCGCTGGTGAATCGTAGCGGTTGCAGGTGGGTGGCCATGTCAGCCTCCATAGATGACGAGGAAGGCGTCCTCGAGGTTCGGGGCGACCATGACCGGGGCGATTGCTGTACCGGCGGCCAACCCGGTCGGAGACAGACCAGCCGAAGTCGCGTTGATGCCGGGCGCGTTTGCACCCCCGGAAAGGGGTTCCTCCGAGTAGATGCGCAGTCTGGTTTCGCCTCCGTACTGCACCTCCGAAAGCAACCGCTGGCCTTCGGCGAGGGGCGTCCCCGCCGCCACCTCGTAGATCCTGCCCTCCATGGACGAGCAGATGTCGGCGGGCGAGGCATTCGTGTACACCGTGCCGTCGCGCAGCATCACGATGTGGCCTGCAATCGTTTCCAAATCGGAGACGATATGGGTGGAGAGAATCACGATACGATCGGCGGCGAGCGAATGGATGATGTTGCGGAAACGCACACGCTCCTTGGGGTCGAGTCCGGCGGTAGGCTCGTCGAGAATCAGGATGCGCGGGTCGTGTACGAGCGCCTGTGCGATGCCGACGCGCTGGATCATGCCGCCCGAGAACGTGCGCATCCGCTTGTTGGCGGCCTCGGACAGGCCCACCATGTCCAGCAGCGCATCGATGCGCGCGTCCAATCCATGCCTGGGCATGCCCTGCAACGCGGCGATATAGCGCAGGAACTGACGAGGCGTGTAGCCGGGGTAGTAGCCGAAATCCTGCGGCAAATATCCGATTTGGCCGCGATAGCGCTCGCCGAGCGTCACGATGTCTTCGCCGTCCAGCCGAATCGAGCCGGAATCGGGGAACAGCAACGTGGTCATGAGCTTCATCAGCGTGGTCTTGCCCGCGCCGTTCGGAGCAAGCAGGCCGTAGACGCCGTGGTCGAACTCGAGATTGATGTCGTGCAGGATGGTTTTGCCGGAGAGCTTCTTGGATACGTTGTCAACGGTAAGCATTGCGATTCCTTTCAGGAGACGCGGGACACTAGTGGTCTGTGTCAGAAATAATTGAGGGATTCAGCTTTTTCTCTCCCCCAGTCAGCTTCGCTGCCAGCCCCCTCGTCAGAGGGGGCCATCACCACTCAACCAATTACGAAACGGACCACTAGCGAATCGGCGGGTAACGGGATGGGCTATGGGAATGGGTTGGGGTGTGGGAACGGGGTGGGATGGAATGAACTGATATGGAAGGGAGCGGATTACGGCATCATGCGGCTTCGGCGACGGATGGTGCGAGCCGTACGAATCGGCCCATTGCCGCGAAATATGCCACACCGGTCGCCACAGCGGTGATGAGCGCGACCATTGGCGGCAGTCCGGCCAGCAGCGGTGCCAGTACGTCGTGCCAGGCCAGCAGCGCCACGCACAGCGCTACCCAGAGGGCAGGTATCGCGATCATCGACCACGGCCAGCGGGCGTGCACGTCTGCCACGAGCTGTGCGATGCCGAACACGAACAGCGCGCTGAAGGCCACGCCCAGCAGCGTCAGCAGCGAGAACCGGGCGGCCGATGTGTCCGGGATGACGCCCGACAGGCCGGCCGGACTCCAGGCCATGCCAGCATTGGCCGCTCCGCTGCCGAGTCCGATTCCGGTAGCGTCGGGGAAGGAGAGCGCTCCGCCGACACCACCGCCGACACCACTGCCGATGCCGCCGACACCACTGCCGATGCTGCCTCCGGCACCGCCGCTCGCAAGACCCACCTGCGCGCCCAGCACACTGACGACTGCTGCATAGCCCACGATGAGCGTGGCCGCAGCAGCCCCCATCACCAGCATGCGCAGCGCGCACAGCCGCGTGAACGACCAGCGCATGGTGCGCAGCAAATCGTCGGTATGGCTTTCATGTTCCTTGAATCGCACCAGCAGATGCGTGGCCTCATACAGGAACGGCGCGGTCAGAAACGCCATCGTATAGACGGTGCCGGGATGGGCGAGCGCGTATGCGGCGTTGGTGAACAGACGTATCAGTGGAATCAGCCAGACGGTCGCGGTCATCACGAGGGCGACTGCCACACAGTCCCATGCACCGAAGAACAGGTCACGCAACCGTAGCGAACTGCGCGCTTCGACCAGTGTGGACCACAGGGTGACACGCTTCGGTACGCCGGCTGCGACCGCGGCCGCAATTGCCTGTTCGCGTTGCATGGGCGAGTCGACGATAACGTTGGCGAGTGTGGTATCGGGGGCGATGGTGCCGCCATCGCCCGGATTATGTACGACATTGCCGGGGAGTGGCGCATTCGCACGTGTCGCCATCGCCCGCATGATGCGCGACTCCATGTCGTCGAGGCTGTTGCCGGCGTTCGCTTCGGTGCGCCCGTGGACATGGTCGTTGACGCAGATGCTTGCCGGGACGCCGACGAAACCGGCGGAACCCGGCATCGCCGCTTCGGCATTGCCGGCAACAGGGCCGTTTGGATCGGACGGGATTGAACGGACAGTTCGATTGGCGCGATCAGTTTGTTCGTTCATCGGCGAACTCCTTTCGAATCGCTTGGATCAGTCGGTAATAGCGGGCCTTCACGGCTTCGGTGCGCTCGCCGCGGGCCGCTGCGATTTGCGGAAACGGTAGACCTGCGGCCGTATGCAAATGGAAGATCTCCTGTGTGCCGGCGTCGAACCGTCCTACAAAGGCATCGATGCGGGCGAGCAGATCGGCGTCGGCCTGGATATCGGCCGGATCGCGGGTACGGTTCGGCCCGCCGCCCGCCACCGTGGCAGCTCCTGATGGGTTGCCGTCGATGCGGGTTTTGCGTACAGTGCCGGTGCCGTCCAGCGTCTCGTCCATTGGCAGCGGTGTGACGGTGACACGATTCGCCCGCCTCGCGTCGATTACCTTGTGAGAGGCAATGGCATACAGCCATGTGCGCAGCGATGCTTTGTCCGGATCGTATCCGGCGAGCGAACGTAACGCCGCGATCATCGTCTCCTGGGTCAGATCAAGCGCGTGTTCCCGGTCCCCCGTCACGCGCCAGACGAAGGCGAGCACGTCATCGAAATGCATGCGCACCAATTGGTCGGCTGCGGTTCGCGAGCCGTGCCGCACGATTGCGCGGATGAGTCGGCGTTCGGTTGCGGCGTTCTCGGCGGACGACGTCTGTGCAGTGGAGGCCGCGGAGTCGGCCGGCGCGGTGCCGTTGGCGGACGGTGTTGCGGCGGATGTGCCGTCGCCCTTCGTCCTGCCGCGTTGCGCCGTGAACCAGCCCATCGTCGTCTTCCCGTCTTTCTGTTGTTGTGTTCACAGGTATATACGTGTGTGGACGGCGAATCGTTGCGGCAAATCCGGCCCGGGCGTGTCGTGTGCGATGCGGATTGTGCGTTGCGCACGTCTTGGTACCGCCCGGTTGGTATGCCCGTGCCGATTCATACAATGCTGGTAGTGAACCTACGTCAGGAGGGTATATGTCCGTTCCCATTCCGCTGATTTTGGCGTCCAAGTCGCGCCCGCGCCGCGATGTGCTGTACTCGGCCGGCATCTGCCCGACCATCCGCGTCTCGCATGTGGACGAGCCGGCCGCGCTCGAAACCGCCGCGCAGGCCGCCGGCGTCACGGTCGATGAGCTGACCGTGGACCAGCGGGTGATGATCCTTGCCGAAGCCAAGGCGCAGGCCGTGCATCGCGCGTATCGTGACGTGGCCGCCACGGCCGCCGCTGCGACCGGCGAGAGGGTGATCGCCTACCCGCTGCGCGCCCCGGAAGTGCAGGCCGAGGATGCGAAAAAGGCGAAGTCGACTGAGCATGGTCGCGAGTCCGCCGGCGTTGCCATGGAGACCAATCAGGGGAAGTCCGCCCAGCCGACTTCCGAAACCGCCGCGCCCATCGACTACTCCAAGGACCGCATCGCCACCACGCGCGACTTCTCCGGTGTGGACATGCCGACCGTCACCGAGCCGATCTCCAACGTCGTGGCCCTGCAGCCGGGCCTCACACGCTCGAGCATCGGCCCGCTCATCGTCGGCTGCGATTCGATGTTCCTCATGGACGGCGAATGCTACGGCAAGCCGCACAGCCCCGAGGTTGCACGCGAGCGTCTGCGTCGGATGCGCGGTGCCAGCGGCGAGCTGTGGACCGGGCACTGTGTCATTGATTTCGCCAGCGGGCGCGTGGCGCGCGGTGCCAGTCACGCCGTGGTGAAGTTCGGCGATTACTCCGATAAGGACATCGAACGGTACATCGCCACCGGCGAGCCGCTGGAAGTGGCCGGATCGTTTACTTTGGAGGGCTTCGGCGGCGCGTTCATCGACGGCGTTGAAGGCGATCCGCACGGCATTATCGGCATCAGCCTGCCCCTGCTGCGCAAGCTGGTCAAGGAGCTGGGCGTGGACTGGACCGACCTGTGGAATGTGCAGCGCGGCGAGATCGCCCCGGAATCCGCGGATGCGGCCGGCATCCCGGCGGCAGGGAAGGACAATCTGCCCCCGATCGAGAACGTGCACCAGCCCGGCGACGGCTGGGTGGACTGCGCGTGCGGGCGCAAGCATTGGGGCACCAACGGCGCTTCGGGCATCCTGCTGGCCCGCCGCGACCCGTCGACCGGCGAGGTGACCCATGTGGTGATGCAGCATCGCGCCGCGTGGAGCGCGGAAGGCGGCACCTGGGGTATCCCAGGCGGTGCCACGGCAGACGGCGAGTCGCCGATCGAGGGCGCGCTGCGTGAGAGCTACGAGGAGGCGAACATCACCCCGGAGGATATCGAGGTGGTCGGCTCCTATCGTGAGGACCACGGCCCGTGGGCGTACACCACCGTGTTCGCGTTCGAGAAGCCGGGCCACGCCGTTGACCCGAGGCCCAACGACGACGAAAGCAAGGAGATCAGCTGGGTGCCGATCGACAAAGTGCCGACGCTCAAGCTCCTGACCGCCATGAAGACCGACTGGCCCCGCTTTGCCGCGCGTCTAGACGAGCTGGCGCGAACCGCCGCCTAGCGCCCGCGTCAGCAATTGTTCGAGTGATGATTGGCCCCCTCTGTGGGACCGTTGCCGTGAAGCAAACAGCGGAGCTGTTTGTAGGCGGCGTGCGAGCCGACAGGCGAGGCAGCATGCCGTGCACGCAGTACGTCCTTAATTGCAGGACGGGCTGTCAGCGAAGCTGACCGGGGGCGGAAGTCGAACCCTCAATTATTGGGGAGACGGATCACTGGCCTGTGTCAGAATGCAATGATCGCGATGCCGAGCCGTTAGGCGGACAGTCCGGTGGACTGTCCGTAGGTGAGGGGAGCGGCTGTGCCGCGGCGGTTCATCGCGATTCCTCAGCTCAGCAGGAATGCAATGATCGCGATGAACACCGGGCTGGTCATCGTGCTCATCAGGATGCCGTCGCGCGCGAATGTGAGGCCCACGTTGTAGCGGGCCGCGTAGTTGTACACGTTCTGGCCGGTCGGCAGCGCGGCGAGCACCACGCACGCATAGAGTTCCGGACCACGGAAGCCCATCATGAAGTAGGCGAGCAGGAACGCGATGATCGGCATCACGATGTTCTTCAGCACGGCCACGGTGAAGATGGCAGGAATATCGCCCTTCTGCTGCAACGGCTTGGTGCCGTGCAGCGACATGCCGAACGCCATCAGAATCATCGGCACCGCGGATTCGCCGATCATGTTGATGGGGTCGTAGATGAAGTTCGGCACCGGGAACCATCCGAGTTTGGCCGAAACCGCCGAAACCACGATGCCCAGCAGCGAGCCGATGAGCAGCGGCTGATGCAACGGCTGCTTCAGAATCTCCTTGGCCGAGACCTTGCCTTTGGTGGTCACGTCGAGCACCGTTAGGCCGATAGGTGTGAACAGCGCCTGCTGCATCACCAGGATCGGCGCCACCAGCGCGCCGTTGCCCAGAATGTACGTGGCGACCGGCAGGCCGATGTTATTGGAATTCAGATATAGGGAGTTCAGCGCGCCGATGGTGGCGTCCGGTGCCTTGAGATGGAAGAACGTCTGATTGAGCACCAGAAACACCACGCCCACGAGCACGGCGGACAGGAACGCCACGATGATCGATGGGTGGAAGATATCGAAGATCGGTTCCTTGGACAGGATCGCGAACATCAGGCATGGGCTGGAGACGAAGAACGAGAACCGGTTGAGCACCATTTGCGCGCTTGGGCCGCCGATGCGCATGCGCGCCGCCACGTATCCCACGAAGATGACGATGCCGATCACGCAGAAACCCTGCATGGCGCTGATCAAACCGGTCATAATGTACTGAAGCCTCCTCTACCGCACCAAGTGTGGCACAGTCGAGCGCATATAGTGCTCAAATCTCACGTTCCGGGCCGTATCGCGGACGCAAGCCTGTGCCAGCATACATCTCAGATGTGCCGCGCCGCAGCAAGCGAGACAATCCCGAATTCCCAAGCCGGCCTCGCGGTAGGCTGGTGCCATGACGCTTGAATTGAACCGTACCGCATCCAAAGCTGTGCAACTGAGCAGCCTGTTGACCCAAATCATGGAGAACTACTCGGTCTCTGACTCCGAGGGTCCGCTCGCCGACGAGATCGAGACATTCCTGAGGCAGTTCCCGCATCTGACCGTCCGTCGTCACGGCGACACCATCGTCGCTTCCACCGATTTCACCGGACCGCAGCAGCGTGTCATACTCGCGGGCCACATCGACACCGTACCGGTCATCGACAACTTCCCGCCGCGCTGGCTTGAGCCCGGCGATCCGCTGATCCGCGAGGACATCGCCAAGGCCCACCCGAACGAGCGCGTGCTCTGGGGCCGCGGGGCCACCGATATGAAGGCATCCGACGCCGTGATGCTCTACCTCGCCGCGGCCCTCGACGGCAGCAGCTCGGGAAGCACGCCGAAAACCAATCTCACCTATGTCTTCTACGACCACGAGGAGGTCGCCGCGGAGAAGAACGGCCTGCGCAAGGTGGTCGAAGCGCATCCCGATTGGATTCAGGGCGATTTCGCCATCATCGGCGAACCCACCAGCTGCGGCATCGAGGGCGGCTGCAACGGCACCATCCGATTCGATGTGGTCACGCACGGTGTCGCCGCGCACTCCGCCCGCTCATGGATGGGGGAGAACGCCATCCACAAGGCCGCCGACATCCTGAACCGGCTCAACGACTACGAGCCGGCCACGGTGAACGTGGATGGGCTCGACTACCGCGAGGGTCTCAACGCCACGCTCATCTCCGGCGGCAAGGGCACGAACGTCATCCCGGACGAATGCCGCGTACACGTGAACTACCGTTTCGCCCCGGACAAGTCGCTGGCCGATGCCAAGGCGCTGATGATGGGCGCGGACGCCGGTGCCGAACTCGGCAATGGCGAACACGTGGCCACGGGCGGCGTGTTCGCGGGCTATGGCATTGAGATGAAGGACGAATCCCCGTCCGCTCGCCCGGGCCTCAACGCGCCGCTCGCCCAGGACCTGGCGCGTCTGGTCCGCGAGCGCACCGGACGCGAGCCGCTGGCCAAGCTTGGCTGGACGGATGTGGCACGGTTCGCGATACTCGGCATTCCGGCGGTGAACCTCGGCGCCGGCGACCCGCTGCTGGCGCATAAGCATGACGAACAGGTCCCCGAGTCCGATTTGCTGGCGCTCGCCGATCTGCTGCTCGGATGGCTCGTCTGAACCGACTTCGTCTGACCGCGTATTCAACGCGAGCCACGCGAAGCATGCACGTCTGCCAGAAAATGTGGCATACTGAAAGACGGTGGTTCTGCATGACCATCAGCGTGCGAAATGGCGTCGATCCCCTTGCGGCTCTCGAGAAAGAGACAACGCAAGCGCCGGTGTCCGCCATTCGCAGGACAGACTTGAGACGAAGTTGCCTTTACGCGAAGCGCATGTTCGCGCGGCCACGGTGAGAGCGTGGTGTGAGCGAAGCGTACAGGCCCGGATGGCGTCGTGATGCAGCGCGCCGCGAGGAGCATTGTGCCCACTGTGAACCCTGAGGGTTTCGTCGGTGACGAAACCGATAATTCAACCGTATCCAATACCGATTCCCGAGCAGGTGCTCAGGATCATGCAGCCGCTGGCGCATCCGCCGATGCCGCCGCGTCTTCGCCTGCGCCCGCTCCTGTGACGCGCCGCCGTCGTGGCGGGCGTCGCGTCGTGCGCGGCACCGGTGCTGCCGGCGCATCACTGGAACTTCAGGTGCAGGAGCATCCCGCGCCGCTGTTCGAGGCGCCGGCGCTTTCTGCTGACGACAACACCGCCGGCGCGAACGCGACCGATGCTGGTGATGCCGATACCGCCGATGACCGCAGCTCCGCGTCCGATGACGACCGCCGTCTGGTGCGCCGCCGGTCCCGCACGCGCAGGGCTGATGCTGCCGAGGATGATCGTTCGCCGCGCCGTCGCCGTTCTGCAGCGTATGACGATGACGAGGACGACGCTCCCCGTCGGGCGACCCGTTCTCGCATCTCGCGAACCTCCCGCTATGATTTCGATGATGCCGATGAGCGGGACAGCGAAGATCGCGTTCGGGAAGACCGCGATAACCGCGCCGATCGTGGTCGCAGGCGCGATGCTGCCGGGCGGGCGGGGCGAGTGGATCGTGCCGATAGTACCGATCGCATGGGTCGCGTGAATCACGCTCAGCCGGATGATCCCGACGAGCGATTGCTGGATGCCGTCGACTCCTTGCCGGAGGGGCACGAAACCGTGCGCCGAGGCAAGCCGATGACCTCTCTGCTGTTCCAGGAGCCGGTATTGCCGGCCACCCGCTACGTCAATCACGCTGATGCCGACGACGCCGACGAGGAGGAGCCGCGCACTCGTCGCCGCTCCCGTTCGCGTCGTGCCGATGATGGCGTTGAGATTGAGGATCGGCGTCCGGTCCGGGCCCGTCGTCATGCGGCGGCCGATGCGCAGGATGACGCCGACGAAACCGGTTCCAACGCCGGTGCCAATACCGGTGCCGACACGGCGACTGATGAGGAGGCTCCACGCTCCCGTCGCTCCCGTCGGTTGAATGCGCAGGAGCGGCGCGCAGCCGCGGAAGTCGAACAGATCGAGGAGGACCTCGAGCTGGACGATATCTCCTATGCGCCGATCACCGAGGAAGAGGATGACGAGGAGTCCGATTCCATGCGCACCCGCTCCCGTCGTCGTCGCCGCCGTGGATCGCGTAGCGAAGCGATGCCCGATGAGACCGAGGGCGTGGAGGGCTCCGAAAGCGGAGACGATGCCGTGTCTCACGGCGACTCCCGCGCGGAGCGCGAGGATGATGGCGAACAGACCCTTACGCGTCGTCGTCGTCGTCGCCGTGGCGGCAAAAACGTCGAAGCCGGCGAGGACCAGCAGGATGAGCAGCCGGTTATCCGTCGCTCCCGCAAGCAGCAGTACATCGACGAGATCACGGATGTCGAGGGTTCCACCCGTCTGGAGGCCAAGAAGCAGCGCCGTCGCGACAACCGTCGCGAACGCAGCCGCCAGAGCCAGCTCATGGAGCAGGACTTCCTCGCACGCCGCGAGAACGTGGATCGTCTGATGGTGGTGCGCGAACGCGAGCATCACACCCAGATCTCCGTGGTGGAGGACAACGTGCTCGTGGAGCATTACGTGTCCGACATCCAGGAAGTACAGACCGTGGGCAACATCTACCTCGGCCGCGTGCAGAACGTGCTGCCGAGCATGGAGGCTGCCTTCGTGGACATCGGCCAGGCGCGCAACGGCGTGCTGTACGCCGGTGAGGTCAATTGGGATGCCGCCCGTCTTGAGGGCCAGCCTCGCCGCATCGAGCTGGCGTTCAAGTCCGGCGATCCGGTGCTCGTGCAGGTCACCAAGGATCCGATCGGCCACAAGGGCGCGCGTCTGACCTCCCAGGTCACCCTCGCCGGCCGCTTCCTGGTCCTGGTGCCCTCCGGCGGCATGACCGGCGTGAGCCGCAAGCTCTCGGAGCGTGAGCGTTCGAGGCTGAAGAACATCGTCTCCAAGATCGCGCCGAAGGATATGGGCGTGATCATCCGTACCGCCGCCGAGGGCGCGTCTGAAGAGGCCATCACCAAGGACCTGGAGGCGCTGACCCGCCAGTGGGAGCGCATCAACGCCAAGCGCGAGGAATTCTGGCATGGCAAGCGCCCGAAGCTGCTGCAGGGCGAGCCGGATGTGGCCATCCGTGTGGTGCGTGACATCTTCAACGACGACTTCAACAAGCTCATCGTCGAAGGTGACAAGGTCTACGACCGCATCGAGGAATACCTTGACACCATGGCCCCCGACCTGAAGGACAAGCTGGAGAAGTGGGACCCGGCCGACCACAACGGCAAGGACGTGTTCGACAAGTGGCAGATCGACTCCCAGCTGCGCAAGGGCATGGAGCGTCAGGTCTACCTGCCGTCCGGTGGTTCTATCGTCATCGACCGCACCGAGGCCATGACCACAATCGACGTGAACACCGGCCGGTTCATCGGCCGGGGCAAGTCCCTGGAAGAGACGGTCACCCGATGCAACCTCGAAGCGTCCGAGGAGATTGCTCGCCAGCTGCGTCTGCGCGATATCGGCGGCATGGTGATGATCGACTATGTGGACATGGTCATGCCCGCCAACCGCGATCTGGTGCTGCGTCGCCTGATTGAATGCTTGGCCCGCGACCGCACCAAGCATCAGGTGGCCGAGGTCACGTCGCTGGGTCTGGTGCAGATGACGCGCAAGCGCATCGGTCAGGGTCTGGTCGAGGCCTTCTCCGAGGAATGCCCGACCTGCAAGGGCCGCGGCTTCATCCTGCACGATCAGCCGACCGTCTCGGCTGATTATGACGATCCGTACGCGCTTCGCGGTGGCGATCCGTTCGTCAAGACCAACAAGCACGGTCGCGGCACCGCCCCCGCACCTGAGCCGGCAGGCTCTAGCGCAGACGTCAAGGCCAAGCTGGCGCAGATCGCAGCCGCAGCCGTGGCCGCCAACAGCGCCGAGGAGTGAGCTTCCGGCTCTTCATCCTCGGTTCATATGCGCGACAGGCCCAAGGGTGTGTCGCGCTTGACACGCGGGCAGAAATCGGTTGATTTCGTCCGCGTGTAGGTGTAGATTCGAAACTCGGTGTCTGACCGCAGGCTCGGTGCGTGTTAGGCAAGGAAGCTTTCCAAAACATAAAAGGAACTATCATGTACGCGATTGTGAAGGCCGGTGGCCATCAGGAAAAGGTCGAGGTTGGCGATACCATCCTCGTGAATCGTCTTAACGCCAAGAAGGGTGAGTCCGTGGAATTCCCGGCTGCCCTCGTTGTTGATGGCGCCAACGTCACGCTGGCTGCCGCTGATCTGGCCAAGGTGTCCGTCAAGGGCGAAGTCGTTGACGACGAAGCCAAGGGCCCGAAGATCAACATCATGAAGTACAAGAACAAGACCGGTGTCGCCCGTCGTAAGGGCCACCGTCAGAAGCTGACCGTCGTCAAGATCACGGCGATCGCCTGAGTCATAGAAAGGACCATGAATCATGGCACATAAGAAGGGTGCGTCCAGCTCTCGTAACGGTCGCGATTCGTCGCCTCAGTACCTCGGCGTGAAGAAGTTCGGCGGCGAGGCTGTCGTGGCCGGCAACATCATCGTTCGCCAGCGTGGCACCAACTTCCACCCGGGCCAGAACGTCGGCATGGGCAAGGATCACACGCTGTTCGCCCTCGCTGACGGCTCCGTGAAGTTCGGCATCCGTCGTGACCGCAAGGTCGTCGACGTCATCGCTGCCTGAGCGATTCGCCGGATTCGCTGGACTAAACGCAGCGAACAAACGGATACCGCGAGTATCGCGAATATTCTTCAAACCGCACTGTGCGCATATTGTTGCGCTAGTGCGGTTTTTTATTGCTCGATTGCTGTTATCTTGATTTCGGTCCCCTGTCAGGACAGCACCGTAAGGCAGCCAACGGTGGTACTGGCCCCTCTGATGGGACGTTGCCGTTAAGCAAACAGCGGAGCTGTTTGTAGGCGACGTGCGAGCCGGCAGGCGAGCCAGCAGGATGCGCGCAGAGCGCGTCCTAAATTGCAGGACGGGCTGTCAGCGTAGCTGACTGGGGGAGAGACCGAATCAGGTCGGCTAGCCTTCTGACGACTACCCCTCAGTCGGCTACGCCGACAGCTCCCCTGACAAGGGGAGCCAGCAGGCTGCCGCGTGCGGCACGTCCGTACTTGCGGGACGAGCTAGCTTAATATCGGCTCCCCTTGTCAGGGGAGCTGGCCCGCGAAGCGGGACTGGGGGGGTAGTCAATTCGTCAACGAATTACTTACGCAGACCGCGAGGATGCCACGTGCGATGCGAGCTGGCCAGCGTGTGCCCGTCTGGTGTCGCTGGGGTGTTGTGTGCGAAGGGGGCCGGCCAGCATGTGCCCGTCTGGCGTCGCTGTCGGACGCTCAGTGAAGTCAGACGGCCAGCTTTCGTCCAGCGACTTCGCTGAGGGCCTGCTCAGTGAAGTTGCCATGACATGTACTGGCCGGCTCCCATCTCCCGAGTCGTTCAGTGAAGCCGGAAGGCCATGTGTTGCCCCGTTCCCATCGCTTGAGTTGTTCACTGGTCTGCTCAGTGAAGTCAGGCGGCCATATGCTGGCCAGCTTCCATCGCTCGGGTTGCTTATCGGCCTGCTCAGTGAAGCCGGAAGGCCATGTGTTGGCCCGTTCCCGTCAATCGGCTTGTTTTCAGTGAAGTCAGGTGGCCAACAACTGGCCACAAGCGTGCTCGGGCATCGCTGGAGTCGGTCGGCGCGTGACTGGTTTGTCGAGAACGGCCGGTGTACGACTGTGGTTGGTTTCGTGGCTGGTTTCGTCATGTGGTCTTGGTTGTCTCGTTTTTTGCGTCCCCCCCCTCGGTAGCGTTGTTTGGTGAGTCGCCGGGTGGTTTGTGGGCGATTGTTTCTCTAGGAGAATTGAGGGTGCGATGAAGGATCGCGATAGTGTGATGAGGGGCGGCGTGAAACCACTGTGGCTGCGTCTGGTTGGTGTGTTGGCCGCCTTGGCGATGCTGCTGACCGGCATGGTGGCCACCGCCACCGCCGATGCCGCCGACAACGCCAGCGGCGACGTGAAGCTGGTCTGGGGCCGGGATATGTTCTATGTCAAGGATGCCATCGAGGGCGTTCGTGATGGCGATGCCTGGACGCCGGATCTGGATACCACCGGTGATTCTGATTATGCGGATACGCTTGACTATGGGCGCGACTTCTATGGTTGGAACACCAAGGCCGACGGCACTGGCGACTGGTACAGGTTCAGGCGCAACTTTGGCCGTGACTCCAGCACCTTTAACAAGGTCGTTGTCGAGCAGGCCCCTAAGTTGTCCAATGGCAAGGTGAAGTATCCCGAGGGTGGTGTGCTGTATGCGCAATGGCAAACTGCCGGGCAGTACGACAAGGTTCAGCTTCAGCAGACGAAGGTGCGCAAGTCCGATTTCAAGAACCTGACGATTACGTCTACGGGCTGGGGTGGCACCTTCCGTGGCGCTCTGTACATCGCAGCGTGTGGCGAGCCCGCGAAGGATAATACCTATGACCAATCCTGCATGGGTCCTGACGGAACCATGGCTAATGAAGGGCCGTTCGGGAACAATTGGTATGCCAACTATTACAACCGCTTCTATGCTGACGCCAATGGGGATTCGGAGCCGTTCTCCTTGGGCAGCGGCACTCTTGATGACGCCGACCTGTCCAAGTTCGTTGATGCCGCGTATGCGAACTCCGAAGTCAAGTACTTCACCGTGTATGTGTTCATCCTCAATAGTGACACGTCTCCGATAAAGATCGGTGACATTGCGTTGGATCGTAGTGTGGCTCCCGCGCCGGATACGGTTGCTCCGGTGTTTGCTGGTGTGTCTGATGTGACGGTTGATCAGGGTGTTGTGTTCGATCCGTTGGCTGGTGTGTCCGCGAGGGATGATCGTGATGGTGATGTGACTTCCGCTGTCACGGTCTCCCCGTCCGCCGTGGATACGTCCGAGCTTGGCGAGACCACATTGACGTACACGGTCAAGGATAAGGCTGGCAATACGGCGACCGTGTCCCGTGTGGTGCGGGTGAAGACGGTGGCGCCGGATGCCGACAGGGATCTGACCGGGGACACGCGGGACGACGGCCTGATTGGCTTGGGCGTGGTCGCTCCGGGCGCGAAGGTGACGCTGCAATTGCCTGCCGGCTATGCGGGCCGGACCGGTGACGTGTACGTGTATTCGGATCCGACGGTTCTGGCTGTGGGCGCGACCGTGTCTGATGAGGG
>NZ_JFAG01000016.1:0-84614 GCF_006408915.1 Bifidobacterium sp. UTCIF-1
CCGCGTATTCGTACGCGATGCAGGACCTTCGGCTGTGTGTGAAGGCTGTCTAGCGCATACAAGGAGTGTGACGTGCCTCACATCGCATTGCGAGGTGTGGCATATCAAGCTGCAAGGTGCAGTGATGCGCGACTCGATGACAGCCTGACGTCTGTCTGACGAGAGGATTGCGAGAAAACGAAGTTCAGTGTCTGGTGGCGTAGAAGGCAACCGCGCTGGAAGCAGCCACATTGAGGCTATCGACGCCATGGCTCATGGGAATTTTGACGGTCAGGTCGGCGCGTGCGATGGTGTGATGCGACAGCCCGTCGCCTTCGGTGCCGAAAATAAGCGCGAGCTTGCCGATACGCGTCGGATCGTCAGCCGGCGCATGCAACCGGCGGGTGAGCTCTTCCAATGAGATGGAACGATTCTCAAGAGCCATGGCCACCGTGGTGAATCCCAACGATTTCAACTTGTCGATGCCTCGGAATGGCCAATAATGCTTGTCTTCCGTGCCATCTTCGTTAAAACCGGTGATTCGGGTCCATGGCACTTGGAACACCGTGCCCATCGAGACACGGGCGGCGCGACGATACAGGGGATCCCCGCAGGATGGCGTGACCAGGACCGCGTCCACATCCAACGCCGCCGCCGAACGCATCAAAGCCCCTACATTGGTGTGGTCGACGATGTTCTCCATCACCGCCACACGTGTGGCGGTCCGGCACACCTCTGCCACGGACGGCAACTGCCAGCGGCGCATGGCGCACAATGCGCCGCGGTGCAGCCGGTATCCGGTCAGACGCTTGAGCTGTTCGGGGGAGGCCACATATACGGGAATCGAATCGCCCCACCTCGCATCGATGAAGTCGAAGGTCTGTCGCATGCCTTCGAGCCAAGGCTCCTCCACCAGCAGCGAAAGCGGTTCCCTGCCAGCTGCCAGGGCGCGGTCGATGACCTTGGGCGATTCGGCGATGAAGACGCCTTTTTCCGGTTCCAGACGGTTGCGCAGCTGCATTTCCGTAAGGCTCACATATGCCTCGACGCGCGGATCGTCGACGGACTGCAATGTGATGAATCGCATGGTGAGCCTTTCGAATAACGAAAAACCCCTTGCATTGCAAGGGGTTTATCTGTGCCCGAGACGGGACTTGAACCCGTACGCCTGTATAAAATAGGCACTAGCACCTCAAGCTAGCGCGTCTACCATTCCGCCACCCGGGCAGGTGTCGTTTGGACAACGAGTAGATACTTTAGCAGCAAATTACGAAGATGCAATTCGCGCGTGTGTTCGGCGTGTCGCGTGTAGCCTTGAAGGCATGACTGATGCTGTATTCCTCTTCGACCCACAGGTCGATAACGTGCCGGTGAATAGCGATGAGCTCCATGCGGGATGGAAGCTGACACTGCCCGCCCATGTCAGGCGTCATGCCGTGCAGGCCATGCGATTGAAGGCGGGTGACAGCCTGCAACTGTCCGATGGACATGGGCTCAGGATCCAGGCGGTGATGTCGGATCCGGAAGAAGGACTGGCGGAAGTCGTCGAAGTCGGTCGGGAACCGGAACCGCTGACGAGGTTGTCGCTCATCCAGGCATTGGCGAAGACCGGACACGATGAACAGGCCATCGATATGGCCACGCAGATCGGCGTCGACCAGGTGGTGCCGTGGCAGGCCGACCGATCCATCGCCAAATGGAAGGCCGGTCGCACTGACAGGAAATGGGGTTCCGTGCTTGACGCAGCCACGGAGCAATCGCGCAGAGTGTTCAGGCCACGGCTTGAACCATGCGTATCGAGCAAGGAGGTCACGGCGATTTGCCGCAGGGCCTGCGTGCATGGCGATCTGGTCATCGTACTGCACCAGGACGCCACGGATACCTGGTCAGGCGTTGAGTGCAAGGTCTCACAGTTGATGGAACGCACCCTGGAAGACGGCCGGCCAAGAACCATCAGCGTGGTCGTAGGACCGGAAGGCGGCATCAGCGAGGCGGAGATCTCGGAATTCACCAAAGCGGGCGCTCTGACCTGCGTATTGGGCCATACCATCATGCGCGCAGCCACGGCGGGGCCTGTGGCATTGTCGCTGCTGTCGCGCGTCTTGGGGCGATACGAGTGAATCGGTGTTGAACAGCGGTTTTCCGTCACATCGAGTAACGGCCTCGCGCTAAGCTGAAACAGGAATGCAACCACAGAAGAACGAGGAGCATGATGAGCGAATCCGATGAATGCCTGTTCTGCAAGATCATCGCAGGTCAGATTCCCAGCAGCAAGGTCTATGAAGACGACACCACGTACGCGTTCAAGGACATCAATCCCAAAGCGAAGATTCATGTTCTGGTAGTGCCCAAGAAGCACTACGCCAATGCCGCCGAACTTGCCGCAGCCGATCCTGCCGAACTGGCGCACATCGTATCCATCGCCCAGCATATCGCCGATGAATCCTTCCACGGGGCGTACCGGCTGGTGTTCAATACCGGCCTTGACGCCGGACAGACGGTATTCCACGTGCATGCGCATGTGCTGACCGGTGAAAAGCTCGACGAATAGGAATCCATTCTTCCCGTGGCAACAACAACACGCACCATCACCATTCCTTCCCAGCTTGACCCGGTAGCTGTGTTCGGTCCGGTCGACGAGGTCATTCGTGAGGTGGAGAGGGCCTTCTCCGACCTGACCATCATCGTGCGGGGCAATCGTGTGGCCATAGTCTCCCGATCCAAGCAGACCGAGTCGCAGGCGGCACAGGCCGAAGAGTTCATCAATACCATCATCCAGGCCGCGTATACCGCTCCGATGGATGCGGATACCGTGCGTCGCATGCTTGACCAGAACGTATTGAAGAACCACGTACGGCTCGAGCATCCCGGCCACGGGCCGGCGCATGACAGACTCGTGCGGTCGACGGTCGCCGAGCGTTCCCGTGCGCGTACGGCAGGAGCGCACGACCCTGTGTATCGCAAACCCATTGTCCCCGGCGTCATCACCTTTGCCGCAGGTGTGCCCGTACGGGCCAAGACGCCCGGCCAGATGGCATATGTGAACGCCATTGCGTCACATACCATCACCTTTGGCATCGGGCCTGCCGGCACCGGCAAGACCTATCTTGCGGTAGCCAAAGCCGTGCGGGCGTTCCAGGACAAGGAAATCCGTCGAATCATCCTCACCCGTCCTGCGGTGGAGGCCGGCGAAAACCTGGGCTTCCTGCCCGGCACGCTGAACGACAAGGTCGACCCCTATCTGCGCCCGCTGTATGACGCGCTCGGCGACATGCTGGGCGCCGATCAGCTCAAGAAGCTCATGGACGACAACACCATCGAGGTGGCGCCTCTCGCATACATGCGCGGGCGTACGCTCAATGACGCCTTCGTGATTCTCGACGAGGCTCAGAACACCACTGAACAGCAGATGAAGATGTTCCTCACCCGTCTCGGCTTCAATACGCGGATGGTGATCACCGGCGATATCACCCAGGTCGATCTGGCCGTTCCCCGTTCCGGCCTCGCCACCATCGAGGGGATTCTGGACGGCATCGACGACATCGCCTTCGTGCATCTGAATACCGAGGATGTGGTGCGTCACCAGCTGGTCGGCAGGATCGTGGCGGCGTACGACCGCCATGCGGCGATTGCAGGAGATCATCGCGGTATGAGAGGCCGACGGCATGCCGCAAAGCCCGTGGAAACGACGAACCCGAGCGAGGAGTCCAATGAGCGTTGACGTGACCAATGAAACCCAGTGGAACATCGACCCCAAGGTGTTCTCCGATCTGGGCATATGGGTGCTCGATCAGATGCGGGTCAGCACCCAGTCTGATCTGACCATCATGTTCGTGGACCCCGACCCCATCGCGGAACTCCACATGAGATGGATGAATCTCGAGGGGCCTACTGACGTCATGAGTTTTCCGATGGATGAGCTGCGTCCTGGAGACGGCAAAACCGTCATGGAGGGTGTACTCGGCGATATCGTCATCTGTCCCTGGGTCGCCGCACAGCAGGCCGCCGCAGCCGGACACAGCACAATGAGCGAGATGCTGCTGCTCACCATCCACGGCATTCTGCATCTGCTCGGATACGATCACACGACTCCCGAACAGGAGCGGCAGATGTTCGGTCTGCAGCGCCAATTGCTGCTCACGTTCTTCGCTTTGCGTCAGGACGCCAACGTGCAGGCCACGCTGCCGGAAGGCACGCCCGACGCATTGGCCATATACGATGCCTCGCATGGCACCGGACGAGATCTCAACGCCAAACAATAGATTCAAGGACGGCACATCATCACCATGGAGTATTCCAGTACCACCCTCATCTCAGTCACTGTCATTCTTGTACTGACCGCTGCCTTTTTCGTCTGGCTGTCCCTGACGATGGCGGCGGCCGAAGGCGCAGTCGCCCGCGTGACCCGCGCCAGCCTGAACAACATGATTCTTGAAGTGCAGACCGACTCTGAAATGAGTCAGTTCCTCAAGATGAAGAAAATCGACAAGATTCACCGGGTGCAGCGTCTGATTGCGAATCGGTATGCCACGGCAGGCAGTTGCGCTTTCTTCCGCATCACCTGCAATGTGCTTGATGGCGTCCTCGTATGCGCCATCACGTCATTATGGGGGCTTGAGCTATGGATTAGCCTGCTGGCGGGGTTCCTGTTCGCCATCGTGGTGGCCGTGGTCTCCGTGTTGGTGCGTCCGCGCACAACCGGTATGGCCAAGCCTGTGGAGATCATGCTGTCCAGTTCGACCATCGTCGCATTGGGATGCAAGATCACGCCGTTCGCCCGCATCGGTTCCGAAAAGAACGGCAAGGGGGCGGGGCGCAAGTCCAAGGATTCCGACCTGTCGGACGATGAGGAGCTGGAGAAAATACAGCTCGAGCAAGGCAAGGCCGCCATCGATCGCTTGGTCGAATCCAATGATTTCGATCCCGAAGTCTCCGAAATGCTGCGCAACGTGCTGACGTTGTCCGATACGCTGACCCGCGAGATCATGGTTCCTCGCACCGACATGATTTGCATGGAGCGCGGCACCACGTTGTCTTCGGCATTGAAACTGTTCTCCCGTTCCGGATTCTCCCGTGTGCCGGTCATTGGCGAGGATGTCGATGATCTGATCGGCGTGGCGTATCTCAAGGATGCCGTGCGTGCCACCGCCTTCAACCCGTCCGCTCTAAGCCGCGAGGTGGAGTCGATCGTCCGTCAGCCTCTGCTGGTGCCTGAGTCCAAGCCGGTGGATGACCTGTTCCATGAGATGCAGCGTTCCCGTCAGCATGTGGCTGTGGTCGTGGACGAATATGGCGGTATCGCCGGTATGGTGACCATCGAGGACACGCTTGAACAGATCGTCGGCGAACTCGAGGACGAACATGACCGCATCCAGCACAGTGAGCCGGAAAAGATAGGCGAGAACAAGTGGAAGATGCCCGCGCGTACGCCGATCGCCGAGCTCGAGGAGATCTTCGAGATCGACATCGACGAGGACGATGTGGATACCGTTTATGGTCTGCTGACCAAGCTGATCGGACGGGTTCCGATCGTCGGGGCCTCCGCAGTCACTCGTGGACTGCGTCTGACTGCGGTCGATTCCGCAGGACGCCGTAAGAAGGTCTCCACCATCGTCGTAGAACCGGCACACGTCGAGGGTGACGAGGAAGATGGCACAATCAGTGAGAATGACGGTGGCGCATCCGACGGGGATGGGCAGAACGCCGGCAACGCCGACAAGGAGTGATATGACCCAAAGCGATGATCAGAATGAAGCCGTGAACATGGCGGTTGCCGTGTCCGTACAGGATGCGGACCGCACCCATGAAGCGTCAGAGGTGCCATACCGCTCCGGATTCGTTGCCGTGGTGGGGCGTCCGAATGTGGGCAAGTCCACGCTGATCAACGCGCTTATCGGCAAGCAGATCGCCATCGCATCATCTCGACCGGAGACCACGCGTAAGGCCATCCGAGGCATTCTGACCACCGAGCATGCGCAGCTGGTGCTGGTGGACACACCCGGCATTCACAGGCCGCGCACATTGCTGGGGCAACGATTGAACGATGTGGTGGAGGAATCGCTGTCCGATGTGGACGAGGTGGCGTTCCTGCTTCCCGCCGATCAGGAGATCGGTCCCGGTGACAAGCGCATCCTGTCCCGTTTGCGTACCGATTTCGCCGTCAAGCGCGAAGACGGCACGTTTTCCTGGAAGATTCCGCTGATCGCCATCGTCACCAAGATCGATGAGCTGAACAGACAGGCTCTGATCAACAAGCTCATTGAAATCAATGGTTTCGCCGATTTCACCGACATCGTACCGGTGAGCGCGTTGGAATACGACAATCTCGACGAGGTCAAGAAGGTGCTCATCGAGCATATGCCCGAAGGCCCAAAGATGTATCCCACCGACATGATCAGTGAGGAGCGTCCGGAAGAGACCATCGCCGAACTCGTCCGTGGAACGTTCCTCGAAGCGTTGGATGATGAGTTGCCTCATTCGCTGGCGGTTGTGGTGGACTCCATCGATTATCCGCAGGACAACGAAACCGGTGCCGGCTATGACGGCAAGGCCGAAGTGCATGTGTCGATCTATGTGGAACGCGACTCGCAGAAGCCGATCATCATCGGCAAAGGCGCGTCGAACCTTACCTACGTGAAGAAGAAGCTGCGCACGCCGGTCAACCGCATTGTCGGGCAGAAGGCGAAACTCGACCTCCATGTCAAGGTGGCCAAAGGCTGGCAGTCCGATCCTAAGCAGCTAGAGCGCCTTGGCTTCTGACGGTATATCGGCTCCCCTTGTCAGGGGAGCTGTCCCGCGAAGCGGGGCTGAGGGGTAGTGCATTCATCAACGAAGGAGGGGCTTCCCAATCGGGAAGCCCCTCCTCATATCCGCATGCTGTTTTCGTTTACTTCTTCCTGGTGTACATCTGGGTGTTCAGCAAGGTGGAGTAGCGCTTGATGACCTTGGGGCGAATCACCTTCATCGATGCGGTCATCAGACCGTTCTCCTGGGTGAATTCCTCAGGCAGGATGATGAACTTGCGCACGGACTCGGCCCTGGAGACGCCTTCGTTGGCCTGATCGACCCACTTCTGCACTTCGGCGCGCACCGCGGCGTTCTGCGCGGCGTCCTCCATCGACATGTGCTCGTCCAGACCTTTTGCGGCCAGCCACGGGCGCAACGATTCCTCATCCAGCGTGATGAGCGCGGAGATGAACGGGCGCTTGTCGCCCAGCACCAGAGCTTGGGAGACGATCTCGCAACGTTGAATCACTTCTTCGATCGGGCCGGGGGAGACGTTCTTGCCGCCTGCGGTGATGATGAGGTCCTTCTTGCGGCCGGTGATGTACAGGAAGCCGTCGTTGTCGATGCGGCCCAAATCGCCGGTGGCGTACCATCCGTCCTCGGTGAACGACAATTCAGTCGCCTCGTCGTTCTTGTGATAACGCGGGAACACGGCACGACCCTTGACCTGGATTTCGCCATCTTCGGCAATGCGCAGGGAGAAACCGGGGAACGCGATGCCGACGGATCCGGCGTGGAACGGGGTCCCCAGCGGGTTAAAGGCGCACGGAGCGGTCGTTTCGGTCAGACCATAACCTTCATACACCGGCACGTTCGCGCCACGGAAGAAGGCCAGCAGTTCGGGATCGAGCGGAGCGCCACCGGCCACAAACCACTTGGCTCGTCCGCCAAGTACCTCGCGCAAGGACGAATAGACAATAGGATCGAATGCTGCACGACGGGCTCTGGTCAGGGCTCCGGCCTTCCCGTTTGCCGAGATTTCCTTCATGTAATCCTGAGCGGCTACCACGGCGGAAGCGAACACCACGCCTTTGGGGCCGTGCCCGGCCTTCTGCGATGCGGCGTTGTACACCTTCTCCAACACGCGCGGCACCACGATCATGATGGAAGGCTTGGCCACCTGCAAGTCGCCGATCAGCGTCTTGATGCCGGTGGCGATGTAGATGTGAATGTCCGAGGCAACGACGATGTAGTTGATGGCGCGGGCGAAGGAATGCGCCTGCGGCAGGAACAGCAGGATGGTGTTCCTCTTGTCGTGCAACAGCTCGGGCATGTAGTCCGGCAGATTCAGCGCGGTCTGGCAGTAGTGCTCATGGGTCATCTCCACGCCCTTGGGCGCAGCGGTGGAACCGGACGTGTAGACGATGGAGCACAGATCGGTCTTCTTCACCGAATCGATGCGCTCGTCCAGTTCCTCGTCCGACACGCCGGCGCCGTACGCCTTGATTTCGTCAAGCGCACCGGTTTCGATGGTGAGGATGTGCTCGAGAGACGGGCATTCCTCCACAGCGCCATCCGCCTTCTCGCGCATGTCGGCATCCTGCACGATCAGCAGACGTGCATCGGAATTGTTGACGATGTTGCGGATCTGCTCGGCGGAATCGGTGTCGTAGATGGTCGCCAGCACGCCGCCACAGGCCATGATCGCCGCGTCCGTCAGATCCCAGTCATATGACGTGCGGCACATGAACGCCACGGCATCGCCCTTTTTCAGACCGTAATGCAGTAGGCCCTTGGCCACCGCACGCACGTCGGCCAGGAACTCGTTGGCGGTCACGGTGACCCACTCGTTGCCTGACTTGTACGTATACAGAGGTTCGTTGCCCATGCGCTTGGCGCGGTCCGCATACAGGTCGTAGATGGACGTGCCCTCATCCAGCGGCGGGTTGCCTTCGGTGGAGGTGGTGAGCAGACCCGAAACCGGATCGATGTCGGTGACGGTCAGATGTCCGTCATCCCAGTCATCGCTATGCGGCAGTGCGATGTCGGCTTCGACCGGCACGTCGGCGTTGGACAGGTAATCGGGCTCGTCCGGAGTGTCGTCGTGCACTGGGTGGACGAAGTCGGACCCCAGCCTCAGCGCCCTACGGGTGAGGTCGATGGTGTGTTGCGTGAAGGAATTGATAACCGACAATTCTTGCTCCTGCTATACGTGTCAATGCCGTCCGGGCATAGGCCAGTGGCGCCCGAACGCTTCTCAACAGACAAATTGTAATCGCGCGAACCGAACTCGTCACCTTACGCAACCGTAGGAAAACCTCGCGCAACGGTAAGAAATCAACCGATGCATCGGACATGTTGCGGTTACACTTGCATCTGGATAATCATTTCCATTCAAAGTTGAACAGAAAGGGGTCTCATGGCTGAAACCCAAGAACCCACCGTGGTGTTCGGCGTTGTGAACGAAACGTCCGAAACGGAGTCCCGCGTCGCGCTGACGCCGGATATCGTCACCCGGCTGCGCAGGAACGCAGTCTCCTGCATCATCGAATCCGGTGCCGGGACTGCCGCAGAATACACCGATGAGGATTATGAGAAAGCCGGAGCCGTGGTCTCCGACCGTGCAACCGTGCTGGGCAAGGCCGATGCACTCGGCTTCGTCGACAGGCCATCCGCAGGAACAGTCAGCAAGCTCACAGCCGGCCAGTGGGTTATCGGCATGCTCGGTTCCTTCACGGATGCCGAGTACATCGACGCGTTGGAGCAAGCCGGATTGGTCGGCATCGGCATCGAGAAGCTGCCGCGCAAGCTCTCCAGCGCCCAGTCTATGGACGAGATGACCTCACAGAACTCGGTCATGGGATACAAGGCTGCCATCACGGCAGCTGACGCCTATGGGTCGTTCCTGCCGATGATGACCACCGCAGCCGGCACCATCCGCCCGGCCAAGGCGCTGGTGCTCGGAGCCGGCATCGCCGGACTGCAGGCCATCGGCACGCTGCGTCGACTCGGTGCAGTGGTCACTGCCTACGATGTTCGTCCTGCGTCCAAGGGGGAGGTCGAGTCCCTTGGCGCCAAGTTCCTCGATTTGGGGCTCGATTTCTCCGCAGGTCAGGGTGAGGGCGGCTACGCCCGTGCGCTGAGTGCCGAAGAGCAGGCGCAACAGCAGGCTGCAGTGGACAAGAAGGCCGCCGAATTCGACATCATCATCACCACAGCCAAGGTTCCCGGCCGCAAGCCTCCGGTACTGCTCACCGCCGCCGGCGTCAAGGGACTGCACCGGGGTGCCGTGGTCGTCGACTGCGCGGCCTCCGAGCTCGGCGGCAATGTCGAGGGTTCGGCAGTGGGGGAGCAGGTGACCGAGGGCGGCGTCAAGCTGATCGGCGCCCCGTACCTCGCCTCCGGCGTGGCCACCACTGCATCCAACCTGCTGGCCCGCAACGTGGCCGACATTCTCGTGCACTTCATTCGCGACGGCAAGCTCAGTCAGGATCTGAGCGAAGAGCTGGACGACGCTTTGGTGGTCGCCGGCCGCGCCGAGGTCGTTCCGGCCGAAGAGCTTGCCACGAAATCCGAGTGAGTCAAGGAAGAAGGATTGATCATGCCTACACTCGTCGTATCCATCACCTTATTTGTGCTCGCGCTGCTCATCGGCATCGAGGTCATCGGCAAGGTGCCGGCGACCCTGCACACGCCGTTGATGTCCGGCGCGAACTCCATCCACGGCATCGTCATCGTCGGCGTGGTGATTGTGGCCGCCGAAGCCAATTCGCCATTGGCCTATGTGTTCATCTTCCTGGCCGCCGTGCTCGGCACGATGAACGTGGTCGGCGGCTATGTGGTCACCGACCGCATGCTGGAGATGTTCAAATCCAATAAGAACGAGAAGAAGGGAGAGTCGAAGTAATGGCCTCCGCAACCGTGGGAACCATCGACATCGTCGCCTGGTTCGTATATCTGTTCTCGGCCGTCATGTTCGTGATCGGCCTGCACTTCATGAACTCCCCGAAGACCGCGCGCAAAGGCAACCAGATCTCCGCGTTCGGCATGGTTGTTGCCGTGCTCATGGCGTTCATCGTGCTCTTCGCCAAGGGATTCGTGAACACCGTGGCCGTGGTGGTGCTCGTCGTCGGCATTCTTCTGGGCGCGGTGGCAGGTGTGGTCTCCGCCAAGAAGGTCAAGATGACCGACATGCCGCAGCTGGTCTCCGTGTTCAACACGGTGGGCGGCGGCGCGGCCGCGTTGGTGGCGTTGAACGACATCCTCACCAAGGAAGGCACGCCGGACATCGTCGTGCTCATCACCGCTGGCCTCGGCATCCTCATCGGTTCTGTGACCTTCACCGGTTCGCTGATCGCCGCCGGCAAGCTGCAGGGCATCAAATGGGTCAAGAAACTCTCGCTGCCCGGCAAGGGCGTGTGGAATGTGCTGTTCGCCGTGCTGTCCATCGCCGCATTGGTCATGCTGTGCGTCCAGCCCGAGCAGCGTCTGCTCTGGTCGATTCTGACCACCGTGTTCGCCCTGTGCTACGGCTTGGTGTTCGTCATTCCGATCGGCGGCGCCGACATGCCCGTCGTCATCTCCGTACTCAACGCATGCACCGGTACGGCCGTGGCCATGTCCGGTCTGGCCATCGACAACGTGGCGTTGATCGTGGCCGGCGCGCTCGTCGGCTCGGCCGGCGTGACCCTGTCCATCCTCATGGCCCAAGCCATGAACCGTCCGCTGCTGTCCGTCCTCGCCGGCGGCTTCGGCGGTGGTTCCGGTGCAGCCGCTGCAGGCGAGGGCCCGGAGGGCACGATGAAGGAGACCACGCCCGACGATCTGGCAGTCCAGCTCGTCTACGCGCAGAAGGTCATCTTCGTGCCCGGCTTCGGTCTGGCTCAGGCTCAGGCCCAGCGCGAGCTCGCCGACCTCGGCGAGCTGCTGAAGAACCATGGCGTCGAAGTGTCCTACGCTATCCACCCGGTCGCCGGCCGTATGCCGGGCCACATGAACGTGCTGCTCGCCGAGGCCAACGTGCCCTATGAGGAGCTCGTGGATCTCGATGAGATCAATCCGCAGTTCCCGCAGGCCAACGTGGCCCTGGTCGTCGGCGCGAACGACGTGACCAACCCGGCCGCACGCCGCCCCGGCACCCCAGTCTCCGGCATGCCGATTCTCGACGTGGACAAGGCGCAGAACGTGGTCGTCATGAAGCGCGGCCGCGGCATGGGCTACGCAGGCATCCAGAACGAGCTCTACTTCGAGGACAACACGCAGATGCTGTTCGGTGACGCGAAGAAGAGCCTGCAGGCCGTCATCGCCGCCGTCAAGGAATTGCTGGCCTGATTGCCGCAATCCATAATCCATAGAACAGGGGCTCCCCAAAGCACGCATGCAGTGCGATGGGAAGCCCCTTTCGTTTTTGGCAATCGTAGCGATCGTGTCGGCGGATTATAGGCGATGCGCCGTGCCGGGTTCAAGTTGGCGCTACGGCGCCATCCTGGCTGTTCAGACCCGCGACTGGAATGGCGCGGACGGCAGGCCATCCCCATTGAACAACGGTGCCGGCCCCCAGCTGTACCAGCCGTAACGCACCGCCACGGGTTCGGCGACGGCATCGGATTCAACGATTACCGAATCGCCGTCAATCCGTGCGTCAGCGGGATGATAGACACCATCCATCCCCGCCACCTCAAACCCGGACAAACCAGCCGGCATCCGGTCGTACGGCAACGAGGCCGGCATTTGAGGCATCACGCCTGTGATGTTTGAGGTGACGGCCATGCGATGAACGTCGTCATCCCAGCCGTTCCACCGGTCGAATCGCAGTGCTCGTGCATGGGCGAACTGCACGCGCAGCTTCTGTGGCTGCTCCTGTGCGGGAAGGCCGCCAAGGTCGCGGGAGACCTCAGTAACCGTCGGTCCGTCAGCGGCAACATCCATGCCATAGACGTGCTCCTCGGCCACCATCGCCGCCCGCTCGCCGACTGGACGTTTGTCCGTCGGATGGATGTTGTTGAATTCGCCGGTATCGAATGTGATCACCGGGTAGGAGCCTTCGGTGTCGTGTGCCACGTCGACCTGCGCCTGACGGATATGCGGCCAGAACATCGGATCGATCCCGGACTCATATACGCTCTTATCGATCCAGCGCGGCAGCTGCACGATAAGGAACGACAGATTCCGGTCCTTCCATAGACCTCGCCATTCGCCGATCATGAGCTTGAGCAGGTCCCGATAGCTCTCATGATGTTGCTCGTCCTCTTCCCCCTGATACCACAGCACGCCGCGTGCTCCGAATGGTGCCAGGCGCGAGACCATGGCATTGAACGCCCCGGTGACATGGTATTGGGAGAACGGTGTGACCGGCGGAGGCCATGGGCACTGACCATACCGCTCGTTGAGCGTGTCCCAGGTGATGTCCGGTTCAGCGGCTTGTGCGGCACTGATTTCTACGTTCCACTTGTCGAACCGTTGTTGCCAATCCTCGGTCTCTGCGTGGAATTCAGCGTCGGTCTTACCATCGACCTGTGCATGGTACCGTTCGAGATACCCGCGTCCGGCCGCATGCGACGCCAACGTACGCTCGCTCATCCACGCCGAGACCGACGTGCCTCCGACATAACAGTCGATGATTCCCACAGGCACGTCGGAGGCGAGGTCGCGGCGTAGCCGATGCGCGAAGTGATACGCTATCGCGGACATCGTGCCGCAGCTATCAGGGCAGCACGCGCGCCACGACGAGGAATCCTCCGCTGTGATGAGGTCGTCGTCCACGAACCCTGACTTCGGGACATTGAAGAACCTCAGCAACGAGTCGGACGACTCTGCCATGGTGCTGCGCGCGTGCAGGTCGTTGCGCAGCTCGAATTCGATGTTGCTCTGTCCTGAGGCAATCCATACCTCGCCCACCATTACGTTGAGATAGGTAAGGCTGATGTCTGCGCGGTCGCTGATGGTGAGCGTGTACGGTCCGCCGGCTTCCAGCGCTGGCAGGAAGATGAGCCAGTCGCCATCGGCATCTATGGTTCCCATGCCGGTGACGCTGTCCGTCTCGGACATGGATGATGTGTGTATAGGCGTCTGCTCAGCGTCCGAGGTAAGGGTGACCACGACGGTCCTACCCGGCTGTCCCGTGCCAAACAGGGGAATCGGTTGGCGCCGTTGCAAGACCATATCGTGGGAGAAGATCGCCGCCGGTCTCAGTTCGGCGGCACCGGTGGGCTTGTCCGCCGCGGCTTGGATGCCGCTGGCGTCGACCCCGCTGGCATTGGCCCCCGGTGCCGGTCCTGTAGCCGTCTGTCCGTTGCCTGTCATGATCTCACGCCCCTTTCGTCTCATCGGCCCAGATACCGTCACCGAGCGAGCCGATGAATTCGACGAGTTCCCTCGCCATCTCCTCATGCTCCGGCACTCGTGGATGCCCGGGAGTCGCCGACCCGTTGCGCGAATACAGGAAGTGGTGGGCGATGGCACCTGCCTTCATCGGGGGGACATTGTTTACGGTCGTGTGGCCGAATGATACGACGGAGTCATTGCCTATTGACTCATTGAACGTGCGTACGGCCTCATCGATCGCGCGGTCCCATGACGGATCATGGTATAGCACGGTGGTGGTGCATATCAGCGTCGCTTGGGGATACACTCCGTGGATGGCACGCAGGAAATCGACGTACCGGGTTCGCCAATGCCGGGCCTCGACGCCGTCATAGTCGTCGGCCATGAAGTCATGAGGATGAGAGTCGTTCTGTCCGACGGCTACGACGACCACGTGCGGCGAGTACCGGGAGAAATCCCACGGTTTGGCCGCGCCAAGCACGGGGTTGTACTCGATGCGGTCCCAAATGCCTTCCATGCCTATGTAGTCAGGCCCGTTGAACCAGCCTATGCCATCCAGCAGGGACGCGCCGCCCTGAGCGGTGACATGGACCTGAGCCCCCAGTGCACGCGCCGTAATCGCCGCGTACGAACGCCATGAATCGCTGTAGGAGCTCAGATCGACGTCCGGATCGCCCTTGCCGGCGTACAGGATGGCCTCGTTCCGTTCGCCGCAGGACACGGAGTCGCCGAATACCTCGATACGGCGTGACGGTTCCGTGGCAGTCGGCGGCATGACCTGCGCGCCGGCGTCCACGCCGAATCCCAGCAGTTCGAGGTAATGCTGTCCGTCCTGACGCTTGAACACCACGGCCTCATGCACGATGTCGGGGAGATGCTCGGCCAGTGCGAGTGTGACAGGCCCGTAGGATGCCCCATGTGCGCCATCGGCGCCGGAGGGAATACGAACCTTGGTTTCCGCTCCGTCGATGATGACACCGATATGGCTATCGCCATAACACCAATGGTTGATGAGCGTCACGGTCAGCGATGTCCCGGTGAACCGGAACGCCGCCTGAGTGTAGGGATATACCCATACCGGCCGCTCCGGATTGTCGTCATCGATGCGTCCCATGGTTCGGATGGCCGGGTTGTTGGGGAAGATGGTGATGGGCTTCTTCGCCTCCGGTAATGCGGAATTCTTGTCCGCGCACGACATTGTCATCGAATGCTCCTCATTGATGGTGTTCAGTCCGTCGATGCAGTGGTTCGGATCGATATTGCGACTTAGTTTATAATCCAAGACTCGCAACACCTTAACCGCTTCATGTGAATATGATACACTCATTGCGGACGAAACGAATCATCGGTTGATTCGGTCGCCAACGAAGGCAATGGACGCGTAGCAACGCTTCCGTCACGAACACATCATCATGAAAGGACCGTCCACATGACGCTTTCAGCAAATTTCATGTTCGGCACCGCCACGGCGTCGTACCAAATCGAGGGTGCGGTGCATGAGGGAGGACGCTGCCCCTCCATCTGGGACACGTTCTCCCACACCGGTCACACTGTCAACGGTGACACCGGCGACGTGGCCACGGACTCCTACCACCGGTACAAGGAGGACATCGCCCTGCTCAAGGACCTCGGCGTCGACGCCTACCGGTTCTCCATCGCGATGCCCCGCATCGTGCCGACCGAAGGCGGACCGACCAACGAACAGGGTCTCGATTTCTACGAGCGCGTGGTCGACGAGCTGCTCGACAACGGCATCAAGCCCGTCGCCACGCTCTACCACTGGGATCTGCCCCAGTACCTTGGGGACAAGGGCGGATGGCTGAACCGTGACACCCCCTATCGTGTCGCCGACTATACCCGCCGCGTGGCGGAACGACTCGGCGACCGAGTCGACACGTGGATCACGCTCAATGAGCCCTGGTGCTCCTCTTACCTGAGCTACGGCGGCACCGAGCACGCGCCAGGAATGGGCGGTGGCCCCGTCGCGTTCGAGGCCGTGCACCATCTCAACCTCGCCCACGGCCTGATGACCGAGACTCTTCGCGACGAGCTCGGTGAACGGGCACAGATCGCCGTTACCCTCAACCTGCAGATCAACCGTGGCGATGCCGATGCCGTGCATCGCACCGACCTGATCGGCAACCGCGTGTTCCTCGATCCGATGCTGCGTGGCTACTATCCGGACGAGCTGTTCGCCGTCACCAAGGGCATTTGCGACTGGTCGTTCATCAAGGACGGCGATCTCGAGCAGATTCATCAGCCGATCGATATGCTCGGCATCAACTACTATTCGACCGGACTCGTCGCCATGAGCGACCGTCCGCAGTTCCCCCAGTCCACCGCGGCGAGCACATTCCCCGGCTGCAGCGACATCGACTGGCTGCCGACCCCCGGCGAACACACCGAAATGGGCTGGAACATCGACCCGGACGGCATGTACGACATGCTCGTGCGTGTACACGACAACTATCCGGAGATGCCGCTGTTCATCACCGAGAACGGCATCGCCTGCGCAGACGAGATGGTCACCGAAGCCGACGGCACCAAGGCCGTGCACGACGACAAGCGCATCGACTACCTGACTCGGCACTTCGACGCGGCCCGCCGCGCGATGGAGGTCGGCGTCGACCTGCGCGGCTACTTCGTCTGGTCGCTGCTCGACAACTTCGAATGGGCGTTCGGCTACACCAAGCGCTTTGGCATCACCTATGTGGACTATGAGACGCAGGAACGTGTCCCGAAGGACAGCTTCAAGTGGTACAGGAAGCTCATCGCAACCCGTGAGCTGCCTAAGCTGTGACAATGCCGTGATGGTATTGAAGCGGCTATCTTTTTCTATGTTCCTTTGATGTGAGTGGCGGAACTCGCTCGCTCAGCACACGCTGAACGAGCGAGTTCCGCCACTCATGCAGTGCACGGGCGTTTCTGCCCGTGCACTGCATGATCCATACGCCACATTCTTCGGTTCGATGACGTCCTGCACATCGAGCCATCCCTACGAAAGGACTTCGATATGACAATGGTGTCAGCAGTCGACGGGCGTATGCTGTACGGCGGCGACTACAACCCGGAACAATGGCCCGAGGAGATCTGGGCCAAGGACATGGAACTGTTCCATGAGGCCGGCATCAATGAGGTCACGCTTAACGTGTTCTCCTGGTCCAGCCTGCAACCCGACGAGGAAACCTACGATTTCAGCCGGCTCGACCGCATCGTGGACACGGTCACCGAGGCCGGCATGAGCATCATCATGGCGACCTCCACCGGAGCGTTGCCCTCATGGCTGTCGCTCAGGTACCCCGAAGTCGAGCGCGTCGACTTCTACGGGCGCAAACACCGGCAGGGGGAGCGTCACGACGCGTGTCCGAACAGTCCCGTCTATCGCAGGCTGTCGGCGGCGCTCGCCGGCAAACTCGCCGAACGATACGGCCATCTTGAGAACCTGGTCGGCTGGCATGTGAGCAACGAGTATGGCGGGTACTGCTACTGCGAACGTTGTACTGAAGCGTTCAGGCAGTGGCTGCGCGCACACTATGCGACGATCGATGAGCTGAATGGAGCATGGAACACGGCATTCTGGAGCGGCACCTTCCATTCGTTTGATGAAATCGGCCTTCCTGATTTCGCCGGAGACGGCATCGACGGGAACCGTGCCGTGCTTCCCGGCTACACGATTGATTATCGGCGGTTTTTCAGCGATTCGATTCGCGAAGCATATCATCTTGAGAAGTTGGCGATTCGTGAGTTTGATCCGACCACGCCGGCTACCACGAACTTTATGTGGCGTTTCGACAACTACGACTATCAAGCGTGGGGAGGCGATCTCGACATCGCCTCGTGGGACTGCTATCCGCAGCGTGATACGAAGCCGTCGAGTACGGCATTCTGGCACGAGGTGATCCGCGGCATCAGACATGGCGAAACGTTCTTGCTGATGGAACAGACGCCAAGCCGCCAAAACTGGCAAGAATACTGCTATCTCAAAGCACCGGGCCAAATGCGCGAAATGAGTTGGCATGCGGTTGCACACGGTGCTGATTCGGTTCAGTTCTTCCAATTGCGCCGGTCGCGTGGCGGTTGCGAAAAGTTCCATGGTGCGGTGATTGATATCGATGGGTCGAATCGCACGCGTGTGTTCCGTGAGGTTGCACAGCTTGGTGGGGAACTGAAGGCGGTTGGTTCGCGGCTGCTTGGTTCACGTAGTACGGCGCGAGTTGCTGTGCTGTTCGACTTCCAGAATTGGTGGGGTCTTGAAGCATGCGTCGGACCGACCCGTGGACTTGATTATGTGGATGAGTGCGAACGGTATTTTGCCGAATTTGCACGACGCAACATTGCGGTTGATGTGGTGCCATTGAACGCTGACTTAAGCGATTACGATGTTGTGCTGGCGCCGTGTCTGTATATGATGCGAAACGACACAATTGCCGCGTTGCGCGAGTATGTGGACGGCGGCGGGCGCCTGCTCCTGACTACGATGTCGGCGTTGGTGGACGAACATGACAACCTGTTCCAAGGCGAATGCCCGGTGCCGCTACGCGATGTGGCCGGCGTATGGGCTGAGGAAACCGACGCGCTGCCTCCGGATATGGCTGTGCCACTGGTCGTGGGAGACTGCGCAGATGCCAAGCTGACCGACGATGCGCAGGAAATCGGCACATGCGGACTTCTGTGTGACATTCTGCATCAGGATGATGGCACGCGCGTACTGGCCCGCTATGGCGGTGACGCATTTTATGCGGGTACGCCGGCGATTACTGCGCATGGTTTTGGGGACGGTCGTTGCTGGTACGTTGGTACGATGCCTGATGCCGATGGTACGCGCATGATTGTGGATGATGTGCTGGCCGGTACAGGTATTCAAGCGACGCCTAGCCCGGATGGTACGGAGATTGTTACGCGAGTTGCTGCCGATGGTACGCGGTTCACGTTCATGCTGAACACTACTGCGCATGTACAAACGGTTGTTGCCCCGTGTGATGGCATTGACCTGCTCGCAGGCGTTGAGACTGCTGGTGCTGGCAGGACGAGCGGCGAGGCGAAGGATGGCACCGAAGGCGTGAATAAAGCCGGATGCGATGCGGCTCCTACGGTTGCTTCAGGTTCCGTTATTACGCTCGAACCTTACGGTGTGGTACTTATCGAATCCCATGCCTGATGGTTCTCGCCTGACTATTCGATCATTCTCCGTGCCGAGCATCGGCTGAGGGCGATTGCAGAATGGGGGGTGCTATCCAACACCGTGGATAGCACCCCCCCATCGTGTAGTGGCCCTCACATGGTGCGATTAAGCAAAATGGCTTAATGACGTTGCTGCTGGATGGGCGCTGAGCGATTCCATGGACGTGTAGTTATGCCTGAGAATGGCAGTATAGACCAGCAATACATAAACGCTTAAGTACGAGCTTGCATAAAAATCCATATACACCAGCCAATAACAGTGCAACACGCCGGATTCATGACGGTTTTCACTGAATATTTCAGCTGTGATGTGCCTGGCATGAAGCTACGAGTAGATACTGAAAAGTCAATAATTGCAACGATTCCAAGATGCGCAGTAAGGTGCTTGCAGATGACTTGGTCCTGTTGTGGCGGAATTGTGTTAACCCGAATACTTAACCGGTTGACAAACGCATAGGTGCGGTGTTATTCTATTCACCAACAGCGCAAAAGAGCTTTAATGCTAAGCGGCAGTAAGGTTCCTGGTGCTGTACATCGCGGCGCTTCATTGCTGAACGCTTGCGTAAACAAGGAAAAGGGACTAATCATCTCTTCACCGCTTCAGCTGTGAAGCTGACAAAGGAGACAGGTAATGAAAGCATTCAAGAAGATTGTGGCTGCAGCTACCGCCGGCTTGTGCATGGTAAGCATGGCGGCTTGCGGCGCCGGTGGTGGATCTGCAGATGGCACCGACCTGACTTACGACAAGATCGAGCTCGGCACCACTGGCAAGGACATCAAGACCACTGTCAACCTGTACAGCCAGCGTACCGATATGCTGCAGGACACCTACAACGGTACGACGTGGAAGCAGTACATTGAAGAATTCAACAAGTTGTATCCAAACATCACGGTTAAGGTCGAAGGCGGCACCAATTACGCCGATTCCGCACTGACCCGTCTGCAGGGAGGCGACTGGGGCGACATGATGATGATTCCAACTGTCGATGCCTCCGAGCTGCAGAACTACTTCCTGCCCTTCGGCACTGTCGATAATCTGAAAGATAAAATCCACTACGTGTATGCCCAGCATTACGACGGCAACGTCTACGGCATCTCCTCGACCGGTAACGCGGTCGGTATCGTCTATAACAAGGCTGTATTCAAGGCCGCCGGCATCACTGAGAATCCGAAGACTCCAGAAGAGTTCATCAACGACCTCAAGCTCATCAAGGAAAAGACTGACGCCATCCCGCTGTACACCAACTACGCGGCCGGCTGGACGATGGGCGCATGGGATGCCTACATCGGTGGTAACGCTACTGGCGACGCCAAGTACATGAATCAGGAGCTGCTGCACACGCAGGACCCGTTCTCTGACCCGGGCGACGGCACTCACGCGTACAACGTGTACAAGATTCTGTACGATGCCGTGGCTGATGGTCTGATTGAAGACGACTTCTCCACCACTGATTGGGAAGGCTCCAAGACTCAGATGAACTCCGGCAAGATCGGCACCATGGTGCTCGGCTCTTGGGCCGTCTCTCAGATCAAGTCGGTCGGCGAAAACGCTGATGACATTGGCTACATGCCGTTCCCGATCACTGTTGACGGCAAGCAGTACACTTCCTCTGCTGCTGACTATGCGTACGGTATCAACAAGGATGCTTCCAAGGAGAATCAGGAAGCCTCAATGATCTTCATCAAGTGGATGACTGAAAAGTCCCACTTCGCGACCAACGAAGGCGGTCTGCCGGTCGATAAGTCCGACTCCACGCTGCCGGATGTCTATTCCGAGTTCAAAGACGTGACCTTCGTCGAAGATGAACCGGCTGTCGAAGGCGAGGAAGATCTGTTCAACGATCTCAACTCCGATTCCGAGCTCAACATCAACGCTGCCGGCGACGCTCGCATCCAGTCCATCGTCGAAAACGCGGCCAACAAGACCAAGTCTTACGATGATCTGGTCAAGGAGTGGAACGAAAAGTGGAACGGTGCGCTGAAAACTGAGAACGTGGACGTCAAGTACACCACGGTCGTCAAGTAAGCGCGCATCCTAACCACGTAACTTCCTGACACATACTCCTCATCCATTGTTCGGGCAGTCGTCAGCAACCACGCCGAGGCTGCCCGAATCCATCCCATACCAGACTTTCCCCAATATCAGCCAAACTCCCCGCCCAGTCGTATCGCACAGGTCAGGCGAGGAATACATCGAAGAGAGGTACCTATGGCCTCGTCAGCAGCGGGAACGACGGCAGCCGTCGATATTCCCGACAATATCCAGCCAAAAGATTGGCGTAAAACCGGAATCATCGTTGCATTCTCCGCGATTCCGCTCGCTCTGCTCGTCTTCTTCACCTACCTGCCGTTCTTCAACATGGTGGGCTACAGCTTCTACAAGATGAAGTACATCGGCACTCCGAAATGGATCGGACTTCAGAACTACATTGAAGTGTTCACCCGCCCGGATACGCTGTCTTCGCTCAAACTCAGCCTGTACTACATGGCCGGAGCGCTTATCCAGGTCGCAATCGCCCTGTACCTGTCCACCATGCTGGCGTTCAAGGTGCGCGGTGGCGGTATCTTCAAGGCTGTCTACTTCTTCCCGTATCTGATTAACGGCATCGCGGTCGGCTTCATCTTCAAGTTCTTCTACACTCGCGGATACGTGTTCGATACCGTGCTCCAATGGTGCGGCTTCCAACTCGACGCTCTGCCTTACTGGCTGAAAGATCAGAGCATCAACAACTGGTCGCTGGTGGGCGCATCCATCTGGCGATACCTTGGCCAGAACGTCATCCTGTTCATCGGCGCGATCATGTCGGTCGATAAGACGCTGTATGAGGCGGCTGAAATCGACGGTGCGAACAAGTGGCAGCAATTCAAGCACATCATCCTGCCGGGCATCCAGACGATCCTCGTGCTCAACATCATCCTGTCGATCACCGGTTCGCTCTCCGCCTTCGAAGGCCCGTACGTGATCACCACCGGTGCAAACGGTACCGCGACGTACTTCGTGCTTATGGATCAGCTCGCGCATGGTAGCCAGAAGGTCGGCCTTGCATCCGCCATGGCTGTGGTGTTGCTGATGATCATCCTCATCTGCGCGTTGCTCCAGCAGATGTTCTTCAAATACGTATTCCGCGATGCCGACGATGGCGTCGCCAAGGCGAAGAAGAAAGCCGCGAAAATCGAAAGGCAGCGTCGCAAGATGGCGCTGAAGAACGCTCCGATTGTCCGCAACGGCTCCCGTAACTCCAAAGAAAAGGCGGTGGCATGATGACTGACGTTGTCGCACAGGCCAAGGCGCGCAGCCTGGCGCGCAGCAACTCCTTCTGGTACAAGGCCAAGCAAGGCGTGTTGGTGTTCTTCAAGTACTTCTCGCTGATCTTCGTGGCTTTCTGGATGGTTGTTCCGCTGGTGAGCTGCTTTGTGACTGCGGCGAAAACCACCAAGGAATACCAGTCCACGTCCGTGATGACCATGCCGTCGAACTGGTTCAATTTCGGCAACTATGTGCAGGCGTTCAAGGCCTCGAACATGGCAATCGCCTTCCGCAACTCGTTCACTGTGCTTGTGGTCGTGCTGATTATCACCACGCTTATCGGCACCATGCTCGCCTATGTGCTCTCCCGCTTCACTTTCCCCGGTAACGCGGTGATTCGCGGCCTGTTCACTGTGGCTGCTTTGCTTCCGGGCATCGCGATGCAGGTCCCGATGTACAAGATGATGGTTCAGATGCACGCCGTCAACACCATGTGGGGCTACATCCTCATGATGTGCGGCACTGATGTGATCTCCATCTACGTGTTCATCCAGTACTTCGAGAACATCTCCACCTCGCTTGACGAGGCTGCCATTATGGATGGCGCCTCCTACTGGACGATTTACTCGCGTGTCCTGCTGCCGTTGCTCAAGCCGGCTATCGTCACCTGCATGATTTTGAAGGGCGTAGGTGTGTACAACGAGTACTATGCCTCGAACTTGTACCTGCAGAAGGAAAGCCTGAAGACCGTCGCGATCGCGCTATACTCGTTCACTGGCCCGATGGGCAGCCAGTACAACCTGATCTGCGCCGGCGTGGTCATCACGTTGCTGCCGATGCTGGTTCTGTTCCTGATCTTCCAGAAGCAGATTTACAACGGCATTGCCGCCGGTGCTGTTAAGGAGTGATTCCGTTGGCTTCCGTCGGTGTGCGCCGACGGAAGCCTCACGCATATCATCGGCAAGTCTCACGATTTGCATAGCTCATGATGAAGAATCGGCTTACATAGCTGAACGACAAACGACTCATATCACAAGGATGTTTCCCATGACCCATACTCCTAACACCTTCCGCTCGCTCACCGAAGGCTGGACTGTTCGCGCGCTTAACCCGCAGGTTGCTCCTGAAGAACTGCGCGCTGCAATCACCGCTGGCATTCCGGCCACAGTCCCTGGCGAGGTTACGCTCGACCTGCTCGCAGCTGGTCTGATCGACGAACCGTTCGACGGCGACAACGAAAACCATCAGCAGTGGATTGGCGATGTTGACTGGCAGTTTGAAACCGAATTTGAATGGCACGCAAATGGGCAGACCCGCCACGATCTGGTTGCGTACGGTCTTGACACGGTTGCCACAGTGATGATCAACGGCCAGTTGGTCGGCTTCTCGCAGAACTATCATCGTTCGTATCGTTGGGATGCGCGCGGTCAGCTGCGCGACGGCATCAATACGCTTACGGTAACGTTCGCATCGTCCGTGCGTGAGTCTGATCGTCGTGAGCAGGAACTTGGCTACTATCCGCACACCGAGCATCATGCGTTCAACCAGCTGCGTAAGCCAAGCTACCAGTTCGGATGGGACTGGGGTATTGACGTTGCCAACGCTGGCATGTGGCGTGAGATCGGCATCGACTCGTGGTCTGGCGTGCGTTTTGCTGCGGTGCGTCCGCTGGTTGACGTGCTTTCGGATGGTACTGGTGTACTCAAAACCACGGTTGAGATTGAGCGCGAAGGCGAAGGTCGCGTGATGACTTCGGCCGATGCTCACACGCAGCAGAAGCCGGTTCAGGTGAGTGTGACAATCGCTGGATTCGGTGCGAACGTTACTGTAAACGGTGAGGTTGAATACGGTCGCAATACGACGACGCTGACTGCCGTTGTGCCGAATGCGCAACTGTGGTGGCCGATCGGCTACGGCGAGCAGCCGCTGTACGACGTAACTGTAACAGCTGGCGAGAATGCGGCCGAATGGACCGGTCGTGTCGGCTTCCGTACGGTGCACGTTGATACTCGCGCCGACGAAATCGGTCGACCGTTCCAGATCTACGTCAATAACGTGCCCGTGCATGCACGTGGCTACAACTGGGTGCCGGTCGATGCCTTCCTGTCTCGCGCCGACCGCGCTTTCTACGCGAAGTGTTTCAATGACCTAGTCGAATCCAACTCGAATATGGTGCGTGCGTGGGGCGGTAGCATCTACGAATCCGACGAATTCTACGATCTGGCCGACGAACTTGGCATCATGGTCTGGCAAGACTTCATGCTCGCCTGCGCCGCTTATCCGGAAGATGCCGGCACTCGCGCCGAAATCGAAGCCGAAGCGCGCGAACACATCAACCGCTTGAGCTCGCACCCGAGCTTGACCGTCTGGAACGGCTCTAACGAAAACTATGTCGCCTACTCCGAGTGGGGTGGTTTCAAGCAGGCTCTGCGTGACGACGACAAGCCCGCGAACGCGTATGGCTATGGCGAAAAAGGCTGGGGCGACTACTATTACGCCGACCTGTTCCCGAAGTTGCTCGCCGAGCTCGACCCGACGCACGTCTACCTGCCGAGCTCCCCGATGAGTTTCACGCCATTCGTTGACGCGAACAAGGACGTGGACGGGACTATGCACATCTGGGATGTGTGGAACCGCGTCGACTACCGCAAGTACGCCGACTACACGCCGCGCTTCGCCGACGAATTCGGCTATCAGGCACCGCCGGCATTCAGCACGCTCACCCGCGTGGTGCACGACGAGAAGCTTGAACCGTTCGGCAAGCAGATGCTCGTGCATCAGAAGGCAATGGGCGGCAACTACAAGCTGGCGCGCGGCATGCGCTCGCATCTGACCCCGGGCAACATCAACGATGTGAGCTACAACGCAGACGGTACACGAAACTGGCTTATCCCGACCGACGACTGGAGCAATATCGAAGACTGGCATTGGGCATGCCAGCTGCAGCAGGCGCAGGCGATCCGCTTCGGCGTTGAGCATATGCGTTCGCTTGCACCGGTCAATGCAGGTGCCTTGATCTGGCAGCTCAACGACGACTGGCCGGTCGTGTCGTGGGCCGCCGTGGATTATTACGGTCATCGCAAGCCGTTGTGGTACGCTTCGCGTGACTTCTTCGCGCCGCGTTTTGCCACGATCCAGCCGCGCGTTTCCGACAAGGCGCGCGAAGACAAGAGCTGGGAAGGTGTGCCGGTTGCGCCGGACCATCTGGAGCTGCTGGTCGCGAACGATACGCGTGACTCCTGGACCGGTACGTGGACAGTTGAACGTCGCGATTTTGCAGGCGAAGTGCTTGCCTCGCAAACGTTTGCCGATGTGACCGTAGAGGCCACGGGTCATGTTGCGCTCGCACTTGATGAAGCGGTAGCTGGATTCGGTGACGTGAACGGTGAGATTCTGGTCGCGACGCCGGTTGCGGCCGATGGCGTTGCCGGTGCGCAGTTCGCTCGCGTGATCTGCAACCCTGCCGATGTGATCGATCAGCGGCTCGACCGCAATCCATTCGAGGCGACCGTTGCCGTTATGGATGATGGCTATGATTTGACCGTAACCGCGAAGGCATACGCGCGCGACGTGTTCTGCATGGTCGATAAGGTCGATCAGGATGCGCGTATCGACGGTGGCATGGTGACGTTGCTGCCGGGCGAATCGGTGACGTGGCATATCATGGCGGCCGCCGGACTTGATCCGGCCGCGTTCATCGCTTCGAATGTGCTGCGATGCGCAAACGATCTCAAGATTTTCGTCTGAGAGCGCAGACCATTCTGACGTGAATAGGGAACAATCATGAAAAGCAGGGTGACCATCAGCGACGTGGCGCGGGCCGTGGGCGTATCCAATAGCGCGGTATCATATGCGCTGAACGGACGGCCGGGTATTTCGGAACGCACCAGGAGCAGGGTGCTACATGCCGCGCAGGAACTCGGCTGGAAGCCGAACAGCGCTGCGAGAGCCTTGTCGAAGGCGCGCGCCCATGCCATCGGACTGATTGTGACCTATTCCGCGGATGTCCTGTCTGTGGAATCGTATGCATTGGAGCTCATCGCCGGTCTGGAGACGGTTTTCGAACAGGAGGGGTATTCGCTCCTGCTGAGGTCGGCAAAAAGCCGTCTCCATGAGCTTGCCATCATGCAAGAGTGGATCGCCGATGCCACCGTGGACGCACTATTGGTGATGAACGTTGAGCTCGGTGACCCTCGCATCGCCGAGCTCAGGAAGCATACGGAATTCCCTGCGTTGCTGCTGTGCGACGCCTCGATGGCGGGCGGGCTGACCACGTTGTCCGACGACGAGGAGGAGGCTGCGCGTCTCGTTGTCGACTATTGCCATGCTCTCGGGCATCGCAGCATGGCTCGTGTGGCCGGTCCCGAAATGATGGGGCATACGCTCGTCAGGGACAAGGCGTTCGTGTCGCTGACGATGAACGCTGGGATACGGTACCGCTGTCTGCATACCGATTATTCTCCGGCGCAGGGCCGCATGAGCATCGAGCAGCTGCTGTCGTTGCCGGATCCGCCGACCGTCATTGTATGCGACAGCGGTGCGGCGGCGGTTACGGCCATTGATGTGGGACGTCGTCGCGGTATGCGCGTTCCGGAGGACTTGTCGGTGATTTCGTGGGACGATACCTTCATGTGCGAGATGGCCGATCCGAGCGTCACCTCGCTGAATCGTAATGTGTTCGGACGTGGGCGCAAGGCGGCCCGCGCGATCATCGACATGGTTGAGGGGCGGCAGGTGAAATCCGTCACCGCCTCCGACGATACGATGATTGTCCGTGACTCGACTGGGCGTCCGAAGCGGACAATCGTCCACAATGCGGTGATTGGGGATGGTGAACCGGTAAAGAACTTGTTATTGTCTAAATAAGTAGTAAGTAGTGAGTAGCGTTTTGTTCGCAGCTGGGAGATCTTTGATCTGTCAGAGGCCAGTGATGACGTCGTAAGAACGTGACGGAATTGCAGGAGGATTGTCGTGTCGAAGGCGAAAGTGACCATTACCGACGTCGCCAAGGCGTCGGGTGTCTCCAACAGTGCGGTGTCCTATGCGTTGAACGGCAAACCCGGCGTTTCGCAGGAAACGCGTGAGAAGGTGCTGAAGGTCGCAGACCAGTTGGGATGGCGCCCCAATAAGGCCGCCAAGTCACTTTCCGACGCGCGCACGAATTCCGTCGGCCTGGTGCTCACCTACGATCCCGCCGTACTGTCTGTCGAGGCGTTCGGCATGGAGCTCATCACCGGCTTAACAGCGAGGCTTGAGGAGGCCGGCTATTCGTTGCTTATTCGTTCGTCTCGCAACATGCGTGCGGAGCTCGACATCCTTGATGATTGGATCGCCTCGGGGGCGGTGGACGGTGTATTCCTGCAGAACGTCGAGCTCGGCGATCCCCGCATCGAACTGATGTCCCACCATCTCGAGATGCCGACGGTGGTCATGGGAGATGAATCATTGGCCGGCGGCCTGATCTCACTGAGCACGAACGAGCGAGATGGTGTGCGGGTGATCGCGGAGTATTGCGCCGATCAGGGGCATCGGCGGATTGCCCGCGTGGCCGGCCCGGAGAATCTCGGTCATACCTTCATACGGGACAATGCGTTCATGGAGGTCGCCGCGCGTCTGGGACTGCAGTACACCTGTCTGCATGCCGATTACACGCCCGAGGGCGGCAGGAAGTGCACGGAGCGTCTGTTGTCATTGCCGAACGCGCCGACTGCGATCATCTACGACAACGATGTCATGGCGTTGACCGGGGCGCAGGTCGCCGCGGTCCGCGGCCTCAACGTACCGCAGGATCTGTCCGTGATCTCGTGGGACGATTCCTTCCTGTGCGAGGTGAATGCGCTGGGCATCACCGCACTGGGGCACAACATCATCGAACGTGGACGCACCGCGGCGGGCTTGTTGCTCGACCTCATCGACGGCAAGCCAGTGGAATCCGTCTGGGAGCCGCAGGAGAAGCTCGTCGTGCGCGCATCCAGCGGACCCCTTGCCTGATCGTCATGATTGTCCGGCCGGCGTCTTGCGCCGGCTTTTTGCTATCTGCGGTGTGGTGAATTTGTTGACGAATCAGTGACGCGGGATGATAAGTCGTGCTGCATCACAATGAAATGCGGTGCATGAGGATTCGCTAGCCGCGTGTCGCTTAACCGATTAAGGTATAGTGATTGCTGGCATTTGAGATTGCTGCTGTAGCGCTGCGGTGGCTTTCTGCATTGGATGCGGGCTGATATGCGGGCTCGAGACCCCGATGGCGCACGGCGTTGGGCGTTGGAACATTCATCTGCGCTTAAGTGACCGACAAGCATATCTAGTCTCGTGTCCGTGCGGCGAGATGGAGGGACGCGAGCAGCCGCTGTTCGCGTCAATGCGCGGCGGCGTGGAATCCGGATCGATGGCGAGAGCCGACAAAGGAGATTCATGATGTTTGACCAAGGGCCTCATACGGTGTTGCGTGGTGGCGGCGTGTGCGTGGTACTGAAAACGCCGGCGGACGACATGCCGCAGGTGGAGTACTGGGGGCGCGATATCGTCGGTCCGACGGGTGACTGCGGTTGCGCGATCGGCAATGATACCTGCGCGGGATGCGCAACAGCCGGCTCATCGGCATGCCCGCTGAACGAGTCCGTTCTCGCTGCGCTTGACGCGATGACCCTCAAGGACACCCCGCCGAACAAGCCGGATGCGGCATGGCGCCCATCGTTGCTGCCGCAAGGCGCGGAAGGCTGGGCCGGCCGCGCCGGACTGGAATGCGCGCGCGGCGGTCGGCCGGTGTACGCGCGTTGGACGCACGTAGAGACCACTGCTGGACCATCGTCGCTCGCCGTCGCCGCCGAAGATGCAGTCAACGGACTGAAGCTCGATGCGACGTTACGTATCACCGCATCCGGCCTTGTCGTCGCGCGGCATACGATTACCAACACCGCAAGTCCGACAGGCGATTCAGCCGCCGGCCCGGCCTCCACGCAGCTAGCCGCCAACACGGGCGAACCGCTCACCGTCAGCTGGCTCGACGCCACCTTGCCCATGCCGAAACGCGCCGATACGCTCACCCAATTCACCGGACGTTGGCCGCTCGAAAAGCAGCCCGCCACGGGTCCGCTGCCGGTCGGTTCAATCACGCGCGACTGCCGACGTGGCAAAACCGGACATGACAGCCCGTGGATGTTCATCGCATCCATCGGTGCGCCGCGCAACCAGACCGGGGACATCTGGGCCTGCCATCTCGCATGGAGCGGCAACCAGACATACCGCATCGACAATCTGCCCGCACACGAGCCGGTCATCGGTGCCGGCGAGCTACTCGGCCCGGGCGAGATACGGTTGAATCCCGGCGACAGTTACACCACTCCGGAAGTGTGCTTCTCCTATTCCGACCGTGGCCTTGACGGCATCGCCGACCGATTCCACGGCTGGCTGCGCTCGCTGCCCGGACATGTGGACTTCGCCGCAAAGCCGCGCCCGTTCACGCTCAACACATGGGAGGCCGTCTACTTCAATCATGACGAGGCCACACTGAAACGGTTGGCCGACCATGCGGCGCAAGTCGGCGTGGAACGGTTCGTGCTCGATGACGGCTGGTTCCACGAACGACGCGACGACACCCGCGGGCTCGGCGATTGGGTCGTTGATCCGGCCGTCTGGTCCAACGGATTGGACGGTCTGGCCACGCATGTGCACGATCTGGGCATGGAATTCGGCCTGTGGTTCGAGCCGGAGATGGTCAATCTCGATTCCGACTTGGCTCGCGAACATCCTGATTGGATACTCGCCGCGCCGGAAGCGGTGCCAGGACGCGCGGACCTGTCATACCGCACGCAATACGTGCTTGACCTCGCCAATCCGGACGCATACGCGCATGTGCGCGACCAGATGGCCGCACTCGTCGAGCAGCTTGGCGTGAACTACATCAAATGGGACCACAACCGCGAGGTCACCGAGCCGATGCATGACGGTCGTTTCGGACTGCACGAGCAGACCGAAGCCTGCTACCGGCTGTTCGACGAGCTGAAGGCCCGTTTCCCCGGCCTTGAAATCGAAAGCTGCTCGTCGGGCGGCGCACGCACCGACGCGGGCATCCTGCAGCACGCCGACCGCATCTGGGCATCCGACTCCAACGATCCGCGCGACCGAGTGGATATCCAACGCTGGACCGAACTCATTGTGCCTCCCGAGATGATCGGTGCCCATGTTGGCCCGTCTCCCGCGCATTCCACCGCCCGCGCCACCGATTTGAGCTATCGTGCGGCGATCTCCCTCACCGGATGCTCCGGATTCGAATGGAACATCCTTGAATGCACAGACGAGCAGATCGCCGTGCTGCGATCATTCGTCGCGTTGTACAAAGAGCTGCGCGGACTGCTCCACACCGGCCGCGTCATGCATGCCGATTGCAAGGACCAGGCGCTGCGGGCGCGCGGTGTCGTGAACGCGGACCGTACACATGCCGTATGGGTCATCGCCACCACGGACAACATCCGTGACTGGCTGGCCGAACGGCTGCAGGTGACCGGACTCGACCCAACCCGTTCCTACCGTGTGCGGATGCGCCGCGAAATCGGCGAATCGCACTGGGGCTGGGTGACGCCGCAGTGGCTCACCGCAGCGCAGGACGATGACGGCAACGGCGGCTTCACCGCGCCTGGGCGGTTTCTGTCCGAAGTCGGACTGCAACTGCCGAACCTGTGGCCCATGCAGGCGATCGTGCTTGAATTCACGGCAATCTGAGCATCACTCATCAATCGGAAACCATCGAATACCAAGGAGCATCCACCATGACCTCTGCCACCCCCGTCGATCAGCAGCTCACCAAACGAGCCAGCGCGTTGTTTGACGCATTGCACCGCCATACCGGCGAATTCGCCATGTTCGGTCACCAAGGCGACACCTCAACCCACCACAGCGCCGACGCGGATTCCGACACGCTCGCCGTGACCGGCTCATACCCGGCCGTGTGGGGCGCCGACCTCGGACGCATCGAACTTGGCTGGGACGAGAACATCGATCACGTCCCCTTCGTCGACATCCGCAATGATGCCCGCCGCGCATCCCGCATGGGTGCCATCGTCACCTTCAGCTGGCATTCGGTCAACCCGATCACCGAAGGCGGGTACGGCGACAACCTCGCCCCCGGATCGGTTGCCGCCGTATTGCCTGGCGGCGAGCTGCACGGCAAATACCTCACCTGGCTCGATCGGCTCGCCGACTTCCTGCTGTCGGTGCGTGACGACGACGGCACCCCGATTCCGCTGATCTTCCGCCCGTTCCACGAACACACCGGCGACTGGTTCTGGTGGTGCCCGGGCTCGTTCGCGCGACCGACCGACACCACGCCGGAACAGTTCGCCGAGCTCTGGCGCATGACCGTCGAATACCTACGCGACGAACGAGACATGCATCAAGTGCTGTATGCGTACTCGCCCGACCGTAGCCGCATCGACATGACCGACGACACCACACTGGAATCCGGCTACCTGCGCGGATATCCGGGGGACGGCTATGTCGATGTGCTCGGACTCGATGACTACTGGGACATCGACCAGCCGCTCGACGGGCCGGACGCCGCCGATCCGGCCGAACGCCATGACAAGTTCGTGCGCATCCTCACGCTTATCGGACGGCTCGGTATGGAGCGAGGCAAACTCGCCGCGGTCACTGAAGTCGGCTCCCCGCGCGAGTTCGCGGCGGCGTTCGGCGATGACCCGAACGCGCCGTGGACGACGTTCATGCTGAGTGCCGCAAAGGCCAACGAATACACGCGTCGCGCGTTGTGGTATCTGCCGTGGTGCAACTTCGACGGCGCGGAGCACACCGGTGCGTACGGCACGCCGACCGTTGACTCGCCATACGCCGAGGACTTCCGCCGGTTCGTGCGGGACGATTTCATGCGGATGGCCGACACCCTGCCGGACATGTATGCCTGATGTGCGGTACGGCGCAACGGACGTGACCCGGCATGCGCGGCAAAGCAATGTGGAACAAAGGCATATAAGGCATATAAGACTAGGACATATGGGACAAGGAGCATGATGATGAGGGATGTGCGGCAGCTCATTCAGGATGCGATGGACCGCGCGGTCGACCATGGTGAGATCGCGGGTGCGACCATGCTGGCCGTACGACATGGCCGGGAACTCTGGCAGGCGACTGCCGGCATGCGCAACATCGAACGCGGCGAGGCCATGACCCGTGACACGATCTTCCGCCTGTATTCACAGACCAAACCGGTCACGGGCTCGGCGGCGATGATGCTCGTCGAACGGGGACTGCTCGACCTCGCCGCCCCCGTCAGCACATACCTGCCCGGATTCAAGGGGCAGCGTGTCACCACGGAGTTCGAACCCGATGCCGGCGGCGCATCCTCTTCGAACGAGCGGCTGGCCAACGATATCCCCACCGATATGGCCGGTGCCATCGCCAGCGTCGCGCATGACGGCGAGCGCACGGTGCCGGCCTCGCGTGAGGTGACCGTCAAGGATCTGCTGACGATGACCTCCGGCATCCCGTATGGGGATTCGAATTTCGAGGCCGGCCGCATCGTCGGCAAGGTGTTCGACGACCTCGCCGCGCGTCTGCATGGCCCGAATCCGATGGGCACGGTTGAGCTGGCGAACCGGCTGGGGCAGTGTCCGCTGCGGTTCCAACCCGGTTCGCGTTGGATGTACGGCACCAGCGCGGACGTGATCGGCGCGATCATCGAGGTCGTGACAGGCAGACGCTTCGGCGACTTCCTGCATGACGAACTGTTCGAGCCGCTCGGCATGCGCGATACGGCGTTCTACGTCCCCGCCGACAAGCTCGACCGGCTGGCCGCGGTATACGACAATCCGTGTTTGCCTATAGACCCGGCGAATGCGGGCGGACCATTGCGGGAGATTGTCACCGACCATCTCGGCGTGCCGTACGCGGCGACCGAAGACCCGGCGTATCAGGCCGGAGGCGCGGGACTGCGGTCCACGGTCGACGATTTCGTGAAGTTCGGCCAGATGCTCATCGGCGAGGGCGAGTTGGACGGTGTGCGCATTATGCAGCCGGCGACCGTGCGCATGATGACCTCGGGTGCGATGTACGCCCGGCACTATCCGGATTTCGAGGAGTGGCAGCCGGGGTGCAACTACAACACGTTCATGCGCATCGTGGAGGAACCGGGCAAATCGACCATGATCTGCCGCGCCGGCGAGTACGGCTGGGACGGATGGCTCGGCACCTATTTCTGCAATGACCCCGCGACCGGGACCACATTCCTGTTCATGATCCAGCTCGCCAACGCCGGGACCATCCCCGTGACGCGCAAGGTGAAGAACATCGTCAATGCGCATCTCGACAGCTGATGCGGCTGACACTTCCGAGGCGTCGCCGTGCGCAGTGGCGATGCGTACCCATACCGTCAATATCCACGTACGACAAGGAGACATTATGGTCTATCAACGAGATGGCATGACAGCCGTGGCACCTGCCACAGATGGACGATTCACTTGGGGCAATGGCGTGGTTTCTATGGTGTTCGCCACAGCCGCAGATGAGCCGGTACGTCTCGTCGGTGTGACGGGACGAGGCATGGCGGCATCCGGTGAGTCCGGTGCATCCGGGGCTGCCGACGAAATCGACGCGGTCGGGGCCGCGCAGCGTGACCCACGGCCGATTGTGGAAGTGCACGCCGCCAATACCGGATCGAACGATAACCGTCTCGCGTTGATCGCCACGGTGGCCGGTGCGAGACTGCGCTTCGTTGAAGCGTGGGAGAGTCGGTCCGCTGATGGCAGCGTCGAACCGTACCGGCTGCATATCACGCAATATGCGCCGTATGATCGATTGCGGCCTGCAGGACGTCCGATGGGCGACGTTGATTCCCCAGTGGTTGATTGCTCCGATGCTGATACTGACTTCGATGCTGCTGTGCGCGACAGGCATACGGATGGGGAAGCGGTCCTCCGCGATACCGATGGCGGGCTGGTTGTCACTTCCGTATTCGAGGCGTATCCGGGGCTGTCCGCCGTGCGCACTTACACGATGGTGCACTCCGCGCAGCCGTTCACCATCGAAGCGGTGTCGTCGCTGAACCTTACATTGCCGATGGACGCCGGCAAGGCCACGGTCGACGCATCACGCCTGTACTGGGGCGACAGCGCATGGGCCGTGGAAAACGACTGGCATTGCGCGCCGTTGCGCAGTACCGCGGTGCGCGACCGCAACCAGACCATCAATCCGGGGGAGTCGAGCTCCCGATTCGCGTTGAGTTCGGCCTCGACCTGGTCCACTGGCGTGCACCAGCCCGCCGGCATCGTCGAAGCGTTGTCTCAGGCGGATGCCGAGCCATCCTTCTCCGTGATGTGGCAGATCGAACACAACGGCGCATGGGAATGGGAGGTCGGCGAGAACGACCCCGGTCTGCACGTCACCGCCTTCGGCCCTGAATACCAGGATCACCACTGGGAGACAGCGTTGGGTGAGGGCAACGATTTCACCAGCGTCCCGGTCTCGTTCGCGCTTGCCGCAGGGGATTGGCAGCAGGCCGTTGCCGAAATGACGCTCCAACGCCGCGCGTTGCGTCGTGCGAAGGCCGCCGAGCTTGGGCGCGAGTCCGCCTTCACGCATACCCAGGGACTGGTGGTGTACAACGACTACATGAACACCTTGTTCGGTGATCCGCGGTTGGACAAGGAACTGCCGCTGATCGAGGGGGCGGCCAAGACCGGTGCGGATGTGTTCTGCATCGACGCCGGCTGGTATGACAGCACCGAAGGTGGTTGGTGGGACATGGTCGGCGAATGGGAGCCATCCACGAACCGTTTCGGAGACTTCGGACTGGCGGGGCTCGCGCAGACGATACGCGATCATGGCATGGGGCTGGGTCTATGGCTCGAACCCGAGGTGATTGGCGTCAAGTCGCCGCTCGCGCATACGCTCCCGGATGAGGCGTTCTTCACCCGCCACGGTGTGCGCGTGTGCGATTCCGGCAGATACCTGCTCGATTTCCGTTCCGCGGCCGCCCGCGACCATGTGAGTCGCACTGTCGACCGGCTGATTGACGAGTTCGGTGCCGTGTTTTTCAAGTTCGACTACAACACCGTACCCGGCACCGGCACCGACCGTGACGCCGAATCGGTAGGTGGTGGATTGCTTGCGCATTGCCGTGCCTATCTTGATTGGCTTGACGATCTGCGCCGCCGCCATCCGGACGTGATGATCGAAAACTGCGGATCGGGTGCGATGCGCGCCGACTACGCCCAGCTATCCCGATTGGATCTGCAATCCACGTCGGACCAGTGTGATCCGTTGATCTATGCCGCAATTGCCGCCGGTGCGGGCCTGACGATCCTGCCCGAACAGCAGGGCAATTGGGGCTATGCGCAACAGGAGATGGACGATGAGACCGCCGTGCTCACCCTGGCGGCCGGCGTGCTGGGCAGACTGTACCTGTCCGGTTTCATCAATCGCATGGACGAGTCGAGGCTCGGCTTGGTGCGTGATGCGGTCGCGTTGCATCGCCGCGTGCTTGACGAGCAGCAGCGACTGGTGCCATGGTGGCCTGCGGGGCTGCCCGCCTTCGACGGCGACTGGCTGGTTTCCGGATTGCTGGCTGCGCCGAATGAGCGCAGGGATGCGGCTGATGATATCGCTTCATATCTGACGGTATGGAGGCGCGGAGGCGAGCCCTTTGTGGACATCGCATTACCGCAAGGGAGAGTGGTTCGGCAGATCTTCCCCAATCCGGAGCGTCCGGAGCATGCGCCGGATGCGGCTCCATGGACCGTCGAACGTCTCGACGCCCATGTCGTGCGCATCCATGCCAGTGATATCGCTCGCCCTTCCGCGCGTATCTTCGCGGTTATGCCCAAATACCCCAAATACTGTGCCATATAAATACAAGAAAGGTATCAACAATGGAAAATGAAGCCCGATATGAGCTCGGTACTCCGGAAAACAAGACGTGGCTCAATGAGCAGCGTGACTCCCTGATGGCCTTCGGCCATGCCTTCCCTTCGCCGGACGGAGGCTCGTACTGGCTGGGCGACGATGGCACCCCGTGGAAGGACCGCAATCGCGAGACTTGGATCACCTGCCGTATGACCCACGTCTATTCGCTCGCCGCGTTCACCGGCCATGCCGGCGCCGAGGCGCTTGTCGATGCCGGACTGAAGGGCCTGACCGGTGAGCTCCATGACGACGCCAACGGCGGCTGGTATGCGGCCGTCACCCCGGACGGCGACCACATCGGTATAAAACAGTGCTATGCGCACGCCTTTGTGTTGCTCGCCGCATCCTCCGCCACGCTGCTCGGCCGCCCCGGCGCCGCCGAACTGCTCGCCGATGCCCAGCAGGTCTTCCTCAAGCGATTCTGGGATGACGAGATCGGCCTGTCCGTCGATACGTGGAACGAGGATTTCACCGAGCTCGACGCATACCGCGGCCTCAACGCCAACATGCACTCGGTCGAGGCGTTCCTCGCCGTGGCCGACGTCACCGGCGATGAAACATGGCGTACACGCGCCGGTCGCATCATCGACCACGTCGTCGGCTGGGCGGAAGCCAACAACTGGCGCATCCCCGAGCACTTCCACGAGGACTGGTCGGTGGACCTCGAATGCAACGCCGACAAGAAGGACGACCAGTTCAAGCCGTACGGCGCCACCCCTGGCCACGGCATCGAATGGGCCAGACTCATCACCCAGTACGCGCTGAGCGCCCCCGGCCTTGCCGAAAGCCGTAAGGCGCAGCTGGTCGACGTGGCCGAAAATCTGTTCCACCGTGCTGTGTCCGATGGTTGGAACGCCGATGGCGCGCCCGGCATTGTCTACACCACCGACTGGAACGGCGTGCCCGTCGTGCATGACCGCATGCACTGGACGCTCGCCGAAGCGATCAACACCTCGTCCGTGCTGGCCCATGTGACCGGCAAGGCGGAATACGCCGACCTGTACTCGACCTTCCTCAAGTATGCCGACGAGTACGTCATCGACCATGTCAATGGTTCCTGGTTCCACCAGCTCGACCGCACCAACCAGCCAATCGGCACTGTTTGGCCGGGCAAGTCTGACCTGTACCACGCCACCCAGTCGATGATGATCCCGCTGGGCGACCCGTCGATGTCCATCGCGGTTGCCTCCCAGCGGTCAGGCGACTGAATCAACCGAGCCCACTCGGTCCGGATATAGTCATGATTCTTGCCCGCCCATGCGATGTGGAATGCGTATTTCCCCTCTTTCTGCGCAATCCGTATCGTATGGGCGGGTTTTCCATTGTGGTTATGCCTAATACGTAGTCGTCGATGTCTGCGGCCCGTGTATACTAGATTGCTGTTGCTTTGGCAGGCCGAGCCGTGAAGCAGACAATCCGGTGGATTGTCTGTAGGCGAGGGGAGCGCGGTTTACCGCGTGACCTTGTACCGAGCCAAAGCGTGTTGCTTTGGCAGGCCGAGCCGTGAAACGGACAATCCGGTGGATTGTCTGTAGGCGAGGGGAGCGCGGTTTACCGCGTGACCTTGTACCGAGCCAAAGCGTGTTGCTTTGGCGAGGGAAGATAAAGTCCCGCAAGGGTCCGCGTCTTCCGTAATCGACTCGGCGTAAGATTCACCTCCTTGGGTGCGTTCTGCGACGCGTCGTGGCGTCAAACAGGACAATACGATAAGTAACACCGAAAACAAGGAGTATCCATTATGGCTACCACTATCAAGCTTGAAGGCGAAGCCCGTACCGAGTTCGGCAAGGGCGTTGCCCGTCGTCTGCGCGTTGCCAAGAAGATTCCGGCCACCATCTACGCCGGTGGCACCGAGCCTGTCTTCGTGACCCTGCCGATGCGCGAGACCACTCTGGCCATGCGCCACACCAACGCCCTGTTCACCATCGCTTTCGGTGACGAGTCCAAGATGGCCGTCGTCAAGGACATCCAGCGCAACCCTGTCAAGCGCATCATCGAGCACATCGATTTCCTCGAGGTCAAGGCCGGCGAGAAGATCGACGTCGAGGTGCCGGTGTTCGTCGAAGGCACCCCGAAGGGCGCTGCCGTGGCGTTCGTCGACATCCAGGAGCTCAAGGTGCGCGCTGATGTCGCCAACCTGCCTGAGAAGATCGTCGTGAACGTGGACGGCCTGACCGACGGCACCAAGGTCTTCGCCAAGGACGTCGTGCTGCCCGAAGGCGTCGAGCTCGACATCGACGATCCGGAAGAGTCCGTCGTCACCGTTGAGGTGCCTGAGGACGCCACCGAGTCCACCGCCACTACGGAGACCGCCGCTGCTCCGGCTGCTGACGCCGCCGCTGCTCCGGCTGCTGACGCCGCTGCCGCCAAGTGATTCGAGCGGGATACGTTACCGCGTTACGCTAGCGCTGAATACCGCGCATAGTGCATAATCGACGAGCCCATGCATGAGAGCTTCTCAGAGCGTGGGCTCTTCGTTTTTCACCATGTGAACGCCCTTGCGCGCGCGGTACTCAGGTGTGCGAAAGTATCCACAAGAGCATGCGCCACAAGCGCAAGACTAACCCCATCCGGCGGGGTCGCCCGCCAATCAAGAAGAAGTAACGAGTAATGACTGAAAACACGCACCACGATCCGGCTGCGCTCGATAAGCTCACCGAACCGTTCACCGTACTGCCGAACGATAATCCTGCCTCCGATGAGAAGCGTCAATCCCTCATCGACAAGCCGGCTTTCGGTCAGGTCTTTTCCGACAATATGACCCATATGACCTGGACCAAGGGAGAAGGCTGGTCCGATCGCCGCGTCGAGCCATACGCCCCGCTCAAGATGGACCCGGGCGCATCCGTGCTGCACTACGCACAGGAATGCTTCGAGGGTCTGAAGGCCTACCGTCACGCCGACGGATCCACGTGGCTGTTCCGCCCGGATGCCAATGCCGAGCGTTTCCAGAACTCCGCCAAGCGTCTGTACCTGCCTGAGCTCCCGGTCGACGACTTCCTTGGCTCCGTGGCCGCACTGGTCAAGCGCGATGCCGCTTGGGTGCCGTCCCGCCGCGAGTATACGCTGTACATGCGTCCGTTCATGTTCGCTTCCGAGCCGTTCCTCGGTGTGCGCGCACCGCAGGAGGTCGATTACTGCGTGATCGCCTCCCCGTCCGGTCCGTACTTCCCGGGCGGCGTCAAGCCGGTGAGCATCTGGGTCGAGGACAAGTGGTTCCGCACCGGCCCTGGCGGCACTGGTTTCGCCAAGTGCGGCGGCAACTACGCAGCTTCCTTGCTCGGCGAATACACCGGTATCGCCAACGGTTGCCAGCAGGTCTGCTTCGTCGATGCCGCTACCAAGACCTATCTTGAGGAGCTCGGCGGCATGAACATGATGGTCGTCCACAAGGATGGCCACGTCGAGACGCCGTCCCTGACCGGCAATATCCTGCCGGGCGTCACCCGTCGTTCCCTGATTCAGTTGCTGCAGGACAAGGGTCGTGACGTGGTCGAGACCATGATCCCGCTCGAACAGCTGCTTGAGGACATCAAGTCCGGCGAGGTCACCGAAGTGTTCGCCTGCGGCACCGCCGCCATCATCACCCCGATCGGCCGCTTCAAGTCCGAGAAGTTCGACGTGACCGTCGCCGACGGCGGCTCCGGAGAGCTGACTGTCGCCCTGCGCAACGAACTGCTCGGCATCCAGCTCGGCGAGGTCGAAGACCCGCACAATTGGATGTGGAAGGTATGCTAGCATAGCGTAGAACATCCGTTCTAAGACCCCTTGGAATCCCAATGGTTCCAAGGGGTCTCGCATATGCGGACAAGTGTTCAGAACCTGTTTTTGCGGCGAAGTGTCAACAAGGGGCAACAAACTGACGCCTCCGCACCTCCTGTTCGGCCATGTCGGGGCGTCAAATAACATTGTGTCCGAGCGATATTAGCAATTGTTAGCAACAAACTTGCTAACCGACATCGGAATCGGATACGAGAAAACCGCCAGACCCTCCCTCGAGGAAAGCGGAGGGACTGGGATTAAGCCCCACGTTGCGACTAGTAGAATCGGGCTCACATTGCCGGTTTGGATCGACGTCCATCATGGCGTGGCTGTTATGGCCATGTGCACATGCTACTTGTCACATTACGCTGGTCCGTCATGTGATGTCGTCGTCGCGGATTTGACTGCTGCGGTGCTTGTGCCCTATGGTGGGCATCGTTATGAATCACACTGATATGTTTGCATTCGCGACTGGGCTTGGTCGCATGTGGCGCCGACAGAATGTGCTGGCGACGCCGCTCAGGCATATCGAAAAACAGCTGTATCCGGTTCAGCAGAATCTGCGGCTGCGCCAATCGACTGCCTTGCATACTGCAGCATTGCGATCTTCAAGCGCTTTCGCCTGCTGACCGTAGCCAATCTGCCAAATCGTGGCATGAGCTATGCATCATAGGCTTCCGGCGTAGGTGATTGCAGGCAGCGGCTGGGAATCCAGCGCATCATCGAATGCGCAAAAGGATGACGCAGCATAGTCACACACTGCAGTCGCACTATAGTCACGTAACAGCCGATGAGAATCCGCAGCCCGATGTCTCAGCCTACCCCGCGATACACATAGCGACACCGATCAGGATCAGCGAATCGGCACACAGCGTTACGTGCGTCCGGCATAGGAACCAACGCCATCAAGGAAACATAACAGAGAGCCAACACGACAGAGCACAACACAAGGGAGCACAACATGAAGTATTTCACCACGGACACGCATTTCGGACACCCGCTTGTCACCGTATTGCGCGGATTCACCACGTTCGATCCGGGGCGCGAACAGTACGCGCGAATCCTTCGTGAGCAGGGACGCAAGGCCGCAGAGGGCTGGGCAAAGCAGATCGTCCTGGAGGATTCGCGGCTCAATTTCCGCAAGGCCGCTGATACGGATGCGCATGATGCTGCGGTCATCGCCAACATCAACGCGCTTGTCGGCGAGGATGACGAACTGTGGATCCTCGGCGACATCGGCTACCGCACATCCCTCAATCATCTCAAGGAATGCCTCCGCGAACTGCGATGCCGTCACCTGCATGCAATCATCGGTAATCACGACGACTGGTGGATGGGGGACAAGCCCGCGCTCAACCTGTTCGAAAGCATTGATCCGAACGGTGTGGTGAAGCTGGAGGGATTCGACGAGTCGCATCCGGACAACATGGAGACGGTCAACTTGTCGCATTTCCCGTACAGGGAGGACCTCGCATACGGCTGGCCCGACGATGAGGCGCGATTCCATGATCAGGCTCTGCCGTTCGATGGTCGGAAGCTGTTGTATGGGCACACGCATCAGCTTTCGCCTACGGGAGCCCGCCCGGAATCTGTGAACGTCGGGCTTGACGCATGGGATCTGTTTCCGGTTTCGCAGACGAAGGTCGTCGACTGGTTCCGCGAACCGCTGCGGAACACAGTGCCAGAGGACACTGTGCCGCAGAACACAGTATCAGCGTCAGCATCGGTAGATAGGGAGGGCTTATGACGAAGTTGATTATTCTGCGCGGGCTTCCGGCCTCCGGCAAGTCGACGTGGGCGCGGCAATGGGCGGAAGACCCGGCCAATACGTGGCCGCATTGTGTGGTTTCGCTCGATGCGATTCGACTGATGATCGCCGGGGCGGCCCAGAACCGTGAACGCATGCGCAGCAAGTATGGCAGGCGTTTCGAGGATCTGGTGGTGTCGATGGGCCGGCACATGATCGCCGATGCATTGGATGCCGGCTGGGATGTGGTGGCTGACGCCCAGCATGCGAATCCCGCATACGCGAACGAGCTGGCGCGCCTCGCGGTGCTGCACGGCGCTTTGTGGGAGACCCGGGACTTCGACGTGCCGCTGGAGGAGCTGTTACGGCGCAATGCCGAAAGGGACGAAGAGAACCGCGTGCCGGAGGATTATATTCGCGAGTCATGGAAGCGATTCCATGTGGTTATGTTCCGTCCTCTTACGCCTGGTGACCCGAATGGCAACCTGTTGGAGCGCATGCATGCCGACCCGTATGTTCGGGTCATGCATGTGCGTGGCGAGAGGGACGTGTTCGCCTGCAACTTCACGTCGGAAGCCTTCCGCAAGGGGCGGTGGAACGAGCGCACGATCAATGCGCGCGGCCTGTTCGTCGACGATGAGGGCCGCGTGGTGCAGCGCGGTTTCGAGAAGTTCTTCGCCGTGGACGAGACCGAGCAGACCGCGTTCGACAAGGTGGTCGCCTATGGTGACGAGCATCCCGGCGCTTTCCCGGTTCGGGTGGAGCGTAAGGAGAACGGTTTCCTTGGTCTGGTGGGCGCCGCAGGGGAGCGGGGACGGTTCCGGTTCTGGTCGAAGTCCGGTCAGACCGATTATTCGGCGCTGATCGAACGCCTGTTCCCGTCCGATCCGACTGTGCGCGAACGGCTGTGGCAACTGCTTCATGAGTGGAACGTCACCGCCGCTTTCGAGGTGATCGATGTGGAATCGGATCGTCATATCGTCGGATATGAGCGTTCGGGACTGCGGATGCTGCATCTGATTCGCAATCAGGAAACGTTCTCCATCGATTACGGCCATGAACCGGAGTTCGCCTCTGCTGGCGGCTTTGCGAAGCCTGAAGTGGTGGCGGTATGCAATACTTCGCAGGAGGTGGCGCAGGCGATCGATGATGCGCGACGAACCGACCGTGAGGGAGTCGTACTGTATTTCGCCGATGGTTGGATGGTCAAGGTGAAGTCCGAACGTTACCGGTTGGTCAAGTCGCTGCGTCCGCTGCTGCAGCGCGTCGTGCTGCGGGGCCGGCCGATCAACAAGAGCGGTGAGACCGCTGATCTGGTGCGAGCCGTAATCGACTATGCGCATGACCACGACATGGATCTGACCTATCGGCGCCAGATATTCGGCGAACGTGACGTCGACATGACCAAGGTCGGCGACATCCTGCGCCTGCTCGGACGAGGCTGACGGGGCGGAATCATTGCCCATGGCCCGGCAGGTGCGCGACGGGCCAATAATCATCGGCGCGCGCCCACCGTGATGCTCGCGACGTGGCGTTGACACTGTGGCATTCGCGACGCGGTGTTGCCTCCGGGGTGTTGCCTGTGCGGCCTCGCGCACTGCTGGGTGTACGCTCGTTACGGCCCTAGGCCGATGCGAGCGGTGGGGTATTCGGGCTATTCGCCCGGCTCGAAGCGGATGAGAAGGAGTGAGGCATGCACGTGGCATTGGAATCCAACATGGTGTTCGTCGGCATCGAGTACCTCGCCATCATGTGTTGGGGGCTATCCGGAGGCTTGTCCGCTATCCAGAAGGGCTATGACATCTTCTCCATCATGCTGTGCGGCTGGCTTACCGCGCTCGGCGGCGGTCTGTTCCGTGATGTGATGCTCGGCGCGTTGCCGCCTGTGGGCATCACCGATAAAGGCTATGTGCTGACTACGCTGTTCTCCGGCGTCATAGTGGTGTTCGCCCATCCGGAAGTCAAGAAATTCAAATGGACCATGACCGTCATCGACGCGTTGGGACTTGGGCTTTTCGCGGTCAATGGCACTGCGAAAGCCCTCGCATACGGCATGTCCGGCATGACCGCCGTGTTTCTCGGCATGTTCACCGCGCTTGCCGGCGGCCTTATTCGTGACATTTTCATCGGCGACGTGCCCATGATCATCCGTGACAAGCATCTGTATGCGGTGCCGTCCTTCATCGGCTGCCTCCTCACCGTGCTGGTGTGGAGGGGAGTGCGGTATGGCTGGTTCGACATGCGTTCGGAGATGATTCTCGATGTGCTCATCGTCATCATCGTGGTCACGATACGTCTGCTCTCCGTGGCATTCAATGTCACTATGCCGGGTGCGATGCCTCGGCAGCACGTCTATCTGCCGGGGGAGGACAAGTATCTGAAGCGCCCGGTGATTCACCCGCATGCCAGCGGCGACGATGAGCACGGCGAATCAGTCAAGTAATCACTATCCTTGTGCGGTGCAGTGTAGGTGCCGGCGCAGGTTGTGGCGTACGTTTTCTGAGGGTTGATGGCCCCTTATCTCATCATGCGTGCGCTGACAGCCAGTCAGCGCACGCATGATGAGGTTTTATCAGCAGGCTTGGTTGTGCCTTTCGCTCGGCGAAGCGGGACAGGCAAGGACAGGGCAATGGATATGCAACAGCCCTGCAATCCGATGGACTACAGGGCTGTCGATGAACCTTAATACAGGTTTATGCTCACAGGGCGTTAATCGCGACGGCGAGGCCGGACTTGCGGTTGGCGGCCTGGTTCTTGTGGATCACGCCAGCGCCAGCAGCCTTGTCGAGCTTCTGGGCAGCGACCTTGTAGGCGGCCTCGGCGGCAGCCTTGTCACCGGCGGCGATGGCTTCGCGAGTGGCGCGGATAGCGGTCTTCAGGCCGGACTTCACAGCCACGTTGCGAAGGTGACGCTTCTCATTGGTGAGCACGCGCTTCTTCTGCGACTTAATGTTTGCCACGTTTACTCCAAACGATGTGTTTTACAAGGACATACAAAAGTATGAGGATAGCATAGGCCCCGGAAAAACTTGCACAATGCCACGCCGAATACAGTCCTTCGGCTACACTAGGTGAAGTTTGAGTATATGCCAAGAGGAGGAATGCGTTGGTCGTCCAACACAATCAGCCGGGTTCCACCGATCAGTCCTTAATTCGTAACTTCTGCATCATTGCGCACATCGATCACGGCAAATCCACTGTGGCCGATCGTATCCTGCAGTTGAGCGGCATCGTGCCCGAACGTGAGATGCGCGACCGATTCCTCGACCGCATGGACATCGAGCAGGAGCGTGGCATCACCATCAAGTCCCAGGCTGTGCGTGTCCCTTGGACGTTCGACGGTACTGAATACACGCTCGGCATGATCGACACCCCAGGGCATGTGGACTTCACCTACGAGGTTTCCCGAGCGCTGGCCGCCTGCGAAGGCGCCGTGCTGCTCGTGGATGCCACCCAGGGCATCGAGGCACAGACCCTATCCAACCTGTATATGGCACTCGACCATGACCTGGCCATCATTCCGGTGCTGAACAAGATCGATCTGCCGTCCGCCGAACCGGACAAACACGCAGAGGAGATCGCCGGTCTGATCGGTTGTGAGCCGAGCGATGTGCTTCGCGTCTCCGGCAAGACCGGTGAAGGCGTGGCCGATCTGCTCGACCATATCGTCATGGAGATCCCCGCCCCGCACGGTGACCCGGGTGCGCCCGCCCGTGCGCTGATCTTCGATTCCGTGTACGACTCCTACCGTGGCATCGTCACCTACATCCGCATGGAGGATGGCGAACTGCACGACCGCGAGAAGGTGCACATGATGGGTATCGGCATGACCCACGATCCCATCGAAATCGGTGTGATCAGCCCCGACATGACGCGCACCAAGGCGCTGGGTGCGGGCGAGGTCGGCTACATCATCACCGGAGCGAAGGATGTGAGCCAATCCAAAGTCGGCGATACCCTGACCTCCGCAGTCCGCCCGGCGACAGAACCACTGCCCGGCTACCGCGACCCCAAGCCGATGGTGTATGCCGGTCTGTTCCCTATAGATAATGCCCAGTTCCCGGAGCTGCGCGACGCGCTTGACAAGCTCAAGCTCAACGATGCCGCCTTGGTGTACACCCCGGAAACCTCGGTGGCGCTGGGCTTCGGCTTCCGCTGCGGATTCCTGGGACTGCTGCACATGGAGATCGTCAACGAACGCCTGTCGCGCGAGTTCGGTTTGGATCTGATTCAGACCGCTCCCAACGTCACCTATGATGTGACCGCCGAAGACGGCAGCGAACACCATGTGACCAATCCGAGCGAGTTCCCGGACGGCAAGATCAAGAAGATCGTCGAGCCGATGGTGGCCGCCGACATCATCACGCCCAAGGAGTTCATCGGCTCGGTGATGGACCTGTGTCAGGACCACCGCGGCATCATGGGCACCATGGAATACCTCTCCACCGACCGCGTGGAGATGCACTACCGCATCCCGTTGGCCGAGATCGTGTTCGATTTCTTCGACCAGCTCAAGTCCCGCACCAAGGGATACGCTTCGCTTGACTACCACGAGGACGGCGAGCAGTCCGCCGATCTGGTCAAGGTGGACATCCTTATCCAGGGTGAGAAGGTGGACGCGTTCAGCGCCATCGTGCATCGCGACAAGGCATACAGCTATGGCGTGATGATGACCAAGAAGCTGCGTGGCCTGATTCCCCGCCAGCAGTTCGAGATTCCGATTCAGGCGGCCATCGGTTCGCGCATCATCGCCCGTGAGAACATCCGCGCTCTGCGCAAGGACGTGCTCGCCAAGTGCTACGGCGGCGACATCACCCGTAAGCGCAAGCTGCTCGAGAAGCAGAAGGCCGGCAAGAAGCGTATGAAGATGCTCGGCCATGTGGAGGTGCCACAGGAGGCGTTCATCGCCGCGCTGTCCACCGATGAGGACGCCAACGACCGCGACACCAAAGACAAGATCCGCGCCGCCCAGAAGACGGAAGGCTGATTGTGAGGAGCCCCCTCTGACGAGGGGACTCCCGGCGAAGCCTGAGTGAGGTGGTAGCCGAGCATTATTTCCTGGCTCTCCTCTCTGAGGGGAGCTGTCAGCGGAGCTGACTGAGGGGAGTAACACGTATATGACCTACGAAATATACATCCACGTGCCGTTCTGTCTGCGTCGTTGTGGGTATTGCGATTTCAACACGTACACGGCTGTGGATCTCGGCGCAGGTGCCTCGCGCGGCAACTATGCCAACATGGTCATCCGCGAGATGGAGCTGACGCGCGCATGGCAGCTCGAGCACGGCATTGACGAACCGTCGGCGTCGACCGTGTTCTTCGGAGGCGGCACGCCCACCATCCTCTCCGCAGATGATCTGGTGGCCATGCTCGAGGCGATTCGGCGCATCTGGGGTCTTGAGCCCGATGCCGAAATCACCACCGAAGCCAATCCGGACACCGTCAACGAGTACTACATCGGCAAGCTCGCCGAGGGCGGCTTCACCCGCATCTCCTTCGGCATGCAGTCGGCGGTGCCGCATGTGCTCAAGACTCTTGACCGCACGCACACGCCCGCCAGCGTGGAGGCCGGCGTGCGCGCCGCGAACAGGTTCGGTCTGCGCTCCAGCGTGGACCTCATCTACGGCGCGCCGGGGGAGAGCCTCGACGATTGGCGCACGTCGGTCAACACCGCCATCGACCTTGGCGTGAACCACATCTCCGCATACGCGCTTACTGTAGAACCCACCACCAAGATGGGGCGTCGCATCGCCGCCGGCGCGCTGTCGAAACCGGATGACGACGACGAGGCCGCCAAATACGAGATCGCTGACGACCTGTTCTCCGCAGCCGGTCTCGGATGGTACGAGGTCTCGAACTGGGCACGCCCCGGCTACGAAAGCCGCCATAATCTTGGTTACTGGCGCAACGTCGACTGGGCGGGCCTCGGGCCCGGCGCGCATTCGCACTACAATGCGCGCGCCGATGTGTCCGGTCGGCCTCCTCTGACAAGGGGGCTGTCAGCGAAGCTGACTGGGAGAGAGATGGAGTTCCCGACCGCCCAACCGAGGGAACAGACCGTGGTCATGAACGCCCTGCGGGCCTGGGACATTGCCCATCCACGACTGTGGGGCACCGCGCTCAACGAGGGTCACATACCATGGGGCGGCAGTGAGGCAATCACTCCCGAGGAAAACCTCGAAGAGCTCATCATGTTGGGACTGCGCATCCGTGACGGCCTCGACCTCGGCCGTATCAACCACGAAATCGAGGAATTCAACGCCACGAAACCGGTGGGGAAGACGTCGTCGATACTGCGATCCATAGTCGTGGACCAGTTGCATCCGTTGATTGACGAAGGGCTGATTGTCTGTGAGGGGCATAGGGTGATACCCACACGCAAAGGACGATTGCTCAACGATATGCTCATAGAGCGGTTCTTCGATCTGGCGGGTATGTGATCGATCAGCATGCAAAAAAGAAAAAGCGGACGCCTTTGTCCGATATTTCAATTATTCCGGTTCATAGCCGGATGTTGAATTATCGAGTCTTCTATTCGTATTGTCTTGTGCCCAGCTGAAGAATAGGTTTGTAGCTTATTCGCCAGCATGGGGGTTGACGTTCAGCGGGCGTTCTTCTCGACGTCCTTGAGCACGTCGGCCATGATCTTGCCATTGGCCATGCCGGACTGGGCCATGGAGCTGATGCCGTACAGAGCGAGACCACGCATCACGGAATCCTTGAAAGACATAATCGTTTCCTTTCGTCGGTCAAAGCCACAGGGCTTTGATGATTGTTGGCTTCTTTTGAAACCGGTTTCAGAATAGCGTAATAGCGGGCGCAAGGCAAGTGATGCATGACGCTACGGCGTTTCGCGCAGAATCCCGCTGTTCCTACTGCCGCCTCAATCTAACCGGTTCGATATTGATTTCAATTGTGCTGCTAAGAATGCGAACAAAAGCTGGGCTGTCATTGTGTCGATGACATTGTACTGTTGAACCAGTTGGCCATATGCAACAGTGCTAGAGAGAGGTGCAGTAGGAGATGGCGAGAAGTGCTGGGCGCAAACGGCCGGTGATCAAGGATGTCGCCAAGCTTGCCGGGGTCTCCGCCCCGACGGTGTCTCGTTTCCTCAACGGCACGGCGGGCATCACGGAGGAGAAGCGCAGGCGCATCGCCCGAGCCATCGAAGAGCTTGGCTATGAGCCGAGTGTCGCCGCCAGAGCTTTGTCGAACCGCGAGATGGATATCGTGACGGTGTTCGCGTCAAAGCCTGACGAGGTATCGACTTCGGCCACCAATCATGGTGTGGAGTCTGCCGCCCGCATGCAACGGTTCCTGCTCAACATCGTGTCCCTGGACGAGTCGGACATGGGGTCGGTCGAGGCTCGAGTGCGTATGGGCTTGTCAGTGCGGCCGGCGGGCGTCATCGTCTACGAGTATGGCTGGGCCGGTGTTGAGGCGCTGAAGCGGCTGCCGAAGGACATTCCCGCGGTGGTCGTCGGCGGAGGCTTCGGCGATGGCGACTATCAGGTGATTAACGCCGAGCGTGATGGTGGGCGATGGATGACCATGCATTTGCTCGACTTGGGGCATAAGACCGTATTCCATGTGGCCTGGGATCAGGATGCCGGTGACAATTCACGCTCGAACGGCTGGCGCGACGCGCTCGCCGAACGTGGTGTCGAGGTGCCTGATCCGGTACTGGTGCCATTCGCCGATCTTGACGCCGCCTTTACGGCCGGCAAGACATTGGGTTCCCGGGGAAGCGTGACTGCCGTCTTCGCCGCAACCGATGAAATCGCCATCGCAGTGATGAAGGGACTGCGCGAGGCGGGACGGAAGGTCCCCGATGATGTGAGCGTGGTCGGGTTCGATGATATGCGTTTCGATGCCATGTGGGAACCGGCGCTCACCAGCTACACCCAGAATTTCCATGAGATGGGGGAGCGGGCCTTCCGCATGCTGTATGGGCAGATCGAGGCGCAGCGCAACGGCCAGGAGCCGCCGCCCGCTCAGATCGAGGTGGTGCAGGGCCGTCCGTGCCTGCGTGCCTCCGAGCGCACGCCGTTGAATCCGTCGAAGAATACGAGCCATGGGTCACGGTGAGCGGGGGTCCCACATGGCACCACCATGACAGCGCGATGTGCCAGACCTGGGCGCGAGTGCAGTCACCACAGAATGTCCGCCGGCGCAGTGGTTTTGTTGCGTTCGATGATGAGACATATTTCCTCAGGGGATTCTTTGCATCCCCGTCGAATCCACAGCCAGACGATAGAGGCGACGGCGGAGACGAGAATTTCCATCGCATAGTCGGCCGGAATGCCGTTGTAGATGGTTTGTGGTTCGGCATCCCGGTGTTTCGCCTGCGTGATGATGAGTCGCTTGAGCACGTCCTTGAAACGCTCGTAGAGAGACATGTCGTTGCCGGATTGTGATATCGCGTCGAAGAATGTATAGTCGTTTTTCACATATTGCAGTGCTTTGGCGATGGATTGAGATTGAAATACGTCAACGACTGATTTGCCGGCTTGACTGATAGTTGGTTCGGTTGGATTGACGCGTTCGACGAGAATGCGCGTCAAATCGTCAATGGTGTCGTTGATGAGTTGTTGGCGCAGGTTGAACTTGTCGACATAATGCATATAGAACGTGCCGCGATTGATGTCTGCGGTTCGAGCGATATCGCTGACGGTCATCGCTTCGAAGCCTTTCGACTTAACCAGCGTGGTGAATGCGGACTTGATTTTGGCCTCGGTTTTCGTATTGCGTTTGCCTGTTGCGGATGCCATGGGCTTCTCCTCAAGTATGAGTTGAGTTGTGTGATCGGCTATTGCTGAATCATAGCAATCTACAACAGATTCTATCAACATGTTGTTCATTTAATGCCATAATGAACGGATTTTATAAGACTGTTCAATTTGAACAGAATGGCAGAAATCGTTCGTTGACATGGCTTTTGTGCCGTCCTTATCATCATGGCAGTAAATCAACATGTTGTTTATTCAAAGGAAGGTGGTATCGATGGCCTACATTGAAATGATGCATAGTTTCAAGCGTTACCATATGGGCGACGCCACTATCGTCGCCAACAACGACGTGAACTTCAGCATCGAGAAAGGCGAGCTGGCGATCATCCTCGGTGCATCCGGCGCCGGCAAATCGACTGTGCTCAACATTCTCGGCGGCATGGACACCAACAGCGAGGGGCAGGTGATCATCGACGGCAAAGACATCTCGAACTACACTGCACGGCAGTTGACAGACTACCGCCGCACCGATATCGGGTTCGTATTCCAGTTCTACAACCTCGTCTCGAATCTCACCGCGAAGGAGAACGTCGAACTCGCTTCCGAAATCGTGCGCGATGCGCAGGATCCGGTTCAGGCGCTCGTGGATGTGGGGCTGAAGGACCGCATCGACAACTTCCCGGCGCAGCTCTCCGGCGGTGAGCAGCAGCGCGTCGCCATCGCCCGCGCTGTGGCCAAGAACCCCAAGATTCTCCTGTGCGACGAGCCGACCGGTGCGCTCGACTACAACACCGGCAAGCAGGTGCTGCGCATCCTGCAGGACCAGAGCCGCGTCAAGGGCGCCACCGTGGTGATCGTCACCCACAACTCCGCCATCGCGCCCATCGCCGATCGCGTGATCCACATGCATGACGCGCGAGTTAAATCCATCGAGGTCAACGAGCACCCCATGGACATCGAGGACTTGGAATGGTGAGCGCTATGACGTCTCGCAGGCTTCGCAGACCTCGCAAACGCATGCTGTGGCGCGACATCCGTGCCACCCTCGCCAAATCCAAGGGGAGGTTCGCCTCCATCGTGAGCCTCATGGCCCTAGGATCGTTCGCCCTCGTGGGTCTGTTCGCCACCGCGCCCGACATGCGGGCCACAGGCCGCGCGTTCTACGACGAGCACAATCTTGCGGATGTGACCGTGATCAGCGACTACGGCCTAACCGCCGACGACGAGGCGATCATTCGTGGAACAGCCGGTGTGAAGGACGCCGAATTCGGTTACTTCAAGGATGTGACGATCGCGGACAGCGATTACAGTCTTCGTATCCACTCGCTGCCCGAGACCGTCTCCACCTATGCGGTCGTGGAGGGCCGGCTGCCGCAAGCGGCCGGGGAGATCGCGCTTGACTCGGGGGAGCGTGATCGGTTCGCCGTGGGCAGCTCCATCCGCGTGACCGAACTGCCGGACATCGCCGGCGATACCGTGCTCAGACGTACCGACTTCACCGTGGTCGGCTTCGTAGAGGCCAGCGACATCGTCTCCAACCTCAACATGGGGCAGTCCACCGCTGGATCCGGCGAACTCGACGGATACGCCGTGGTCACCGCGGGCACGTTCGACTCATCCGTGGCGATGATCGGCCGCGTCACCTTCGAGGACACAGCCGGACTGAACTACTGGGATGACGCCTACCGCGACCGCGTGCAAGATCACAAGACCATGCTCTCCCGGCGTCTCGCCAACCAGCCCGCCGCCCGCCGTGACTCCATCCGTTCCGAACGCCGCGAGCAGATCGCCAAGGCGCAGGAGCAGGTGGACGACGCCAAACAGCAGCTCACGGACGCCCAAACTCAGCTCGATGACGCCAAGGCGCAGATTGAATCCGGCAAGGACCAGCTTACCCAGGGCCAGCTCGACGCCGTCGACCAGGCATCCTCCGCGGCCGCCGAACTCGCCGGTGCCACCGCGCAGATCGCTTCCGCCAACTCCACGCTCTCCGCCGCCCAAACCCAGCTCGCCGCCGGCGCCCAGCAACTCAATCAGGGCCAGGGCAGTCTCGAACTCGCCTGGCTGCAGCTCAATCAGGCCGGCAAGCAGCTCACCGTGGCCCGCGTGGCGCTCGACGCATCCAAGACAGCGCTCGACGCCACTGGCCGTCTCCTCGCTTCATGGGAGAAAACCGGAATAACCGGCAATGCATACCAAAGTCTCAAGGGGCGGTACGATCAGGCGCTCGCCGACTGGAACACGGCTGCGGACACATACAACGCCATGCTGAACCAATACAACAGCGGCCTTGAACAGTTCAACGAAGGGGCCGCCAAGCTCGATCAGGGATCCGAGGAGTACCAAAAGAACGCGGCCGCGATCGCGGAAGCCCAAAAACTGCTTGCATCCAAGCAGACCGAACTCGGGCACGCCGTCTCCACGGCCGCATCCGGATCGGCGTCCGACGGCGCCGCACAGATGATTCAAGGCCAGCGCGACCTCGAGAAAGCCGAGGACGAATACGACCAGAAGCTCAAGGAATTCAATGACGCCAAGCCCGAGGCCGAGAAGCAGATCGCTGACGCGGAACGTCAGATCAAACTGGCGAGCGAAAAGGTTGACACCCTCGAAGTGCCCGCATACTCGATCGACGGCCGGCGCGAGGGACTCACCTCCGAGGGATACCGCGTGTACGAGATCATCGCGGACATCGTCATGAAGCTCGCGCGCATCTTCCCGATCTTCCTGTACTTCGTGGCCGCGCTGGTCACCTTCACCACCATGGGCCGCATGGTGGACGAGGAACGCACCAATTCCGGGACCCTTAAGGCGTTGGGATATGGGAACGCGGACATCATGAAGAAATTCCTCTTCTACGGCTTCTCCGCCTCCACGGCCGGCACGATTCTGGGCGTGGCGGCCGGGCACACCATCCTGCCGCTCATCGTCTACCACGCCTACGATTCCGGATTCACCATGCCGCGCATCGAGCTGCACTTCCACCTGGGCGTGACCGCCGCCGCGTTCCTACTCGCATGGGCGAGCGCCGTGGCACCCGCGTGGATCGCCGCGTCCCGCGAGCTCAAGGAGAGGCCCGCCGCGCTGCTCCTGCCCAAACCGCCCGCCAAGGGCTCGAAGATCTTCCTCGAGCGGATCACGCCCGTGTGGGACCGCCTGAACTTCACCCGTAAGGTCACGGCCCGCAACCTATTCCGTTACAAGTCTCGCGGCTTCATGACCATCTTCGGCGTGGCCGGCGCAGTGTCGCTGCTCACCGCGGGACTGGGCGTACAGGCGTCGATCGGCCAGATCGGCGAGCACCAGTTCGGCGGCATAATTCATTATGACCTGATCGTGGCGGAGAAATCAGACAACAACGCGGACCAGCGCGACGCCGTATCCAAGGCCGTCGCCCCGGCGGACGGGGATGACGGCAACAGGGCGATCGACCAATCCGCGCCAATCCGCTACGAGGAGCTCACCACCACCGCCGGCAAACAGGGCGACAAGCAGACGATCACGCTCATCGTCACCGACGACGCCTACAACTTCGGAGACTACATCACCCTGCGCGACCGTGTCTCGCACGACCCGCAGGTCCTGACCGACCGAGGCGCGATCATCTCTGAACGCATGGCGGACATGCTCGGTGCCAAGGCCGGGGACACCATATCCGTGACGGATCCCGACGGCACGGAGCGCAAGGTGCGCGTGGACGGCGTGACCGAAATGTACATCGGCCACTTCATGTTCATGTCCTCCGGCGGCTACGGTCGCGCGTTCCACGCCGACTACCAGTCCAACGCCTACATGGTCCGTCTCAAGGATTCGTCCGTGGACAACGCCAACAGGCAGGGAGCTGACCTTATGACTGTGGACGGGGTCAAGGGCGTGGTGCAGAACATCACCATGAGGAACCAGGTGGCCACGATCGTCGACTCGCTAGACCAGATCATGGAGGTGCTCATCTTGGTGGCCGCGCTGCTTGCGGTGGTGATTCTCTACAACCTCACCAACCTCAACGTGTCCGAACGCATTCGCGAACTGTCCACCATCAAGGTGCTCGGCTTCCATACCGGGGAAACGACCATGTATATCTATCGTGAAACGATCATCCTGTCCGTGCTCGGCGTGTTGGCGGGATACGGGTTCGGGGCCGTCCTGCACCGTTACATCATCACCGAGGTGCCGCCCGACGAGGTCATGTTCGACCCGGCCCTCGCCTGGTCTGCGTTCGCCGTGCCGCTTGCCGTGGTGGTCGTGGTGCTCGCCATGCTCGGCTGGGTGGTCTGGCGCCGCCTCAAGGACGTGGATATGCTCGGTGCGTTGAAGAGCGTGGAATGAGCCGGAAATAGAGGAAGAAAGGAAAACCTATGAACCATCCGGTCGAATCGAATGATGCCGCTCCGCTGCGCTTCTGCGGCAAGGTCGACTTCCAGTCGCACTACCTGCCGCCTGCGTACCTGGAATTCCTGCGTGCGCATTATCCCGGCAACCCGGACGGCTATCCCACGCCCGACTACTGGACTCCCGACTGGCAGCGCGACAAGATGGACCTGCTCGGTATTGCCTACGCGCATTTGGAGCTTTCCTCGCCGAACGTCTTCCTGCCGCAGGTGGACGACTGTCTGCGGCTGGCCCGGAAGATCAACGACCAGGGAGCGGCGATCGCCGCCGAGGACCCAACCCGGTTCGGTCTGATTGCCACGTTACCACTGCCGTGGGCCGAGGCATCCGCGGCGGAAGCCCGGCGCGCGCTCGACGAGCTCAAGGCTGACGGCGTGGGACTGACGACCAACCATCACGGCGTGTACCTCGGCGACCCCCGGCTCGACCCGGTGATGAGCGAACTGGACGATCGTGGCGCTATGGTGATCATCCACCCCACCGCGCCGCCCGTGTCCGTGCCTGGCGCATGCGAGGGCCTGTCCCTTCCTGCTTTCGAGTACTTCGTGGAAACCACGCGGGCCTTCACCAACATGGTGCTGGAGGACACGTTCGTCAAGTTCCCGAGCATCCGTTGGGTGATACCGCACGCCGGCGCGTTCGTTTCCATTCTCGCCGACCGGTTCGAAAGCTTTGCGTTCATGCTGCGCTTCGCTGACCCGGACCGCCGTGTCGACTATATGGACGCCATGTCCCACGTGTATTACGACCTCGCCGGATTCAGTGAGCCCAAGCAGCTAGCCGACCTTTTACGCAATGTGCCAGACACCCACCTGCTGTACGGGTCGGACACCCCCTACACGCCCATCGAGGCCGTGCTCGGCCAGGCCCGGGCGCTGGAGGGAACCGACAAGCTCACCGAGGAGCAGAAGCGCATGGCGTTCACCGGCAACGCGCTCGCCATCAACCCGAAGCTCGCGGGGATCCCGGCCTTGGTCAGGGCGGCTTCCGAACCCGCGGGGAATGTCGCGGTGAAGCGGGACGGACGGTGGCATGTGCGGCTCTTGCACGATCTCTTCCCGCGCAGGCATGTGGCCGTGCGCGTGCCTGTTCCGCCGCACGAGGCCGCCCCAAAGATAGCCGGAGCCGTTCGTGATGCCGCCGCCGCGCGTCTTGCGCCCGACCCCGGCGACGACCCGGCACTCACCGCCCGTTACGACGCGCGGCTCAACTCGCCGGTGGGCGTAATCGCGATTCCCGTGATCGTCTCCTACGACGACGCGACCCGAACCTCGTTCCACGGCAAGGCGAAGGTCATGGGAATCGTGGCATCCTACCGGGATGGCGTGCGCGACGGGACGCGGCATTCGTTCGACATTCGCGTGCGCCTGCCATTCGGCCCGCTCACCGTCCACCTCAATGCTGACGTGTCCGAACCCGACGGCTCGGTCACGGGCACGGCCGTCGCGCCCCATCGCAGGCCCATGGCCTTCACCGGCCGGCGGTTGTAGGCTGTAGGCTGTAGGCAGTCGCCGGCCGGATCAGTCCTCGAAGCTGGTGACTTTGACGGCGAGCGCGCTCGGCATGAGTTTCGTGAATATGCGGTAGAGCTTGTAGAACAGCATCGGCGTGTAGGTGGCATGCCCGCGTTCGGCCATCATGAATGTGCGTGCGGTCTCTCGTTTGAGATTCAGATAGGGATGCCGCCCGAGCTTTCCGGTCGAGGTGCCCTGCATGTTCATTTCGGTGTTCATGTTTCCGGGGCTCATCAGCAGCACGTTCACGCCGCGCTTGCGTTCCTCCTCGTGCAACGCCCGTGCGAGGAAGCGCGTATGCGCCTTACTTGCCGCATATACCGCCTGCCAGGGTTCGGCGCGAACGAGGCGACCGGGCCTGTGATCACCTCGAACGAGCCTGCGCGCCAGAGGATATGTCGGCTCGATGAAAGGTGCTGGACGTCTCATCCCGCCGCCTTTGCCGGGTCTTTGCACGCGAGCTGCATTGTTTTTGCGACCTCGGTAGCGGTGAATCAGCGGTGAATCAGCTAACTTTGGATTGCCGGGGTGGGGATATGGCGATGTGATAGATAAGCTGGTGCCATGACCCGAAACACCCGATACGTATGCGCCCCCGACTCGTTCAAGGAAAGCCTCACTGCATCTGAAGCGGCGCAGGCCATGGCGGCAGGCATCCGAAAGGCCGACCCCGATGCCGAAATCCGCCTGCTGCCCATGGCCGATGGCGGCGAGGGCACGACCCGCGCGCTGGTCGATGCCACGGGCGGTTCGATGCGGACGACAGCGGCTCACGATCCGTTGGGTCGGGGCATCACGGCGGAATACGGCCTGCTCGGCGACGGTGCGACCGCAGTCGTGGAGGTCGCCGCGGCGAGCGGTTTGGCATTGCTGGCGCCGTCCGAACGCAATCCGCTGGTCACCTCGTCATATGGCACCGGCGAGCTCATCCGCGCGGCATTGGATGACGGCGCGACCAGAATCATCGTCGGACTCGGCGGCAGCGCGACCAACGACGCAGGCGCCGGCATGCTTCAGGCGCTCGGCGTGCGGCTGCTCGATGATGAAGGCCGCGAGCTGCCGGCCGGGGGAGCGGCGCTCGCCCGACTGGCCGACATCGATGTCTCGGGGCTCGATGCGCGGCTGCATGACGTCGAGGTGATCGCCGCATGCGACGTCACCAATCCTCTGGTCGGCCCGCAGGGTGCCAGTGCCGTGTTCAGTCCGCAGAAGGGCGCAACCGCCGACGATGTCGCGCTGCTGGACCGCGCGCTCGGCCACTTCGCCGAGATCGTCGAACGGCGGCTGTCCGTGGACGTGGCCGGTGTTCCCGGTGCCGGTGCCGCTGGCGGCATCGGTGCGGCGTTGAAAGGTATCCTCGATGCCGGGTTCCGTCATGGCGTGGACGTCGTCATCGAGACCGTGGGATTGCCCGATGCGGTCCGGTGGGCGGATGTGGTGTTCACCGGGGAGGGTTCAATCGACGCCCAGACACGATACGGCAAGACCCCCGCCGGGGTGGCCGAGACCGCCAAGCGCTATGGCAAGCCGGTCGTTGCTATCGCCGGGCATGTGGGCGAGGGCATAGACGAGCTGCATGCCGTCGGCATCGACGCCATCTTCGGCATCGCTCCCGGTGCGGCCACCTTGCAGGATCTTCTTGAGGATGCTCCGGCGAATGTGGAACGTACCGCGGAGCAGGTCACGCGACTGCTCATGCTGGGCGGGAAATAGCTGATGATATCTGTGAGGGATGCCGTCAGTCCTATCTGTCCGCTGTCCTGACTGTTGTTGCCGACGAATGATCTGTCGGCGGCGCCGGTCATCTCGTCCAAATCCACTATGCCCGCATTCAATGTTGCCGCCATCATTCAATAGCGGATAATCATGTTTGCATAAAGATTTCCAGTACCGGCGCGGCTTATCAGGAAAAGTCGCTAAAATCAACTCTTGACTTTTCTCGTAATTCGGTATATGGACAGCGAAACGCAATCGACATACCGCAACGCTACTCTGTCAACAGCAACTTAGGAAGTGGCACGTTTGTGAGCGCGCCCATAAGCAATTGAGGTGATTTCGGTGACATTCAAAGCCCCGCTTGATCTCACGGTCCATGCTCCGGACGGCATGTACGACCCCTCCAGCGAGCATGACGCCTGTGGTGTGGGTATGGTCACCACCTTGAACAAGCGTCCGGAACGCAAGATCGTCACCGACGCCATCGAGGTGCTGGTCAATCTGGATCACCGCGGTGCCGTGGGTGCCGAGGAGAACACGGGTGACGGCGCCGGCATCCTGATGAGCATGCCGGATGAGTTCATGCGTGCCGTCATCCCCGCCGACCTGCCCGAGGAGGGCCATTACGCGGCCGGCATCGCGTTCCTTGACCGCGACATCGAGACCTCCGGCCAGCAGGAGCAGGCCATCGCTAGGATCGTGCGCGAGGAGGGCCTCGAAGTGCTCGCCTGGCGCGTGGTGCCCACCAACCCGGACGGCCTAGGCCTGCAGGCGCTCGCCGCAATGCCGGGCTTCAAGACCCTTGTGGTCGCATCCCCGGATGGTTCCCTCGCCGGCATCGACCTTGACCGCAAGACCTTCCGCATTCGCAAGCGTGTGGAGCACGAGGTGGGCGTGTACTTCGCCTCCCTCTCGGCCCGTACCATCACGTACAAGGGCATGCTCACCACCATGCAGCTCACCAAGTTCTTCCCGGACCTGAACGACGAGCGCATGAAGGCCGTCGTCGCCATCGTCCACTCCCGTTTCTCCACCAACACGTTCCCGAGCTGGCCGCTGGCCCAGCCGTTCCGCCTGCTGGCCCACAACGGCGAGATCAACACCATTCAGGGCAACCGCAACTGGCTGTCCGCCCGCGAGGGCCGTCTGAGCTCCGAACTGCTCGGCGAGTTCAAGCCGCTGCTGCCGATCACCACACCCGGCTACTCCGATTCCGGCACCTTCGACGAATGCCTCGAGCTGCTGCACCTCGCCGGCCGCTCCCTGCCGCACGCCATCTGCATGATGCTGCCGCCGGCATGGGAAAAGAACCCGGATCTCGACCCGGACGTGCGCGCCTTCTACGAGTACAACAACACGCTCATCGAGCCGTGGGACGGCCCGGCCGACATCGTCTTCACCGACGGCACTCAGGTCGGTGCACTACTTGACCGTAACGGTTTCCGCCCAGGCCGCTGGCAACTCACCGATGACGGCTATCTGGTGCTCGCCTCCGAAGCCGGCGTGATTCCGGAGAACGATTCGAAGCACGTGGTGGCCAACGGACGCCTCGAGCCCGGCAAGATGTTCCTCGTGGACACCGCCGAGGGTCGCATCATCCCGGACGAGGAGATCAAGAAGAACCTCGCTTCCCAGCACCCGTACCGCAAGTGGGTCGAGGGCAACTCCGTGGAGCTCTCCGACCTGCCCAAGCGCGAGCATGTGAACCACTCCGGCCAGTCCGTCCAGCGCCGTCAGCGCGCCTTCGGCTACACCGAGGAGGACCTGAAGCTCCTGCTCACCCCGATGGCCAACACCGGCAAGGAGCCGCTGGGCTCCATGGGCAACGACACCCCGCTGCCGGCCCTGTCGAACCGCAGCCGCATGCTCTTCGACTACTTCCACCAGAAGTTCGCGCAGGTGACCAACCCGCCGCTCGACTGGGAGCGCGAGGAGATCGTCACTTCCCTTGAATCCGCCATCGGCCCCGAGCCGAACCTGCTGGCCGATTCCGAGCTGCACGCCAAGAAGATCCTCATCCCGCTGCCCGTGGTCAACTCCGACGAGATGGCCCAGCTGAAGCGCCTCGACAAGGCCCGCGTGCTCGGCGGCTATTACCGCCCGTACGTGGTCAAGGGCCTGTATCAGGTGGCCGGCGGCGGCAAGGCGCTTGAAGAGCGTCTTGAAGAGATTTTCTCCGAAATCGACGAGGCCATCGAGAACGGTAAGAACTTCATTGTGCTCTCCGACCGTGAATCCAACCATACGTGGGGTCCGATCCCGTCGCTGCTGCTCACCTCCGCCGTGCAGCATCACCTGCTGCGCCGCCACACACGCACGCAGATCTCCATGGCCGTGGAGGCCGGAGACGTGCGCGAGGTGCACCATGTGGCCCTGCTCATCGCCTACGGTGCCGCCTGCGTGAACCCGTATCTGGCGTTTGAATCCGTGGAGAATCTGGCGCGCGCTGGCTACCTCAAGGTGGATGCGGAAACCGCCGTGAAGAACCTCACCAAGGCTCTCTCCACTGGCGTACTCAAGATCATGTCCAAGATGGGTGTCTCCACCATCATGAGCTACCGCGGTGCCCAGCTGTTCGAAGCCGTGGGTCTCAACCAGGAGGTCGTGGACGAGTACTTCACCGGCACCACCTCCCGCGTGGGCGGCGTGGGCCTCGACGAGCTCGCCGAGGAGGTGGCCGTCCGCCACCGCGTGGCCTACCCGAACCAGTGGACCGCGGCCCCGCACCGCAACCTGCGCACCGGCGGCCTGTACAAGTGGCGCCGTACCGGCGAGGACCACCTGAACGACCCGGAGGCCATCTTCCTGCTCCAGCAGTCGACCCAGCGCGGCGACTATCAGATGTTCAAGAAGTACTCGCACCACATCAACGACACGTCGAACCGCATCATGACCCTGCGTGGCCTGATGAAGTTCAACGAGACCCGCAAGCCCATCGACATCTCCGAGGTCGAGCCGGCCAGCGAGATCGTCAAGCGCTTCTCCACCGGCGCCATGAGCTACGGCTCCATCAGCCAGGAGGCCCATGAGACGCTCGCCATCGCGATGAACTCGATCGGCGCGCGCTCCAACTCCGGTGAGGGCGGCGAATCCGACGACCGCATCGAGGATCCGCTGCGCTACAGCCGTATCAAGCAGATCGCCTCCGCGCGCTTCGGCGTCACCTCGGACTACCTCGTGCACGCCACCGACCTGCAGATCAAGCTCGCCCAGGGCGCCAAGCCCGGCGAGGGCGGCCACCTGCCGGGCGCCAAGGTTCCGCCGTGGATCGCCACGGTGCGTCACGCCACCCCGGGCGTGGAGCTCATCTCCCCGCCGCCGCACCACGACATCTACTCCATCGAGGATCTGAAGCAGCTGATCTATGATGCGAAGCTCGCCAACCCGAAGGCCCGTATCCACGTCAAGCTCGTCTCCGAGTTCGGTGTGGGCACCATTGCGGCCGGCGTGGCCAAGTGCCATGCCGACGTGGTGCTAATCTCCGGCTACGACGGCGGCACGGGCGCGGCCCCGCTCAACGCCATCCGCCACGCCGGCACGCCATGGGAGATCGGCCTGTCCGAGACCCAGCAGACGCTGATCCTGAACGGTCTGCGCTCCCGCATCGTCGTCCAGTGCGACGGCGAGCTCAAGACCGGCCGCGACGTGGTCATCGCCGCCCTGCTGGGTGCCGAGGAATTCGGCTTCGCCACCGCCGCGCTGATCGTCGAGGGCTGCGTCATGATGCGCGCCTGCCAGAAGAACACCTGCCCGCAGGGCATCGCCACGCAGGACCCGGAGCTTCGCGCCCGCTTCCGCGGCAAGCCTGAAAGCGTGGTCAACTTCTTCATGTTCATCGCCGAGGAAGTCCGCGAGATTCTTGCCCAGCTTGGCTTCAGGACGCTCGAGGAGGCCGTCGGCCACGTCGAATGCCTGGATCAGAACGAGGCCATCAAGCGCTGGAAGTCCAACGGCATCGACCTGTCGAACGTGCTCAAGCAGGCCGGCCCGGTGCCGGGTACGATCCTGCACCAGACCATCGAGCAGAACCACGAGCTCGAGAAGTCGCTCGACAACGAGCTCATCAAGCTCGCCGAGCCGGCGCTGGAGCGCAAGGAGCCGGTGCGTATCGAGATGCCGATCCGCAACGTCAACCGTACGGTTGGCACGATGGTCGGCTACGAGATCACCCGCCGCTACGGCGAGCCGGGCCTGCCTGACGACACCATCGACATGACCCTGCACGGCTCCGGCGGCCAGTCCATCGGCGCGTTCATCCCACGCGGCGAGACCCTGCGCATCTACGGCGAAGTCAACGACTATGCCGGCAAGGGCTTGTCCGGCGGCCGTATGATCGTGCGTCCGGAGACCAACGTCACCTTCGATTGCCATGAGAACGTCATCGCCGGCAACGTGACCGGCTTCGGCGCCACCTCCGGCCAGATGTTCGTGGCCGGCCGCGCAGGCGAGCGATTCGCCGTGCGCAACTCTGGCGCCACGTTCGTCGTCGAAGGCTTGGGCGACCACGGCTGCGAGTACATGACCGGCGGCACCGTGGTGGTGCTCGGCCCCACCGGCCGCAACTTCGGTGCCGGCTTCTCCGGCGGCAACACTTACGTGCTCGACCTCGACATGAAGCAGGTCAACCCGGGCGCCATCAAGTCCGGAGCTCTGCTTTTCGAGCCACTGAACGAGGAGTCCGGCAAGCTGGTGCACGACCTGGTCAAGCAGCATGCTGAAGAGACCGGTTCCCAATTCGCCGCCGCACTTTTGGAAGACTGGGACGAAACCGTCAAGCGGTTCACCCATGTAGTGCCCAAGCAGTATCTGGCCATGACCCGAGCCATGGAAGAGGCCAAGGCCAACAACGTCGATTTCAATTCGCCCGGTGCCTGGGATCAGGTATACGAGCACGTCATGGAAGGAGTGCGCTGACATGGGCGACCCGAGAGGATTCCTGAAGGTCCGTACACGCCGTGAACTGGCCGAACGCCCCATCGAGGAGCGTATCAAGGACTGGTTCGACGTCCACGCCGAATCCGGATTGCAGCCGTGGACACGCGAGCAGGCCGCACGCTGCATGGACTGCGGCACCCCGTTCTGCATGACCGGCTGCCCGCTGGGCAACATCATCCCGGAGTTCAACGACTTGGTACGTCAGGCCAAGTGGGAGGACGCCTACAACCGCCTGTCCCAGACCAACAACTTCCCCGAGGTCACCGGCCGCATCTGCCCGGCCCTGTGCGAGCAGGCCTGCGTTCTCGGCATCCACCAGCCACCGACGATGATCAAGAACGACGAGTGCACGATCATCGACCAGGCTTGGGATCTGGATTACGTCAAGCCGCTGCCGCCGCAGCGCCTGACCGACCAGACCGTCGCCATCGTCGGCTCCGGCCCCGCAGGACTTGCAGCCGCCCAGCAGCTCACCCGAGCCGGCCACACCGTGGTCGTCTATGAGAAGGACGACGCCATCGGCGGTCTCATGCGATACGGCATCCCGAACTTCAAGCTCGAGAAGGGTCTGCTCGACCGTCGTGTGGAGCAGATGGAGGCCGAAGGCACTCGATTCCGCACCAACGTGGAGATCGGCAAGGACATCTCCTGGGATGAGTTGCGCGACCGGTATGACGCCGTTGTTGTGGCCATTGGCTCTCGCGTGCCGCGTGACATGAAGATTCCCGGCCGCGAGCTCGACGGCATCCACTTCGCCCTCGACTTCCTGCCGGACGCCACCCGCCGCGTCTTCGGCGTCAAGCCCGTCAACGACATCACCGCCAAGGACAAGCACGTCATCGTCATCGGCGGCGGCGACACCGGTTCCGACTGCCTCGGCACCTCGATCCGTCAGGGCGCCAAGGACGTGACCGTGCTGCAGATCATGCCGAAGGAACCGGAAAGTCGTCCCGCCAACCAGCCGTGGCCGACCTTCGCCCGCACCTACCAGAAGACCACGTCCATGGCCGAGGGCGGCACCTACCTGTACAGCACCGACTCCGTGAACTTCATCGGTTCCGAGGAGGAGCAGGCCAAGGTGAAGATCGAGAACTCCACCACCGCCGAAGGCTTCGTGGCAGACGAGCATGGCCATGTGACCGGCCTCAAAGTGGTCTCCGTGGCACCGGGGGAGAACGGCCCGTTCACCCGCCAGCCCGGCACTGAGCGCGTGCTGCCCGCCGATTTGGTGCTCATCTCCGTGGGCTTCCTTCACCCGGACACCACCACGCTACTCGACCAGCTGCCAGTGGAGTTGGATAAGCGCGGCAACATCGCCCGCAACGACAAGTTCGCCACCAGCCAGGATGGCGTGTTCGTGTGCGGCGATGCCGGCCGTGGCCAGAGCCTCGTGGTCTGGGCCATTGCGGAGGGACGATCCTGCGCTGCCGCCGTGGATGAGTACCTCTCCAGTGAGAAGACCAGTGAGCTGCCAGCACCGATCAAGGCCAGTGACCGCCCGATGATGCTGCCTCGCTGACATTCTGCCCGTATAGCCGGTTCTTGCATAGCTACGTTAAGTAGGTATGCAAGAACCGGCTATTTTTATTTTATTATCAATACTCTTTTATTCTTGATTGCACATTTATGTTATGGTCAAAAGACTGACTAGTATATAATATATATTAATAATAAAGCAAATATTTATATATATCTTACAATCTTTTTTGTGAATGGAATAAATGCATAAACAGGCTGATATCATAGATATTAACAAGATTATTAGCCATATAATATTTTCGTGAATATTGGCGATGTTGGCTAGTATAGAAATTAAGTTTCCAGACTTGCTGTTGATACACGTAGAGCAGAGTGCAACAATTGTGAGTATGCATGGGAGAATATGGTAGATTTTTCCTTTGCGTACAACATGATTATTGGTGCTTTTGCTCATTGGTGTCTCCTTTGACGGTAGCTATTAATAGCTACATATATTATAATGACCTTTCACCAGTATCCCGCGTCATTAATTCGTTGAATATATTGGAGGCTCCCCTTGTCAGGGGAGCTGGCCCGCGAAGCGGGACTGAGGGGTAGTGATTAATCAACGAACTTACGGCGAGGCAGACTAGGTACTTCGTCGCCCGGTCGCCATAACAAACAATTAGTCGTCCTAGACATTGGCGGGCCTAGCGGCATCCCAATACGTTTCTTTATCGTGTATGTTTGCTGAAAGGGAAGTGGACTGTTATAGGCTCGTCGAACAAGCAATGAAGCAGAACAAGCTGGGGTCCGGACTACCCGTCCGTCGGGATTGTGTACGCGCGGCGCGGCCAAGCGAGTAATATAGCCAACAGTGTCATCGCTGAGACAGGAGTATTGATATGCCGAACCGTGCAGAACGTCGAGCCCAGGCCAAAGCCAATCGCAAGGGAATACCGCAGCAATATGATTCCACGCGCGGTCGCGGCCGTTCGGGGATGATCGACGAATACCAGCTGCAGCAGAAGTCCATTCGTCTGCAGGACGGTACCGACGGCAAGGAATGGAAGCCCAGCGGCGGCAAGGTGGAAGAACCTGAAACCGTGCTGAACACCAATCCGAACTATTCCGATCCGAAGATGTTCAAGGCGCCGCATTCGGTACGCCAATGGTTCCGCGTCGGCAGCTGGACGCTGATTGCGCTTGCCATCATCGGTTTCTTCGTGGTGATGTGGCTGCCTAGCCATCCGTTCTGGTTGATCGCCACCGTATCCGGCGTGTTCATCGTGGGCGTGGTGAGCCTGTTCTTCACTGCGGGGAATTCCAAGGACAATCCGAACCTCGATCAGAACGGCACCGCAGTCTGAACCGTGTGCTGACGGTCGGATTCGGTTGAAGTCGTTCGGATCCGGTCGAAGTACAGCCAGACGCAGTCGGTTGGTGCCGATTCGTTGCCGGTGACGGCTGTATGTTCGCGTGTGAACGACCATGCCGCGTACATACAGCCGATTCAGACGCCAGAACGGGCTGTATGTACGCGGTACCTTGGTTGGTACGCAAACATACAGCCCGTTCGCTGGTGTTTACGATGGTTCCAGTGCTGTTTCAGCTGATTCTCTGCCGTCCGCCTTACTGAATCGCCTCGCATTCGCCCCGATGAATCGCCTCGGCGGCCTTATCCGTGAAATCGTCCATCAGGTACTGCCGGTGATTGTTGGCGGCCGCCTGCTGGGCGCTTTGGCTGAGCAGATTGGCATCCGCTCCCAGATACTTGACTGCGTAGCTGTTGGTCACGCCCTCGAAGCGGTTCACGCCGTTCTGTATGACGACCGGAGGCTGGATGGTGCCGCAGTACATGTGGATGGCATGGTGGGCTATCTCGTGACGTATTCCGGCGGAGGGGGCGTATATGGAATCCCAGCCGTTGACCTGCTGATTCGCGTAGATCACGTTCGGCGTCACCGGGCAATAGAAGCCAAATGTCTCATTGTCGTTGAGCGTCTTCATGTCGGGGCTATTCTCCGCTGATTTGGTGCAGTACTGGTAGGCCGATTCAAGATTCCAGTTGATCTGCAATCCGGCGAGCTCCACGATTTTCTGGGCGCTTTCCGCGTAATTCGATCCCATATCGTTCGAGGCGGCAGCGACCTTCGGCTCCAGATCGGCCCACAGCGGCTTGAGATCCACCGAATTCTGGCCGTCCACGGTGTAGGTCTCCCCGTTACTTCCCTGCAAGGTCACCTGTACATCAAGAGGCTCGCCTTTGAGGAAGTGCCCCTCCACGGTATCCGTATTGGTACGATAGGATGCGATGACATCGTCCATCTCGCTGGCGTTGACGCCGACGGTGTCTCCCATCTTCTTCAGATCGGTTGCGTACTTGCCCAATACCGCGATGAAATCGGTGACGTATTTGTTGCCGTCATCGGTGACGGGGATGCGGTATTTGTCCATGAACCCCTGAGTGTCGGCCAACGCTTCCTGACTGTATTGCTCGTATTTGCCGTTCACATAATCGTACGTTCCCTTATAGGAGGGACGGTCCTTCATCGTGATGTACTCGATTTCAGGCTGAGACTGAGTCTGGGACTGGGATTCGTCCTTTTCAGGCGTTTCCACCTCGCTTTGCGCCTGCTGCATCGCATCATTGACGGCCTTGTTCGCCATCGCTGCAAAACCAGCCATAATGGAGGCGAATAGCAGGATCGGCACCAGGATCACCGCAATCACAATGGCCGCGACGCCTCCGCCGCTCAGACCGCGCTTCTTCGCCTTCGGCTGCATGGAATAATACGGGATTTGCTGACCTGCACCGGGGGAGGCGTATGGCTTTGCCTGAGCCGGCGAGGCGGGTTGGGCGTATGGATTGGGCCGTTGGGCATAGGGCTGCTGCGGTGCAAAAGGAGCCTGCCCGGGTACTGCAGGTCGGGGTTGTTGCGGATTGTTGCTCCCAAGATATGCCTGATTGTCGAGCTGGCTGGGCTGAGTCGGCTGGCCCGGCTGAGGCTGAGGCTGAGGCTGAGGCTTATATGGTTGATTCGGCAGATATTGGCTGCCTTGCGTGGGTATATGCGCCTGAGGCGCCTGACCGTATGGGATACTGCGCGGCCGATTCGATTGTGGATTGCGGTTGGTTTGGTTGTACGGTTCCTGAGGCTGTTGTCCGGTCATCGATTCTCCCCTCCTCATTGAGCATTGCCATGCACAACTCCAGTCTAGACAGCGTTAGTGTGCAACGTCCAGTATCGCGTTGGTAAACATGCGTGGCGGCCTGCGCATTTTCAGCGTCAAGGTGCCTTAAAGTAGAACTTGCTTCCAGTGTTCTGATGACAAGAAGGAGAGGCATCCAATGAAGGTCGACATTCTTACCCGTGAGTACCCGCCGCACGTCTATGGCGGCGCAGGCGTACACGCTGAGGAGCTTTCGAAGGCGCTGGCCGAGCGCATCGATGTGACCGTACGTGCGTTCGATGGCAAGCGCACTGAGGCTGATGTTCCTGCGATCCCCAACGCCGACGCAGCCAAGGGCAGCCTTAAGGTCGTCGGATACGACGTGCCTGAACAACTGTCCGAAGCCAATCCCGCTCTGAAGACCTTCGGTGTGGATCTGCAGATCGCCAACGATGTGGACGCGGACATCATCCACGCCCACACCTGGTACGCATGCCTCGCCGGATACCTTGCCAAGATGCTGCACGGCACGCCGCTGGTCATCACCGCGCATTCGCTTGAGCCGTTCCGCCCGTGGAAACGCGAGCAGCTCGGTGGCGGCTACAACCTGAGCTCCTGGGCCGAGAAGGACGCCTACGAGCATGCCGACCGCGTGATCGCCGTCTCCGGCGGCATGCGCAAGGACATCCTCGCCGCTTACCCGAACCTCGACCCCGACAAGGTGGTCGTGGTGTACAACGGCATCACGATGTCCGAATTCGCCACTCCGGCCGAGGATGACCCGGCATGGGGCGTGTTCGACCGCTACCACATCGACCGCAGCAAGCCGACGCTCCTGTTCGTGGGCCGCATCACCCGCCAGAAGGGCCTGCCGTACCTGCTGAAGGCGCTGCACTTCGTCAACAAGGATGTACAGGTGGTGCTGTGCGCCGGTGCGCCCGACACCCCGGAGATCATGGAGGAGGTCAAGAACTCCTTCGCCCAGCTCGACAAGGAGCGCGGCAACATCATCTGGATCGAGGAGATGCTGCCGAAGAAGGAGCTGAGCGCCCTGGAGCACGGCTGCGACGCCTTCATCTGCCCGTCCATCTATGAGCCGCTCGGCATCGTGAACCTCGAGGCCATGGCCTGCGGCCTGCCTGTGGTCGCCTCCGCCACCGGCGGCATCCCCGAGGTCGTCGTGGACGGCGAGACCGGCTTCCTGGTGCCGATCGACCAGCTGCACGACGGCACCGGCACCCCCACCGACCCGGACAAGTTCGTGCACGACATGGCCGACGCTATCAACAGAATCATGGCCGACCCCGAACTGCGCGAGAAGATGGGCAAGGCCGGCTACGAGCGCGCCCGTGACGTGTTCAGCTGGGAGTCCGTCGCCGACGAGACCGTCAAGGTCTACCAGTCCGTGCTCGACGAACGCAAGTAGTTTCCCGCACCCCGCGCCAGCCTCCCTCTGATGAGGGAGGTGTCACGCGAAGCGTGACGGAGGGAGAGACCAACAAGACGAATCCTCTCATGGTCTCTCCCTTTCGCATGCGAACCAGGCCATGCGCAGCCAGTCATGCGCTACTATAATCGCCCATCATCAATAGCCACCATCGAACAGCAAAGGCATCACCGTGAGCTCAGCCGAAGTCCTCAGACTGGAGAATGTCGAATTCCGTCGCAACCGCCGTGTCATCATCACCGACGTGAACCTCACCATCCATGCGGGGGAGCGATGGGTGCTGTTCGGCCCGAATGGCATCGGCAAATCCACGGCGGTCGGCATGCTCGCCACCCGCACGTTCCCATCCGAAGGCCGCGTGTTCATCCTTGGCCACCAGCTCGGCAAATACGACGTGTTCAAGTTGCGCACGCGCATCGGCCTCGCATCCGCCGACTTGGGGCGTCAGTTCCCTGATTTCGAGGATCCATTGGACGCCGTGGTTACCGGGCTCACCGCAGTGACCGGACGCTGGCAGGACACATACACGGATTCGGAATACGAACGTGCGCGTCAACTGCTGCGTGATTTCCGCGTGAGCTATCTCGAAGGCAAGCAGATGTGGCGCCTTTCGGAAGGCGAGCGCACCCGCGTGCTTATCGCCCGAGCGCTGATGGGCGACCCGGAACTGCTCATCATGGACGAACCGACCACCGGACTCGATCTGGGTGGCCGTGAGCAGGTGATGCGCACCCTGAGCCGCATCGGCGAGGAGAGTTCCGACCGCGCGGTGGTGCTCGTGACCCATCGGCTCGAGGAGATTCCGGCCGGATTCGACCACATCGCCATCATGGGGCGCAAACCGGTCTCCGCCGAGGACGCCACCGCCGATGGCATCGACGCGATGGGCAACCCCGGTGCCGGCACCATCGTCTACTCCGGCGTGCTCGAGGATGGCCTGACCGACGAGCGCCTTTCGGACCTGTTCGGCATGCCGATCGAGGTCGAGCACAGCCACGGCCGCTGGTCCGCGTATGCAGTGTGAAGGAAGTAACTGATGAAGACAGGCAAACTGGTTTTTCTCGATATCGACGGCACATTGGCGGATGAGAACCATGTGGTGCCCGACTCGGCGCGTGAGGCGTGTGCCGAAGCCCAGCGAAACGGGCATAAGCTGTTCATCTGCACCGGGCGGTCCATGCCGAAAATCGAACGCAGCATCCTCGACCTCGGTTTCGACGGCGTGGTCTCCGTGGCCGGCGCGCAGGCGAACGTGGGGGACCGGCTGCTGTTCCAGCATCTCGTGCCGGCAGCCGCTGTGGACGCCGCCATGGAATACTTCAGACTGCATCACATCGAAAGCTACCAGTGGCAGGGCGCGGACGGCATGTACATCTCCGAAGGCTATCGCCGTCACTTGGAGTCGAAAGGCAAGGCGTTCAACCGGGGCGAGTTCGCCCGGTTCTGGCATCTCATCGACGAAGTGGAGGTGCCGTTCGGCTCGACGCTGGGCGAGACCATCAAAGTCAGCAAAGGCTCCTACTTCACCGGCCCGAATCCGGACGTGACGTTTGAACAGACCAAGCGTGACCTGTCCCCATGGTTCGAGACCGTGCACGGCTCGTACGACAAGATCTCGCCCAACAACGGCGAGTTGCTGATCAACGGCATCGACAAAGGTACCGCTCTGCGCGACGTGGCGGAGGCGCTCGGCTACGCGATCGCAGACACGATTGCCGTTGGCGACTCGGACAACGACACGGCCATGCTCAAGGCCGCCGGCACGTCCGTGGCCATGGGCAACGCCATCCACGGCATCGAGAAATCCTGCACCATCCAGACCACCGACATCCACGACAACGGCATCGCCAACGCGTTTCGGGTGCTTGGATTGGTTTGAGAACGATTGTCGGGAGTGGAGTCGTCGTGAGACTGGCGGGACGCGAGTATGGGCATGATTTACGCATCGTACGATGACCGGTTGAAGGTGGCAGTCGCACAGTTTACTGTTGCGCGGGAGCCGGAACGCAATCTGAAATTGATCGATGCGTTCGCGCGGGATGCGGCGCAGGACGCCGCGAAACTGCTGGTGCTGCCCGAGGGCCTTATCGCGCGTGACGGTGATGATGATGCGTTCGCCGCCGCCCATGCGCAGTCCATCGCCGGCCCGTTCGTCACGGGGTTGCGGCGGATCAGCGCCAATCGCCACATCACGTTGATGGGGACGGTCCACGTCGTGCCGGATGCGCGAAATATGCGAGGAGATGAGGATCGCCCCGACGATCATCGGGATAGTCAGCCGGACAATCGCGTTTCCAACGCCTTTCTGGTGGTTCGCGAAGGCGACATTATCGCGGACTACCGGAAACTCCACTTGTATGATGCGTTTGCCGCGAAGGAATCCGACGTGGTTAGTCCCGGTACACAATTGCCTCCCATCGTGGATATTGATGGGTGGAAGATCGGTGTGATGACCTGCTACGATGTGCGGTTCCCGGAGGTTGCTCGATCATTGGCAGTGCGTGGTGCCGATGCGATAGTGGTGAGCGCGGCGTGGGTACGGGGCGATTCCAAAGAACGGCACTGGCGACTGCTGACGGCGGCCCGAGCCGTGGAAAACACCTGTTATGTGCTGGCGTGCAGTGAGGTCAGCAAGCGCAACATCGGATGCAGTCGCATCATCGATCCCATGGGCGAGACCATGGCTGAAGCGGACGATACACAATCTGGCCTGATCAACGCTGTTTTGGACCGGAATCGACTTGAACGAGTACGCGAGATATTGCCGGTACTGAAGAATCGGCGGTTCGCCGACCCGAAGCTGAGATGAGGATGCTCATGAATGACAATAGAAGACACGCTATGGATGAGCGGTGGCTGAAGGCTCTGCGGGCCAAGAACATTTCGGTCAAAGGCGTGCATAGCGGGGAGAGCCATATTTTGGGCGAGCAGACAACAGTGGGCAAAGCAACTGTGCGTGGCGCTTCGCAACCATCAAAGCGCCACGCACAGCCATTCAAGGCCACGGGGCACAAGGGCGGCATCAGCCGACAGGGGGCTTGACGGCTCCGGCATGGAACATAGCATGTTTCTTAGGTACTGGTACTTCCGACGATGTGACCCATATTCGTCGGACGCCGGCCGGTCAGTGACGGGGCAGTCAGTGACGGGACAGTATCTTGCGCCAGAAGTTCGTTGATTAATTCACTACCCCTCAGTCCCGCTTCGCGGGCCAGCTCCCCTGACAAGGGGAGCCAGAATTATAAACAGCGAATTAATGACGCGGGATACTGGCGTCTGATTCCATTGCGAGCCGACCACACCGAACCGCTGCCTTAGTCCTCCTCGTGCCAGTGAGGGTCCTGGCCGAAGGTGTAGCCCTCCGGGTTATCCATGGCGGCGATGTCCCGCATATCTTGCTCATCGAGCGCGAAACCGGTCAGGTCGAGGTTGGCGCGCTGGCGCTCGCGGTGCATGGACTTCGGAATCGCCACGTCGCCCAGTTGCAGATGCCAGCGCAGGATGGCGGCCACGGGGGAGACGCCGTGCTTCTCGGCGATGCGCACGATGGTCGGGTCCTTGAGCATCTGGTTGGCGCGTCCGAGCGGGCTCCACGCCTCGGTGATGATGCCGTGCGCGTCATCATAGGCACGTTGCTCGTTCTGCTGGAAGAACGGATGCAGCTCCACTTGGTTCACGGCCGGCGTCACTCCGGTGGCGCGGATGAGCAGGTCGATGTGGCCGGGCAGGAAGTTGCTCACGCCGATATGCTTCACGATGCCCTGCTGTTGCGCGTCGACCAGCGCCTGCCACGCCTCCACGAACTGACCTTGCGAGGGGTTCGGCCAATGAATCAGATACAGGTCGATGTAGTCGAGACCCATGCGGGCCACCGACTCTTCGATGGTGGCGCGTGCCTGATCGTATTGGTGATGGCGGCCCGGCAGTTTCGAGGCCACGATGATGTCCTCGCGAGGCACCTCCGACTCGCGGATCGCCTTGCCGACCACGCCTTCGTTCTCGTAGTTGAATGCGGAATCAATGAGCCTGTAGCCCACTTCCAGCGCCGACTTGATGGCCTCGACGCCCGCGAAGCCGTTCACCTTGTATGTGCCGAATCCTATGGACGGCAGCTCCAGCCCGTCATGCGCCTTGCGCGTGGGGATTGCCGGCGGTTCCATCAGCGTCATCATCGCTCCTTTGCTGTTCTGCCCTATGCCATGAGGCCATTGGGCTCTTATTTCTTTCCATGCTTACTGTACCCTCTCGCTATAGGGTTTCGTCTCTCCGAAAGAGGTGACGGGCGTGTGAGTAAAACCACCGAGCCAGAGTTGAGTGCCGGCCGTGATCGAAGTGCTGAAAATGGATTATCTTGGGGGCTATCTCGCTTGAATGAGGTACTTACGGCAAAACCGGAAATGTACCTCACTCAAGCGAGATAGGCGTTCAGAGAACATCAATACGGTCAGAGGACGTTCAAAAACCCGCGGATGTCGCTGATTTCCTCATCGCAGATGGCATGCCCCATGCCGGGATATGTCCGAGAGGTCAGATGACCGGCATTCTCCAGCACGGCACGCGCATTGCGCTGATCGTCCGAGGGAATCGTATGATCGTTGGCCCCGTATGCAAGGAAGAATCGCGTTGACGATTCAAGTGTCGACCCCTCTTCGCCTTTGAACGACGGGCTGAGCAGAATGGCCGTGTTGAACAGTCGCGGATACGCCTTGACCAGTCGGTATGAGAGGTACCCGCCCTGCGAGAATCCCACAAGAATGATGCGCCGGTGCTGGAACAGGGGAGCGCTGAGCAGTTTTGTCACCGTCTCGCCTACTGACGCGCATTCGCGCTGACGCTCCTCGACACCGCAACCATCCGGATACCAGTAATGCCCGCCCATATAGGGTCTGGAGAAGGTGCCCCGGAACGAGAGATAACTCGGCTCGGTGCCAAGCGGCATAGAGACCGATTCTGGTGCTGATCCAGCTATGAGCGGCTGTGGAGCCATGGATACGGTTCCATGCGCTTCCGCACAGGAACGCGCGCCTTGTGCGCTTTGCGCACCGTGTGCATCATGTGCATACACCGCATCGATGATGCGGACCATTTCACTTTCGTTGTTCCCGTATCCGTGGAACATCGCGAACAGCCGGTTGTCCTCCGCCGGGGAAGCCGCGAGATTGCTAGTGAACCGAAGACGCATTGTCTCACCTCGTGTCATGGACGTATTACGGTCGTAGGGGTAAAGCTGGCGAGTCGGATGTGCCGGTTCACCAGCTTTGTGCGCCACAATTGCGTTTTCAGTCTAGTCTTCCACGTCAGAAGTTCGTTGATTGATTAACTACCCCTCAGTCCCGCTTCGCGGGCCAGCTCGTCCTGCAATCAGGGACTCGCTTCGCGCGCGGTTTGCCAGCTCGCCTGTCGGCTCGCACAGCACCTACCAACAGCTCCGCTGTTTGCTTCACGGCAACGTTCTGACAAGGGGAGTCAGAATGCAATCAATGACTGTATGCCGCGGTGTACTGACGTCGATGGGCGAAGTTGGTCGATGCTGTAATCCTGCGCGGTGCAAGCTCGTGATTGGAACGCGTGTATATCGCGTGTATATCGCTGCCCGGGGGTAGTCTGAAATATTCTTGCAACCGTAGTCCATAGTCCTCAAGGACCACAAGGAGATGCGATGGCGGGTTCATATGGTTCCGAAACTCTGCACAATGGACGCTACCGTCTGTCGTTCACGGTCGGCGGGCTTCTGGCCCCGCAGGGCCGGATCATCGCCTCGTTGTTTGTGAAGAACGGCTGTCCAGCGGAAGACGCGGTGTCGGGAGCGGATTCGTCACCCTTGGCCGGCGAAGTTGTCGGTGAAGGTGAACTGGGGGAGCGTATACTGCAGGTCCGCCGACAGGCCATTGATGACAATGTGCTGTCCATCCGAACGCAGTCGGCGAACGCCCGCGTAGTCAGTGAGGTGCTCAAACGTCTCAGTACGCTCACCGAGGAGGAAACACGTTTCCTGGCGGATGTCGATACCTCGGCCAATGACTGCCAGGCGCTGATGTGGGTGGCGATGTGCCGCTACTACGCACTTATCGGGGAGTTCGCCACCGAAGTGGTCCGCGATCATTACCTCATGGGCCTGCCGACAGTGACCCGTGAGGACTACGACCGGTTCATCCAAGGCAAGGCCATGTGGCATGAGGAGCTTGAGGAGCTCAGCCCAGCCACGTCGAACAAGTTGCGCTCGAACGTGTTCAAGGCGATGTCGGAGGCCGGTTTGGTGGAAAGACGAAGTGACACGCTGCTGCCCTCACTGCTTGGCGGGTCGGTGGCCGGTATCCTTGAGGACAGGCCGGAATCGTTCCGGTTCTTCCCCATGAGCGAGGGCTGAGGGCAAGTAGGGTTGAAACCGTCAGGTGAATCGGGCGGATATGGCCGCGAGGAGCGCAACTGCCACGAGGGCCGTGCGCGCCGGGACGGTCGTAAAGGTCGTGAGAGGAGGCAGAGGCGTGATGGACTTCAATGATGTGCATGGTACGCGGATTGTGCATGATGTGCAGGGCGCGTCTGGCTTGCACAGCACATCTGGCTCGCACAGTGCGGTAGGTTCGGTCCGCCAGCCCCGCAGCATCGAACAGGATTTCGACAGACTGTTCCGGTACATGAGCTCCAAGCGGTTCCGCAACGGCGAGGACACCGGCGGTGAGCCGGCGAACTTCATCTATGCTTATCCTCCGGAAAAGGAGCTGGAGGTGAGGCGCCGCATTCCGATGCTGGTCAATCGCCTGCAGGGCATGGACCCCATGGACTCCGATGATGTCGCGCCCGCCGTACTGGTCATCGACCTGTACGAGATGGCCATAGGAATCATGAAGGACAATGACGTTTTCGACTCGGCCATCGAACAGGAGCCCGAGATGCACGGCGACGGTGACGGCCACGACACCGATGGCATCGATGCCGACATTAATGGTGCCGATGGAACAATCGACAAGTGGCCACCGCTGCAGGAGGACGACTTCTATCAGGCGCTCGCAGGTATGCTCGGCCCTGACAACGACGACTTGAAAGAGGCATTGAGGAAGTGCTACCAGCAGGCCGCGGCGAGCAGTGAGGCCGATATGGTGTTCCTCACCGGCATGGGACAGGTATATCCGTACATCCGCACCCATGCGTTGCTCAACTGCATCCAGGACGTTGTTCCCTCCAATACCCCCGTGGTGGTGTTCTTCCCGGGAACCTACGAGAAGACGGCCACGACCGTGTCGGTCATGCGCCTGTTCGATCGGCTTGACGCAGACAACTACTACCGGGCATTCAGCCTCAACACCGCGATTATGGAAGGAGCCGGCGCATGAGCGAGGACATGAGCGAGAGCATGGACGTCATCATGGGTGATGGTGGAGTCGACGGAAGCGACGGCACGGCACACGCACGCGTGGGCGCAGTGCAGCTCAGGGACATCTTCGTCAAGAACATCGACGACAAGATCGACGGTGTGATCAAGGCCAGCGACGACAGCAACCTTGCCGACGAGGTGCGCGAATACGTGCTGACCAACGAGATCCAGACCAATCTCGAACTATTCCTCGACACATACAACGACCCGTCCGCCGACTATACGAACGGTGTCTGGATCTCGGGCTTCTTCGGCTCCGGTAAATCCCACCTCTTGAAGATCCTCTCCCATATTCTGGGCGATATCCCGGCCGGCGTGCGCGCTGGGGTCACCGAGCCGCTGGACCGCGCGCAGGTCATCGACATCATGAAGTCCAAGGCGCGGGATGCCGAGAACCACGAGCTCGAAGGTCTGTTGGACGCCAATCTGCGCATCCCCGCCACGTCCCTGCTGTTCAACATCGACAGCAAGGCGCAGAAGGGCAGCAAGACCGTGCTCATGGACGCCTTCATCCGTGTGTTCGACGAGGCGCGCGGCTACTACGGCGCCAACAAGTACGTGGCGAAGATGGAACGCGACCTCGACTCCAACGGCTGCCTTGACGAGTTCATACACCAGTTCGAACTGATCGCCGGCAAGCCATGGTCCAAGGGACGCGCTCAGGCCGCGTTCTCCGGCCCCAAGATCGACAGGGCGTTTTCCGCCGCGACCGGCGACGAGGTGCGCGACATCCTCAAGGACTACCAGAAACAGTACAACCCGACCATCGCCGATTTCGCCGATGATGTGAACGCCTGGCTGCAGCTTCAGCCCGCCAAACAGCGTCTGATCTTCCTTGTGGACGAGGTCGGCCAGTTCATCGGCGACGACGCCAATCTCATGCTCAACCTGCAGACCGTGACCGAAGAGCTGTTCTCCCGCACCAACGGTCGCGTGTGGGTGATCGTCACCTCCCAGGAGGACATCGACGCCGTCATAGGCGACCGCACGGTAAGGCAGGGGCTTGATTTCACGAAGATCAAAGGCCGGTTCGCAGTAAACCTGAAACTCTCCAGCGCCGATGCCATCGAGGTCATCCAGAAACGACTGCTCACCAAGAACGAACGGGGTGAGGCGTCGGTCGACGAACTGTGGCGCATGCATCGTGACGAGCTCGACGCCCTGTTCACCTTCCAAGGCGAAGGCGGCGCGCGCCAGTTCAAGAATCTCCGGTTCGGCACTCAGGAGGATTTCGCCGCCACCTATCCGTTCATCAACTATGAGTTCGCCCTGTTCCAGGATGCGATGCGCGGCATGAGCGACGCCGGTTTCTTCGAGGGCCAGCATCGATCGGTTGGCGAACGTTCACTGTTGTCCACCATAAGCATCGCGCTGGTGGAGCACAAGAACGACGCTCTTGGCGCTCTGGTGCCGTTCAGCGCCCTGTATGACGGCATCGCCGGTACCATCCAGAGTTCGGTGAACCATCGCATCAACGAGGCCGAACGCGAACTCGACCCGCAGATCCGCGAGCTGGCGCTGCCTTTGCTCAAGGCGCTGCTGCTGGTCAAGCACGTCAAGGGGTTCAAGGCCAACGTGCGCAATCTGCGCATTCTCGTGCTCGCCGGGTTCGGCGAGAATCTGCCCGAGCTGGAACACCGTATCCAGGAGACGCTTGATGTTCTGGAACGACAGAACTACGTGCACCGTACAGGTGACGAGTACGAGTATCTGACCAACGACGAGCAGGCTGTCGAAAGCGAGATCAAGAACCTCGATATCGAGGATGGACGCATTCGCGATCGGCTCGGCAGGATTCTCGGCGAGATCCTTGGCCAGCCATTGCGTGTGGAGTATGGCCAAGGCAGGCAGAAAGCTTATTTCCGCTATGGTCTGATGATTGATGGCATTGCGCAGGGGCACTCCTATCCGATTACACTGCATGTTGTCACCCCGCTGGACGACGCGTCCTTGGACGCCAAGATACTGCGTTCGTCCGGCGAGCGCGAGCAGGTGCGGGTGATTCTCGGCGACGATGGCAAGACTCTGCTGCGCGATCTGGCCATGGTCGAACGCACCGAGAAGTATCTGCGTCTCCATTCCAATGAGCCGGGGCCGCGCAAGCGCATCATCGACGACAAACGCGGCGACCTCGACATCATGCAGCGCGAGTTGCGCGCGGCGGTCGCCAAATCGGTGTGTTCCGCGGTCATCGCCTATAACGGCTCGCAGCTGGCAACGAAGGCCAGTCAGGATGCGGTCGTCATCATCACGGAGGCGATACAGACGCTGATCGGCCGCCTGTACACCAACTTCAGCATGGTGGAAGGGCTCACGTACACCGAGAAAGACCTGCCCGTGGTTCTCGCTGACGCATCTGATCCCACGCCTTCGCTGGACGGCACCAATGCGACGAGGACGCTTCTGGACCTGCCGGCGCAGGATATCTACGACTATGTGGCCGGCCAGATCAGGCGCAGTCTCATACCGACCGTGCGTGACGTGATCCAGCATTACGAGGATGTACCGTACGGTTGGCCGCTGCCTGATACGCTGGCATGCCTGTGCTACCTGTATGGCACCGAGCGCATCCGGCTCATGATCGACAGCAATCGGGTATCGCACACCGATGTGGTCAAGTATCTGACCAACCAGAAGAAGACCGAAAACGTGCGCGTGGTGATTCCGAAGCGCTACGACGCCTCCAAGCTCCGTGAGCTGCGCGATTTCGCCAACGAGTATCTGGGGCTGACCGCCGACAAGCTGCCCGGCGACTCCGAGGACATGGCCCGGGCCATCAGGGATGGGCTCGCGACCCAGGCGCAAAGCCTCGAGAATCTCAAGGCCGCCAACGGGCGGTTCGTGTTCGTCGGCCAGCTTGACAAGCCGTTGGAGCGGATGAAGGCCGTGGCTGCGATGGGCGATGAGTGGATTCTGGGATTCTTCCCGAGCGGGGATGAAGGCAACAACACCGATCAGCTGCTCGACGACAAGGAGGAGGTGATCGATCCGATTCGCAAGGTGCTCAACGGCGCGCAGCGCGACGTGCTCGCCGACGGGCTGGAGTGGATCAAGACCAACGACTCCAACTTCTCGCTTGCCGCCCCCGACCTGCAGCGGGAACGCGACGGGGTACGCGCCATCGCGGACGATCCGCTCCTGTTCCGCGGCAACAAGGTCAATCTGTTCAAGACCCGTCTGGCCGAGTTGCAGCGGCATCTTGGCGAACTGGTGGGCGAGGAGCGCGAACGTGCCCGTGGCGTAGTCTCCGACGTGCGTGAATCCATCACAGGCATCGACTCCTACCGCAACGCCCGGGAGGATGCCCAGCGGAGCGCCCTGCACTCGCTTCAGGATGCGGAGGCCAGAATCGGCGGAGCGAAGTACATCGCCGACATCCGCCAGACCGCCGACACCGTGCGCGGCAGCCTGTATCTGACGCTGGTCAACCAGCTGGATGCCGCGAAGGCCCGACCCGAGCAGCCGGTTCGGCCGGAAGAGACCGAACCGAGCGTGACGATTACGCCGACGCCGGGCGGCTCTCATGGGACGGAGTCGGACGATACGGACGATGCGCCCGTCACGCCGGCCCCCAAACACATGCCGAAGCCCGTTCCGGCATCCGCTGAGCCTGCCGCTCGCACGATTCGCGTCAGGCCGCCCCATCCCAAGCCGATGCTGCGCACGGAGGACGACGTGGACGAATTCCTCGACGCCTACCGCCGTGAGCTCATCGCCGCCATCCAAGAAGGAAAACGCATTTTACTTTGAGCCGGTTTTCGTACAGATTTAAAATGCATTTTAAATCCAGTGATATACTTGCGGTATTGCAACTCGATTTTATTCTTCTGAAAGGGCGCGCCGATGATCGACAGGCCGCAGTATCTGCGCAAACTTGACGCGTGGAAAGACCGTGACGTGGTCAAGGTGATCACCGGCGTACGTCGATGTGGCAAATCCACGCTGATGACGCTCTGGAAGCAGCGGCTGATCGCACGGTATGGCATTGCCCCCGAAGCCGTCATCCACATCAACCTTGAGCTACTGGAGAACGAGCAATTCCTCGAATATCACAAGCTTCACGAGGAAATTCTTCGACGATGCGCGCTCGCGCACACGGCAACAGATGGTCGCCGCTATGTGCTGATCGATGAGATCCAGAACGTGCCAGACTTTCAGAAGGCTCTCGATAGTTTGCAGGCCAGGGGCGATCTTGACCTGTATATCACCGGCTCGAATGCCATGTTGCTTTCTGGCACGCTGGCGACCCTGATATCCGGTCGGTATGTGGAGATCTCCATGACGCCGCTCTCCTTCGCGGAGTATTGGAGCGCTCGTTCCAATGAGGGATTGACCTTGCAGCGCGCATGGTCGGAGTATCTGCACGACGGCGCGCTTCCTGCAACGGTGGGATTTCCCGGCGATGAGACCATGTTGCACGATTACCTTGACGGCATTCTCAGCACGGTTCTGTTCAAGGACGTGGCGGCGCGTCTTGGCGTATCCAACATCGCCACGCTGGAGACGGTGACCCGATACCTGTTCGACAACATCGGTAACCTCGTCAACCCCAAGTCCATCGCGGATGCCATGACCTCAATGGGTACGAAGATATCGCCGCCCACAGTATCCAATTATGTGGAAGGTCTTGCGGCTGCGTTCATCTTCTACCCGGTGCAGCGATTCGACATCAAAGGCAAGCGTGCGCTACGTCAGGAGCGCAAGTACTACACCGTGGACCTCGGCATCCGCCGCATCCTATGCTCCAACAACGTACGCGACACGGGGCGTCTCTTGGAGAACGTTGTGTTTTTGGAGCTTATGCGCCGAGAAGGCGACGTATACGTCGGACAAGGCTCGGGCGGTGAGATCGACTTCATCACCAATGGTGCCAGCGGACGCCGATATTACCAAGTGAGTGAATCTGTTCGCGATCCGAACACGTTGGAACGTGAATTGTCGTCATTGCGTGCGGTCAGGGACAATTATCCGAAGATCTTGATCACGCTTGATGACGAACGCCCGACCTCGCACGAGGGCATCGAACAAGTGTATGCATTGGATTGGCTGCTCAACGAGGAGAATATATGACCGATACAATGACGAGCGATAATTACGACGAGACCGCAGATATCGTATTCGGTGGTGACATTTCGCTGGACATCGGCGCGGCGAACTATGACGCCGCCATGCGCGAGAATGATCCCGGCGAGCGGGCCCGTTTGTTCCAACAGGCGGCGCGATGGTATGAGCGCAGCGCGAACATAGGCAATGCGCAGGCGGCCACGAACCTCGGTTACGTGTATTTGTACGGCCGTATCGGCTCAGTGGATGACGCACAGGCTTTCCACTGGTTTACTCTCGGTGCTGAGATGGATAATCCGGAAAGCTGCTACAAGCTCGGCGATCTCTATCGTTCCGGACGCGGATGCGCTCGCGACCCCCAAAAGGCCGTCGAACTGTATTGCAGGGCGGGGTATTTCGCGGGCAACGAATGCGATCCCGACAATCCACAGGGCGCCGCCGTGCTGGCCAGCATCGAATTGCGTCTTGCCGAATGCTGCGAGCGGGGCGAAGGAGATCACGAGAACAGGAAACTCGCCCACTGGTATTACCGTCATGCGGTCGCCCATTTCGAAGTCGCGCTGTCGGGCGGGCTTAATTGGTATGGCAAGGCGCTGGAAAGTGCCCGGGCGGGATGCGCTCGTACGAATGATTGCGTGCTTGATTGATGTGGGGCTCAAAAGAACCCCCACAATAAAATCCTCAAGCGAAGGAACAGACAATGCCGATGGCCATGCTATAGCTGTCCTCACCGTTTGGAATTGCTTGTCGTGGGTCCTCATCGCTGCACTTGCTCAAGTTCCGCAGGTGAGGGACGCCATACGATGAGCCGGTAGACCTCAGATCGGTCTTTCAGCATGGACTTGATTGCATCGTCAAGCGTTTCGCCGAGATGAAACTTTTTGCTCTCCTCTGGATGGAGCCTGATGGCAATCCGATATGCTTTGATAATATCGAAGCTTTGGGTTCGCCAGACGAGTTCATCGAGAACTTCGCCAATGGTTGACAGCTCCTCGTCGGAACAATGCAGTATGAGTTGGGTTGTCTGATGGGGGTCTTGGCTTAATTCTTCGACCAGCTGATTCCAGCACTGTTCAATGCGGTCATCCCATTCGTTGTCGGTAGCATTACGCTCGGCAATAATCGCTCGAACATTATTGATATCAAACATCATCTGCTCCTTTTCCTCTGTCGAGGTTGTTCTGATTGTTTGATGTCGGGGAAAATCGTGGCAATATGACCATTGGTTTTCTTTTACGCCGACACGTACGCCTTTCCATGTTCCCCACATCGTAACTCCGTCATGGGTTCCACGGTTATGCTTGAGTCGGCTAACGTGCTCTCCCGCTTTCACGATGTCACGGGTCGTCCATTTTTTCGGGAACCGAGCCTGTCAAATTCCGGAGCGTTTCGCTTTAGCGCGATGCTCAGGTACGTATCCGACCCTGACACCATTGGGATAGGTCTTGACTATATGGTACTCGATTCCGTTTCTCTCTAGAATCTTGATGTTGTTTTGACCGCGGACGCCGCTGCGGAACTCTTGGATTTTTGCTTGTGGTATTCGGATACGAATATATGTAGTATACTGTCTTTCGGAAACGAAAATACGTGGAAGGAAAGATATGACCGAACAACTTGGAGAAAAGGTGAGAAGGCTGATGCGGCAATATGGCATAACGCAGGCTCAACTTGCTGATTATGCCGGCGTATCTCAGTCGAGCATATCGAAATATCTGTCAGGTGTTCAGGAACCGGGAGCCGAGGCTCTTGCGAATATTGCGACGGCGCTGCATACGACTTCCGCGGCATTACTGGGCAAACCGGAGCCGACAATTGAAACGCCATTTGGTTTCGTTAAGGAATATTGCGCACGTCATGGAGGGGATCTAAGCGAGGCTGAAGTGGCCGAACTTATTACGACGTTGCTCAAGGCGAGGAAGGAGCGCAATGGTCGGGATTGATGATTCGATGTACACCATGCTGAAATGGAGCGTGGTGAAAGCGTTTGGTCAACTGGGATTCATTCGAATTCCCGTTGATCCAGTGGAGCTAATGGCTTCGGCAGGCATTCAGGTTATGCCATATTCGGTGGGACTCGATGTCTCGAATCTGGATGATCTTCTCATGTTGAGCGGCTGTCCCAGCGGAATATCCTTTACGCTCCAGGAAGCTGATGGGGATATCAGATTGGTGTTCTACAACAATTATGAATCGGATGGCAGAAACCGGTTCACCAATGCGCACGAAGCTGCCCATTGCTTCCTTGGACATAAAGGGGACAGCCCTTTGGCGGAGAAGCAGGCCAACTATTGGGGAAGGTATTCCATTGCGCCGCCGGCTATCATCAATTGTCTGGGTTTGAGTTCCGGAGACGAGGTCGCCGAACGGTTCGGGCTTTCCGCCGAATGCGGCGGCTACGCATTCAAAGCGTATCTGGGGTGGTTGCATCATCGCGCAGAGAATAAGCCGATTGATGACGCGATCCTTGATTTATATAGGAGAGGTCTGCTGTTAGAAAACCGCGAGGGGACGCAGGGTTTAGAAGCTGCTGTGAACGCTACAGAGCCGCTTCATACGGGAAAGGATGTCATTATGAGATAAACAAGAGGGCGTTCCTAGAACGTCGAAACGAACCAGTAACACCCTCTTTCGAAGATGCAGGCATCTTCCTACGACAATTTGATTATGCGGTATCTTCGGAGGAATTTCCATTGGATTCCACTATGCGGAAGTTTTCATTTTCGTATGTAACCCTAGGGAGGTCTTACCATGTCGGATACAAAATCCGAATACTCCGCCGCATCAAAACGTTACCTTGAAGATGTCGTACCTCAGTCACCGATGGAACAAGAGCGTGTACGCAAGGCAAAAGAGCGGGAATCTTTATACAACGATGATTGGATTAAACAATCTGTCAATCTCAATGACGTCATTGAGATATTCGCGCCAAAATCT
>NZ_JFAG01000017.1:0-83452 GCF_006408915.1 Bifidobacterium sp. UTCIF-1
TTATAACATGCTGATCTTCTACAGCTCGCTGTCGACGATCCCGCACTCCCTGTACGAGGCGGCCTCGATCGACGGCGCCTCGGAGTGGCAGATCGTCAAGTCGATCAAGCTGCCGGAGTTGAGGGGTTCCTTGGCGATCACGGTGATCTTCTCGATCATCGGCTCGTTCCAGCTGTTCAACGAGCCCAGCATTCTGCAGAGCATGGTGCCGGGCAATGCGATCACGACGTATTACACGCCGAACATGTACGCGTACAACCTGTCGTTCTCCGGCAACCAGTCGAACTATGCCGCCGCCCTGGCGATTGTGATGGCGGTGATCACGATGGCGATCGCGTACGCGGTGCAGTTGAGGAGCATGAAGGAGCAGATGAGGTGATGCGCCCGGTGGCTGTCTCGAGGATGATTGTGATTGTGTCTGTGATCGTGAAGGAGCGTGCGTGATGAGTGCAGCTGAGACTTCCGCCCGTGTGTCGGCGGCGGGGCTGAGGGCCCAGGAGCGGGCCGCGAAGAAGGCGGAGAGGGAGCGTCAGAGGAGGATCGAGAGGGACGAGGCCGCGGAGCGCAGGCGCGCGGCGAAGGCCGGGTTCGCGAACGTGAACAACCCGAGGCGTTCCATGCTGATGACGGTGTTGTGCGCGGTGTTCGCCGTGTACTGCCTGTTCCCGTTCGTGTACCTGCTGATCAACGCGACGAAGACGCAGGCCGACTTCACGTCGACGTTCGGCCTGGGCTTCGGCAAGTCGTTCGCCCTGTGGGACAACATCGTGACGGTGTTCACCTACCAGGAGGGGATCTTCGGCCGCTGGCTTATTAACACGCTCCTGTACGTGGTGGTGGGCGCGGGCGGCGCGACCCTGCTGGCGATTATGGGCGGCTACGCCTTGGCGAAGTTCCGCTTCCCCGGCAGGAAGGCCGTGTTCGCGGTGATCATCGGCTCGATCAGCGTGCCGGGCATCGCGCTGGCGGTCCCGCAGTTCCTCCTGTTCGCCAAGCTGGGCCTGACGAACACGCCGTGGGCCATGATCATCCCCTCGCTGATCTCCCCGTTCGGTTTGTACCTGATGTGGATCTTCAGCGAGCAGGCGGTGCCGACCGAGCTGCTGGAGGCGGCACGCGTGGACGGCGCCTCGGAGTGGCGCACGTTCTGGACGATCAGCATGCCCCTGCTGGCTCCCGGCATCGTGACGACCGCCCTGTTCACGATCGTGGCGACGTGGAACAACTACTTCCTGCCGTTGATCATGCTCAAGGACTCGAACTGGTATCCGCTGACCATCGGCCTGAACCAGTGGAAGGACCAGGCCTCGACCGCCGGCGGCCAGGCGATCCAGAACCTCGTGATCACCGGCTCCCTGATCACGATCATCCCCCTGGTCATCGCGTTCCTCATGCTCCAGAAGTACTGGCAGTCCGGCCTCGCCGCCGGCGCAGTCAAGGAGTGAATCCTCCTTATGGAGACATTCCTCCTGCTGTGCATAGTGCAGATTCCGCCCAATAAGCGGTAGCGAGCAGGCGAGTATCTGGCCGGTGAGCCGTTTCCCATGGCTCACCGGCTTCTGTTCCATCGAAGTAGATGGAATGTCGATGGAGATATCACTACGCAAGTAAGGACAAACGATACCAATGACTGAACATAGGACGTTCAATTGGCCGCAACCGCTCGAGGGGCAGAAGCCCCGCATCTGGTACGGCGGCGACTACAACCCCGACCAGTGGCCCGAAGAGGTCTGGGACGAGGACATCGAACTGATGAAGAAAGCCGGGGTCAATCTGGTCTCCGTCGCCATCTTCTCTTGGGCCAAGCTCGAGCCCGAGGAAGGTGTCTATGACTTTGATTGGCTCGACCGCGTCATCGACAAGCTAGGCAAGGCCGGCATCGCCGTCGATCTCGCAACCGGCACCGCATCCCCGCCGATGTGGCTGACCCAGGCCCACCCGGAGATCCTCTGGGTCGACTACCGCGGTGACGTCTGCCAGCCTGGCGCACGCCAGCACTGGCGAGCCACCAGCCCGGTGTTCCTGGACTACGCGCTCAACCTGTGCCGCAAGATGGCCGAACACTACAAGGACAACCCTTATGTGGTCTCTTGGCATGTGAGCAACGAGTACGGCTGCCATAATCGCTTCGACTACTCCGAAGACGCCGAGCGTGCCTTCCAAAAGTGGTGTGAAAAGCGTTACGGCACCATCGACGCCGTGAACGATGCCTGGGGCACCGCCTTCTGGGCTCAGCGTATGAACAACTTCTCCGAGATCATCCCGCCGCGCTTCATCGGCGACGGCAACTTCATGAACCCGGGCAAGCTGCTCGACTGGAAGTGCTTCAGCAGCGACGCACTCCTCGACTTCTACCGCTCCGAACGCGACGCACTGCTGGAGATCACGCCCGGCAAGCCGCAGACCACGAACTTCATGGTCTCCGCCGGCGGCACCGGCCTCGATTACGACAAGTGGGGCTATGACGTGGACTTCGTGTCCAACGACCATTACTTCACGCCGGGCGAGGCTCACCTCGATGAGCTCGCATACTCGGCATCCCTCACCGACGGCATCGCGCGCAAGAACCCCTGGTTCCTGATGGAACATTCCACCTCGGCCGTCAACTGGCGCCCGATCAACTATCGTGTGGAGCCCGGCGAACTGGTGCGCGACTCCTTGGCGCATCTGGCCATGGGCGCCGACGCCATCTGCTACTTCCAGTGGCGGCAGTCCAAGGCCGGCGCGGAGAAGTGGCACTCCTCGATGGTGCCTCACGCGGGTGCCGACTCCCAGATCTTCCGCGATGTGTGCGAACTGGGTGCCGACCTAGGCAAACTGGCCGACGAAGGTTTGTTGGACACCAAGCTGGTCAAATCCAAGATTGCCGTCGTGTTCGATTACGAGTCCCAGTGGGCTACGGAACATACCGCCACGCCTACTCAGGAGGTACGCCATTGGACCGAACCGCTTACGTGGTTCCGCGCGTTGGCGGACAACGGTCTTACCGCCGACGTGGTGCCGGTCCGCGGCCCCTGGGACCAGTATGAAGCTGTGGTGCTGCCGAGCCTGACCATCCTTTCGGAAGAGACCTCGCGCCGTGTGCGTGAATATGTGGCGAATGGCGGCAAGCTGTTCGTGACCTATTACACCGGTCTGGTCGATGAGAAGGATCACGTCTGGCTGGGCGGTTACCCCGGCTCCATCCGTGATGTGGTGGGTGTGCGCATCGAGGAGTTCGCCGCCATGGGCGACGATTTCCCGGGCGCTATGGATCATCTCGACCTTACCAACGGCGCCGTGGCTCACGATTTCGCCGATGTCATCACCTCCGTGGCCGATACCGCCCACGTGGTGGCCTCCTTCAAGGCGGACAAGTGGACCGGATTCGACGGCGCGCCAGCCGTCACCGTCAACGACTTCGGCGACGGCAAGGCGGCGTATGTCGGTGCTCGTCTGGGCCGTGAGGGGCTCGCCAAGACATTGCCGGCATTGCTGGAGGAGCTTGGTATCGAGACCCCTGCTGGAGACGACCGTGGTGAGGTGCTGCGCGTGGAGCGCGCGGACGCCACGGATGAGAACCACTTCGTGTTCCTGTTCAACCGCACGCATGAGGTCGCCGTGGTGGATGTGGAAGGTGAACCGCTGGTCGCTTCGCTGGCGCAGGTCAACGAATCCGAGCATACGGCTGCGATTCGGCCCAACGGTGTTCTGGTGGTGAAGCTGTAGCGGTAACGCCGCTGTCTGATTGATGCGCCGGCCTCTGCCTTGTGTGGAGGCCGGCGCATTGGCATAGATTGCGAACATGCGCAGCACGGATCCCATGCGATCGCCGCAGTATCCGGATGGGTCATGATTCGATTGGGGTCTGCCGGCCGGGTTCTAGTATGCCGTGCCTGTGAAATTCGTCGATTATATCGTGGCTCCTCTTGCCAGGGGAGCTGGCCCTCGCGAAGCGGGACTGACGGGTAGTCAATTTGTTGACGCATTTCTGGCGCAGCATGCTAGCGATCGTTGTAATGCTTGGCTGACCTCCGTAGTGGGGGCGGATTGTCGACTGGATGAAGACTACTTTCGCAAACCGGAATGTAAGCGCTTACGCCAATTATTCCGGAATTGTGGATAGTGTTTGCGATAATACGCCGATATTGGCGCGCTTGCGTTCGTTGGCGGAGTGTGTATACTTGCAGATGTTAACGCAATCATAGTTGTTGGAGATGGCGATTGGAGCCACATCTCAGGGTCGAGGGGAATTCCAAGGAATTTGAATCGATTGCAGCTGGTGGTTGCGAATGACATACATATGAATCGTTCTGGACGGTTCAAGGAAGGAAAACAGAACGATGAAGTTCACCGCTGCAAAGAAGGCCGTCGCCCTTACTGGCGCCGTGACCATGCTGGTATCCGTTGCCGCCTGCGGTTCCGACAGCAACTCCAGCAGCCAGCCTGCACAGGAGAGTGATGTGCAGGAGATCACCGTGTGGGCTTGGGAGCCCACGCTGACCCAGGTCGCCAAGGATTTCACCAAGGAGACCGGCATCAAGGTCGACCTGAAGAACGTCGGCACCAACACCAAGGAATACACGCAGCTAGACAACGCCATCGAGGCCGGCTCGGGCGCCCCGGATGTGGCCCAGGTCGAGTACTACGCCATCCCGCAGTACGCCATCAAGGGCAACCTGCTTGACATCACCGACAAGACCTCCGGCTTCGAGGACTTCTACACCCCTGGCCCGTGGGCATCCGTGCAGTTCGGCGGCAAGGTCTACGGCCTGCCGATGGATTCCGGCCCAATGGCCTTCTTCTACAACAAGGAGGTCTTCGACAAGGCCGGCGTTGACGCCGAGCAGATCAAGACCTGGGATGACTACTACGAGGCCGCCAAGAAGATTCACGCCCTTGGCGACAACTACTACATCACTTCCGACACTGGTGACGCAGGCTTCTACGACTCGATGACCTGGCTCGCCGGCGGACAGCCGTTCAAGACCTCCTCCGACGGCTCCGAAGTCACCATCAACCTGACCGGTGACGAGAACGTGCAGAAGTTCAACGAATACTGGCAGAAGCTGCTCGATGAGGGCCTGCTCGACACCAAGACCGCCGGCTGGTCCGAGGATTGGTTCAAGGGCATGGTCGATGGCACCATCGCCTCCCTGCTCACCGGTGCCTGGATGCCGGCCAACCTGGCCAACTCCGCTGCCGGTGGCGCCGGCAAGTGGCGCGTGACCCAGATGCCGACTGCTGACGGCTCCGCCACCAACTCCGAGAACGGCGGTTCTTCGCTGGCTGTGCTCGCCTCCTCCAAGAAGGCCGAGGCCGCCTACAAGTTCATCGAGTACGCGAACCACGGCGACGGTGTGGCCACCCGTGTGGCCGGTGGCGCCTTCCCGGCTGACAAGGCTTCCATGGAGGCTGATTCCTTCAAGAACGCCACCACCGTCAAGAACGCCGATGGTCAGGACGTCGACTACTTCGGCGGCCAGAAGTACAACGAGGTCCTCGCCCAGGCGGCTGAGAACGTGTCCTCCGACTACCAGTTCCTGCCCTTCGAGGTCAAGGCCCGCACTATCTTCGGCGACTACGTCGGCAAGTCCTACACCGGCGACCAGAAGCTCGCCGATGGTGTAGCCGCTTGGCAGAAGGCCCTGCAGGATTACGGCAAGGATCAGGGCTTCACCGTCAAGTAAGCCAATGAGGCAAAGCCTGATGATCTGACGGTTCCCCATACCGTTTCCGATTGAACGAGCCCCTGAGGTGCATGCCTCAGGGGCTCGTCGTATTTGCATTGCCCCCCTTTCGGCCGATTCAGAGGATGATAGTAGACTCTGCACCATGGGCATGATCGGACGGCGACTTTCAAGAATGGCTACGGCAGTTGTGGCTGCAATCCTTTCCGTATCCCTTGCCTCATGCGGGCAGGCCACGCAGGACAATCGCACGCAGATCACCGTGTGGAGCTGGGAACCCAGCATGGGCAAGGTCATCAGTCGATTCGAAAAGGCCAATCCGGACATCAAGGTCAATTGGACGAACATTTCCGGCTACAACAATCTCAACACCGCCATCCAGGACGGATACGGCACCCCTGACGTGGCGCAGATCGAATACTATGCATTGCCGCAGTATGCGGTCTCCGGCCAACTGCTCGACCTGACCGACCGTCTTGGCTCCGATTACGCCAACTTCTACACGGGCGGTACATGGGCCTCGGTGCAGCTTGCCGGACGAATATACGGTCTGCCGATGGACTCCGGTCCGATGGGGTTCTTCTACAATGACGACATCTTCACCCAGGCCGGCGTCGATGCCACGCAGATCAAGACATGGGATGACTACTACGAGGCTGCGAAAAAACTCAAGGACATCGGCGTTTATATCGCAGCCGATGCGGGAGACGGCAGCTTCTACGATGCGATGATCTGGCTCGCCGGAGGCCAGCCGTTCCACACGTCGACCGATGGGAAAACCGTCACCATCGATCTTGAGCATGATGCCGGAACCCAGCGATTCACCGAATTCTGGCAGCGCATGATCGATGAGGGGCTAGTCGACACCACGTCAGCCACATGGTCCGACCGGTGGAAAACACGTGTGGGCAACGGGACCATCGCATCCGTGTTCATGGGAGCCTGGATGCCATCATTGCTGCTCGCCAACGTGCCGGGCGCGGCAGGCCTATGGCGCGTGACCACAATGCCTACCTATGACGGTCAACCAGCCAACGCGGAAAGCGGTGGCTCCGCGTTGACCGTATTGCAGCTCACCCGCAAGCCGGACGCGGCATACCGATTCGTTGACTTTGTCGCCCATGATGCGCAGGGCATCAGTGCGCGCGTGGCCGGCGGCGCATTCCCCGCCGACTATGCCACGCTGAATTCCGAGAGTTTCCTGGACAAGACCACCATCACGAATGATGATGGCATCGAAATCCCCTATTTCGGGGGGCAGAAGTTCAACCGAGTACTTTCCGAGGCCGCCGAGGACGTATCCGTGGGATACCAGTATCTGCCATTCGAGGTATATGCGCGCAGTGATTTCGAATCCACCGTAGGCAAGTCCTACAAGTGGACAAGCGACTTCCAGGCGTACCAGCTTCGGCAGGCCGACATCGATCTGGGGCGGAAGGACGCCAACGGCAAGCCTTTGCAGCCTCTGACGGATCCGGGCAAGAAGATCAGCCTTGAAACGGGACTCGCCCAATGGCAGAAGGACCTGAAGGAATACGGATTCAATCAGGGCTTCACCATCAAATAGACAACATAGCCTAACCCACTACCGCATGTTGCGTGCGTAGATATGCGCCATGCCCTTGAAGATGAGATCGGGGTCGTAGACGTCGATCTCATCGGTGTCGCCCTCGAACACGCGCCCGAGACCGCCGGTGGCGATCACCGTGAAGTCCTCGCCGCCGAGCTCCTTGCGGAACTGCTCGATGGTGCGCTCCACGCCGCCCAGGAACGTGTAATACAGTCCCGCCTGCATGCACACTTTGGTGTTGGTGCCGAGGATCGTGGTCGGTCGGGTGATCTCCACCTCCGGCAGTTGCGCGGTGTCGCCCCACAGGGCCGCGGCACCGGTCCGGATGCCGGTGGTGATTACGCCGGCATCGATCACGCCGTTGGCGTCCACATGGGTGAATGTGGTCGCCGTACCGAAATCGGCCACCAGTACCGGGCCGCCATATTCGTTGTAGGCGCCCGCGCAGTCGGCCAGGATGTCGGCACCCAGGGACTTCGGGTCGTCCACGCGCACATTCATGCCGGTCTTGACGCCGGGGCCTATCACCATGGGATCGAGTCCGAAGAACTTGATGATTGAGGAGCGGAAGGAATGCATCACCTTCGGCACCACCGAACAGATGATTACATCATCCACATCATCCGGGGTGAATCCGCTCATATGCAGGAATTCCGTGAGGAACAGCCCGTATTCGTCAGACGTGTGATTTGCTTTCGACGTAATGCGGTACGTGCCCACATTCGTATTGCCCGACTTGCCATCCAAAAAACCGATGACGATGTTCGTGTTGCCGATATCGACGGCCACCAGCATGATAACCCTCCAACGTCGAGATGGATTTCAAGGGTTATTCTACTCCCGCGTCTATGATGGGGCAGCGGTGGTCGACCCGACTGGGCGGCCAACCGGCTTATTGGAACTGCATATGTTCATAACCATGCATAGTGCATATTGAATATCAAGAATCACAGAGGAATACCCATGTCACAAGACAATGGTGCACAAGATAATGGTGCGCACGCCGGCAGCGGCGCAACCGGAGCGAACGGTACCGAATCCACGACTGCGGCGACCACGGACGCCAGCCTCGCCGCACGAGCGAAGAACCCGAAGAAGAACGGTCCCAAGTGGTGGCTGATCTCCCTGATTGCAGTCATCGCGGCGATCGCGGTCGTCGTGGGCGTCACGTTCGCCTTTTCCGCGAACGACGAAGGGCAGACGGACACATCCGGCGCATCCGGCGCCAAATATGCCGACAGCGTGACCGTCGGCCTCAAGCTCGCCCCCACCAACCTCGACATCCGCACCACCGCTGGCTCCGCGCTTGACCAGGTGCTCATCGGCAACGTGTACGAAGGCATCGTGGCGCGCGACTCCAAGAACCAGGTGGCCCCCGCCATCGCCTCCAGCTGGGAGGAATCCAAGGACGGCCTGACCTACACCTTCCACCTCAACAAGAACATGACCTTCTCCAACGGCGACAAGCTGGATGCCGAGGATGTGGCCTGGTCCATCAACGAGCTCATCGCCAAGCAGTATCATGACGCCGAGGCGCTCGCCGCCGTGATCAAGGTCGAGGCCAAGGACGCCGACACCGTAGTCATGACCCTGAAGACCCCGAACTCCAACCTGCTGTGGACGCTGACCGGCCGCGCGGGTCTGGTGTTCGACAAGGACGCCAAGTACGACCTCAAGACCCAGGCCATCGGCTCCGGCCCGTACACCGTGTCCAAGTTCGTCGAGAACAGCTCGATCACCCTCAAGGCCAACGAGAAGTACTGGGGCAATAACAAGGCCAAGACGCCCACGGTGGTCATCAATTACCTGGCCGACGACAATGCTGCGGTCAACGCCCTCAAATCCGGCGACGTGCAGGTGCTCGCCCCGATCACCGAGACCCTGGCCGAGCCGTTCGCGTCCGATCCGGACAAATACACGGTCAAGGCGGGCAACGGCACCGACAAGTACGTGCTCGCCTTCAACAACGCCTCCGGCTCCAAGCTTGCCGACAAGCGCATTCGCCAGGCCATCCGCTACGCGATCAACCACAAGGAGATCATCGCCTCACGCGGCGGCGCTGACAAGGCGCTCGGCGGCCCGATCCCGTCCCTCGACCCCGGATACGAGGACCTGACCGGCCTCTACCCGTACGATCAGGCCAAGGCCAAGTCATTGATGGCCGAGGCCGGCTATTCCACCGATAAGCCGCTCGAACTGAGCTTGACCTATGCGAACATCTACGGCACCGAGCTCGGCGACCAGCTGCGCTCGCAGCTGAAGCCCATCGGCATCGACCTCAAGGTGAATGTGGTGGAGTTCTCCACCTGGCTTCAGGACGTGTACACCAACCACGACTTCGACATCTCGCTCGTGGACCACAACGAAAGCCACGACTTCTATTCCTGGGCCGATCCGACCTACTACTTCGGCTACGACAACAAGGACGTGCAGAAGCTGTACAACGAGGGCGTGGCCGCCACCTCCGACAAGGAGCGCGACGCCAAGTTCGCCGAGGCCGCGAAGCTCATCTCCGAGGACGCCCCGGCCGACTGGCTGTTCAACTACCGTGTCACCACCGCCACCGCCAAAGGGGTCGAAGGCTTCCCGTTCGACCTGAATCAGACGGTGATGCCGCTGTACGACGTGACGTACACCAAGTAGCCGCGGCTCGCGAAAACCTCGGCTCCTCTCTCCGATGGGGGCTGTCGCGATGGGAGCTGTCGCGAAGCGACCGAGGGGAGCCGTCACCATAGATGTCACCATAGGTATCACCATAGGTATCACTAAAGGTATCACCAAAGGTAACTGAGAAGATCTCCGAAATCATCCGAATGCCAAGGAAAGGAGACTGGCGATGCGGTTCGTGATTCACCGTCTGGCGCTGTTCGTCGTGGCGTTGTTCGGATTGTCCATCGTGATCTTTGCCGCGCTGCGCATCCTGCCGGGTGATGTGGCCTCCGTGATGGCGGGCGTCAACGCCTCGCCCGCACGTGTGGCTCAGCTGCGCGAGCAGCTCGGGCTGAACAGGTCGTTGGTCGAGCAGTACGGTGATTGGATGGGTGCTTTGGTGCGCGGCGACTTCGGCACGTCGATCCTTACCGGTCGCTCGGTGACTGCGCTGGTCGCCTCGCGCGCCGCCATCACCTTTCCGCTGATCATCGTGGGACTGTTGATAGCTCTCGCCATAGGACTGCCGCTCGGTTGCGCGGCTGTGCTGGCCCGTTCGGCCCGTGTGCGGGCGCTGTTCCATATGATGTCGATCATCGGCGGCGCGATTCCCGCATTGTGGGGCGGCCTGCTGCTGATTCTGCTGTTCGGGCGCGGCGTGGGATTGATCGGCATCCTGCCCTCGCAGGGATTCCCGCTCGATGGTTGGGCGATGCCCGGTCGCGCGCTGCTTTCGCTGGTACTGCCGGCACTGTCCGTAGGCATCATCGTGGGGGCTTCCATCATGCGGTACACGCGCGCCGCATTGGGAGGATTCGCGGATTCCGGATACGTCGACATGGCCCGTTCCTGCGGCATGACACGTACGCAGGCGGTATTGCGCGTGGGCTTGCGGCTTGCGACTCCGCAATTGGTCTCGGTGATCGGGCTCACGTTCGCCTCGATGATCACCGGTGTGATGGTCATCGAAAACCTGTTCGCCCTGCCCGGCATCGGCAATGGTCTGGTCACGGATGTAGGCAACCGCGACTTGATCGCCGTGCAGAGCGAGCTGTTCCTGCTTGCCGCGTTCTTCTTGGGAATAGGCCTGATTGTGGATGTGCTGCACCGTGTCCTCGACCCTCGCATGAAAACCGCCACAAGCCTTTCGGAGGTGAGTCAATGAGCGGGCTGAGCATCGTACTGCGCTCCATCTGGCGTCGCGCGGAAGGCAGGTTCGCGCTGATCGTTCTGGCTCTGTGGGTAGTCGTGGCGCTCGTCTCCCTGGTATGGACGCCTCAGTCGTTATGGGTCACGGACGGCTACCATGTGTGGGCCAGGCCGTCCGCCGACCATTGGCTCGGCACTGATGGCACCGGGGCGGATGTGTTCAGCTGGCTGATGGCCGGCTCGCTCACGAATCTGCTTATCGTGCTGCTCACTGTGGCGCTTTGTGCCGTGTGGGGCCTCGCATTGGTCGCCGCAATGGTGGCCCGTAGCGCAGCGCTTTCCAGTGTCGCCGTCGTGCTGGTGGATGCGCTGATTTCCATTCCCACAGTGCTTGTGGCCTTGATTCTGGCTGTGCCGTTAGGTGCTTCGATCGTGGTGGTCGTCATCGCCTGCGGATTCGGGTACGGGCTCAATCTGGCGCGAATCGCGCGGCCTGCCGCGTTGCTCGCCGCTCGTTCGTCCTATGTGGAATCGGCCTTGTCGAACGGGGCCGGCGGATGGCGGGTGCTGGTCAGCCACATCATCCCCAACATCCTGCCGGTGCTTGCCGTGCAGCTTTCCTTGTCCGCCGGCACGGCGGTACTTGCCGAATCGGGGCTCACATATCTTGGCATCGGCGTGCCCTCCGGCGTGCCGAGCTGGGGGCATTCGCTGGCCACCTCGGTCAAGCTCATCAATGTATTTCCGCTGACCGTGCTGTGGCCCGGTCTCATCGTCACTGTGGTGGTCGTGGCGCTGAACGTGTTCGGCGACGTGCTGCGTGACGCCATCGATCCCGTAGCCAATCCCGCGTTGCGTCGGGTTGAGGAAGGGGACGGCAAGGCCGGCCGGGGCTGCATGCCCAATGGCATTTTCGAAACGGATAAGGTGGTCGAGGCATCTCAGTCATGTGAAACCACGGAGAACCACGCTGGGAACGCGGCTGCTGTTGCGATTCGCGGCGGTGAGCATAACGGCGGGGAGGCATACGATGGGCGTTGATGTTCGTGGTCTTTGCGTCACCATCGGTGGCAGCCGCATCATCTCTGATGTGGATCTGCGGATCGTCGATGGCGAGCGTGTGGGGCTGATCGGTTCATCGGGCTCCGGCAAATCGATGATCTCCAAGGCCATGCTCGGCCTGCTGCCCGTGAATGCCGAACCTACCGGTTCGGTGAGCATGGGAGGCGTGGAGGTGCTGGGTGCCTCCGAACGCGCGCTCGCCGACCTTCGCGGCCGATACGTGGGCACGGTGTTCCAGAACCCGGCCGCCGCCTTGAATCCGGTGATGACCGTCGGACAGCAGGTCGCGCTTCCTCTCCGGTTACACTACGATCTCACGCGGGCCGAACGGGCCGAGCGCGTGCGCGCCATGCTCGGCAAGGTCGGCCTGCCGGGGGAGGCGTACGGCAAATACCCTCATGAACTGTCCGGCGGACAGCAGCAGCGCGTGGGTATCGCCACGGCGCTCATCACTTCGCCGCGATTCATCATCGCCGACGAGCCGACCACGGCGCTTGACTCCATCACACAACGGCAGATAGTGGATCTGCTGACCTCGCTGGTGGATGATGCCGGCGCTGCGATGCTGTTCATCACCCATGATTTCTCAGTACTCGCACGCGCCACCACGCGCTGCTACGTGTTGGATGCCGGGCGTATCGTAGAGTCCGGGAACACCACTGATCTGCTTGCTGCGCCGGCCACAGCCGAGACACGGCGGCTGGTTGGTGCCGCGCGGAGCCTGACGTTGCACGCCGGAGTCGGGGAAGCCAAGGAACCCGGGGAATCCAAGGAGTGGTCCGATGAGTGACGCATCAACATTCAACCCCCATTCCGAAGCGGGGAATCCGGGCAGTACAGAGGACCGGGGTGGCTCGGGGCTGTCTCATGCTCCGTATGCATCGTCTATGTCATACGACTCGTCTGCATCGGCACGGTACGAGGCCCGTCATGGTGCGCCGCTGCTGTCCGCGCAAGGGGTTAATGCCTCCTTTGCTTTACGCGACATGCATCGGGGATTGTTCGGCGGTGGGCTGTTCGGGCTTGGTCGGGCAGCCAGACGCCAGGTGCTGTTCGACGTGTCCGCCGACGTGCACGCAGGGGAGTGCTTGGCGGTGATTGGTGCATCCGGGTCGGGTAAGACCACGCTGACCCGCATCATGTTGGGATTGGCCGCTGCGGATTCCGGCGAGATCATGTATCGCGGAGTCGAGGTGAGCCGGGGTTCGGCAGGCATGAAGGCCCTGCGCGCCGAGTCGTCCATCGTGTTCCAGGACCCGTATGGTTCGCTCGACCCGCGTTGGACGGTCGAACGGTCGGTGTCCGAACCGTTGTGGCTGCGCCGGCGGGCATTGGGCTTTGCGGCCGACGAGGTGGAGGGCAAGACCGTACAGGCGCTGGCCCGCGTAGGCCTTGACCCGCGCATGTTCCTCGGACGCTACCCATGCGACCTGTCCGGCGGTCAGGCCCAGCGCGTCGCCATCGCCCGCGCCATCGTCAACGAACCGCGCGTCATCCTGGCCGACGAGCCGATGAGCGCCATCGACGTGGCCGCCCGCGTGCGGATCCTCGAGACCTTCCAGTCGATTCTCTCCGGCGAGGGTTCGCAGACAGTCGATCCGGCGACCGGTGAGCCTGTCAGGCCCGCGATCATCATGGTCTCCCATGATCTGGGCGTCGTGCAGCATATCGCCGACCGCATCGTCGTGCTGAACGAAGGCCGCGTGGTCGAATCCGGACCTACGGCGGCTGTGCTCGGTGCCCCTCAGTCCGACTACACCCGGCAGCTCATCGCCGCCGCCTCGCTGTAGTCGTTGTTCGTATGATTAAACCGGGAGTCAGACCAGGCAGCCAATGCGGCAGTTGGCAGTGGTGCTTGGAGGCAAACCGCGGTTCGATTCCCTCGCGATTTCAGCCTATGATTCGATCATTATTCCAAGCTTTTGAGGTATGCCGATAAGTGATCAGACAGCCGCTCCGGCGGAAGAGCGTGCCCGAACGAAGACGCAGTTGAAGCCGCCGGCCCGAACGGACGCCCAGAAGGATCTGGCGACCAAGCCGATTGTCCCGCTGGTGATCTCCTTGGCGGGGCCGGCGATCGTGGCGCAGGCCGCGAACGCGTTGTACACGATCGTCGATCGACTCTTCATAGCACATATCCCCGAAGTGGGCGATCTGGCCATCGCGGGCATCGGCATCTGCTTCCCAATCACTATCGCCGTGGCGGCGTTCGCGTTGCTCGTCGGCTCAGGTGGCGCTCCCTTGGCGTCCATAGCCTTGGGCAAAGGCGATGTGCGTGCCGCCGAGCATATTCTCGGCGCGAGTGCCGCAATGCTGGTGGCGATTTCGCTGACGCTCACCGTGTTGTTGGAGTTCGGCAAAGTGCCGATTCTGGATGCGTTCGGTGCCAGCGCCGATACGTTGCCGTATGCCTCGGACTTCCTGGGGGTTTATCTGCTGGGTACCGTGTTCGTTCAGGTGACGCTTGGACTCAACTCGTTCATTTCTGCGCAAGGCAAAGCGAAAGTGGCTATGGTCTCGGTGCTGATCGGTGCCGGCATGAGCCTGATTCTTGACCCGGTGTTCATTTTCGTGCTCGATATGGGTGTTCGTGGCGCGGCTGTGGCGAACGTCATCTCCCAATTCCTCTCTGCGGCATGGATCGTGGCATTTCTGGCTTCATCGCGTAGCGCCATACGATTTCGCGCGACGTGGTTCAGGGTCGATGCGACGATTCTGCCGGTGCTGGCTTTAGGGGCTTCTCCGTTTGTGATGCAGTTGACGGAATGTGCCATCAACGTGGTGTTCAACACGCAGCTGGAACGGTTGGGTGGCGATGATTATGTGGCCGCCATGACCATCATCACCAGCACGATGCAGCTGATATATGTGGTGAACAATGGTCTGCAGCAAGGCGTTCAGCCCATCATTAGCTACAACTACGGAGCTCGGAACCATAAACGTGTGCGGCATGCGTACCGTCTTGGCATCGGGCTGCTACTTGTGGTGATGTCCGCTATGGTGACGGTCATCGCGATTATCCCGGAAACGATCGCGAGGTTGTTCACCGCTGACGCTGGCATCATAGCCGTCGTCGGCTCGATGATGCCACTGTTCGTGTGTGGATGGGGGATCTTCGGTATCCAATGTGGCGTTCAATGCACCTTGGTGGGGCTGGGTCTGGCCAAGCCTTCGCTGTTTTTGGCCATTCTGCGCAAAATCATCCTCCTGATTCCGTTGGCGTTCGTATTGCCGCAGTTCATGGGCGTCACTGGCGTGTTTGTCGCCGAACCGATATCGGACATCACCTCGGCGTTGGTGTCCATTGTTGTCTTTCGGCATGAGATCAGGCGTGTGCTCGGCGGACAAGACGCTGTGCTCGGCATGGAGTGATGCATCTGGCCGGGACGGAGAGTCGTGCTGTGTCGCAGTCGGTGGGCAACGATTTTGCCATCCTGGCTGGCGGCGGTAAGCCATTTTGCCGCTACGCCTCGCACCTTGGCAGAATCGTTGCTGTCCGGAATGCGGTTACCTGCGACACGCCTATGCTGTGCCCTGTGCTATCGTATGAGACATGCAGTTCATCTCATGTTGTTGTCGCTGACCGACGCCCTAGGGCGAGCGGTGAGTGACGCATAACTTGAGATAGAGCATTCGTAGAGCGGCGAATCGGCCGCCATTGTTATTTCCTGATTGCCGAAGAAGCGGCAGAAGATGCCATGCAGGTGAAGTAATAGGAAAAGCTATAGGGTATAGGCGAAGCGGGAACTCGGCCGCAACGTAACCCGACGAATCTTAACATCACAAGGTCATCCACACATATCCACTCGCCTGCGGACGTCGGTTCACGACAATCAACAGACCCACCAGTCAACCGTCACCCGTACAGCAAAGGATTCCCCATCATGACCATCCACAACAGTCTCGCGGAACTCATCGGCAACACCCCGCTCGTCAAGCTCAACCACATCCCCCAAAGCCTCGGCGTCAAAGCCACCATCGCCGTCAAGGTCGAGTATTTCAACCCCGGCGGCTCCTCCAAGGATCGCATCGCCGAGCGCATCATCGACGCCGCCGAGCGGTCCGGCCAACTGAAGCCCGGTGGCGTCATCGTAGAGCCCACCTCCGGCAATACCGGCGTCGGCCTCGCCCTGGTCGCTCAGCAGCGCGGGTACCGTACGATCTTCACCCTGCCGGACAAGGTCTCCGAATCCAAGCGTGCGGTGCTGCGCGCCTACGGCGCCGAAGTCATCGTCACCCCCACCGACGCCGGCCCGGACGATCCCCGCTCCTACTACCAGGTGGCCGAACGCCTCGCCAATGAGATTCCCGGCGGCTTCCGTCCGAACCAGTACGACAATCCGAATGGCCCGGAAAGCCACTACTACACCACCGGTCCAGAGATCTGGGAGGCCACCGACCATAAGGTCACGCACTTTGTGGCGGGCATTGGCACCGGCGGCACCATCTCCGGCACCGGCAAGTATCTGAAGGAAGCCTCGAACGGTGCGGTCAAGGTCATCGGTTCCGATCCGGAAGGCTCTATCTACTCCGCCGATTCACTGGCCGACGTGCACCAATACGACATCGAGGGCGTGGGGGAGGACTTCTATCCCAAGGCCTTCGACCGGAACATCACCGACGACATCGTCAAGGTGAACGATGCCGAGGCGTTCGAGATGACCCGCAGGCTCGCCGGCGAGGAGGCGCTGCTGGTCGGCGGCTCGTCCGGTATGGCCGTGGCCAGCGCCATCAAGTATGCGCTCGCCAACAATCTGGACGAGAACCAGCTGGTGGTGGTCCTGGCTCCCGATTCCGGCCGCAGCTACCTGGAGAAGATCTTCAACGACGACTGGATGCGCGCCAACGGCTACGGCGACATCGTGGATCGCACCGCCAAGCCGTCGCTTGCCGAACAATACCTCTCCCAGCCGTCCCCCGACGAGACGGCCGGGAAGACCGTCAGCGAAAGCTGACCGGCGGAAAGCGGTCGATGCGGCCAGTGCGGCCGGCGTGGCCGGCGCGGTCGCATCGACAGTGCATCTACCGCGCATCAACAAAGGCAATTCCCGCGATAACCCGCTATCAATAACGCTGATATCAACACGCGCATTCACTGACCAACCCTGACTTACCCTCGAATACGGAATACACCGAAAGGAACAACACATGTCCGCCGAATACAACGCCAAGTTTGCATCCAATGCCCTTGCCACCCGTGCCATCCACGCCGGCCAGGAGCCCGATCCGACCACCGGAGCCGTGGTGACCCCGATCTACGCCACCTCCACCTTCAAGCAGGACGGCGTGCTCGGTCTGCGCGGCGGGCATGACTACTCGCGTTCCATCAACCCCACGCGCACCAGCTTCGACGAACAGCTCGCCTCCGTGGAAGGCGCGAAATACGCGTTGAGCTTCTCCTCGGGTCTCGCCGCCATCGACGTGCTGCTGCGTTCCACCATCAAGCCCGGCGACAACATCCTGCTCGGCAACGACGTATACGGCGGCACCTACCGTCTGCTCGCCAAGGTGTTTGTGCCGTGGGGCGTGGGACTCGATGTGGTGGACATCACCGACCTTGCAGCCGTGGAGACGGCGCTCGCCGCCAAGCACTATGCGTACGTGTGGGTCGAAACCCCTTCCAACCCGCTGCTGAACATCACCGACATCGCAGCCACCGCCGAAGTGGCGCACAAGTACGGCACCAAGGTCGTGGTCGACAACACCTTCGCTTCGCCGGCCCTGCAGCATCCGCTGGATGAGGGCGCTGACGCGGTGGTCTACTCCACCACCAAGTACATCGGCGGCCACTCCGACGTGGTGGGCGGTGCCGTGGTGCTCAACGACGAGGAGACTCGCGAGAAGGTGGCGTTCCTGCAGAACGCGGCCGGAGCGGTGCCCTCTCCGTTCGACTCCTGGCTGGATATCCGCGGTCTCAAGACGCTGGACCTGCGTGTCAAGCGCCACAGCGCCAATGCGCTGAAGGTGGCCGAATGGCTGGAATCCCAGCCCTCCGACGTGATTGAGCGCGTCTGGTATCCGGGCCTCGAATCCCATCCGGGCCATGAGATCGCCGCACGCCAGATGCACGGTGGATTCGGCGGCATCGTCTCCGTGCAGCTGGCCGCTGGTGCCGAGGCGGCCAAGCGGTTCGTGGACCATACCGAGATCTTCACGCTCGCCGAATCGCTTGGCGGTGTGGAGAGCCTGATCGAGGTGCCGGCGGCCATGACCCACGCCTCCGTGGCCGGCACCACGTTGCAGGTGCCTGCCAACCTGATCCGCATCTCGGTGGGCATCGAGAACGCCGACGACCTCATCGCCGACCTCAAGCAGGCGCTCGAGCGCCTGTGAATCACGCGCCCCCGTGCGCTATGGTTGTATGTCATGACGGCACGTGAGGCGGCGCTGGGGGCGCTTAAACAGTATTTCGGCTACGATTCGTTCCGGCCCGGCCAGCTCGGCATCGTCGAGGCGCTTCTGACCGGTCGGGACGTGTTGGGCGTGATGCCGACCGGCGCGGGCAAATCCGTGTGCTACCAGATTCCCGCCGCCCTGATGCCGGGACTCACGTTGGTGGTTTCGCCGCTGATCTCTCTGATGCGCGATCAGGTTGATGCGCTCAACGATCTCGGTCTGTCTGCCGCGTTCGTCAACACCACCCAGGACCCGGACGAGCAGGCCATGGTGCTGGCGCAGGCGGCAGCCGGACAGATCAAACTGCTCTATGTGGCGCCGGAACGTCTGGAAACACGAAGATTCCGTGATTTCGCCGCGCGCACTCCGATTGCCTTGATTGCCGTGGACGAGGCGCATTGCGTCTCCCAGTGGGGGCAGGATTTCCGCTCGTCGTATCTGGGCATCGGCGAATTCATTGCGGGACTGCCGCAGCGCCCGCCGATCGGCGCATTCACCGCCACCGCCACCGAAAACGTGCGCAAGGATATCGTTGGTCTGCTCGGATTGCGCGAGCCGGCGGTCACCGTCACCGGATTCGACCGGCCGAATCTGTATTTCGACGTGGTCAAGCTGGAAACCAAATACAAGGCTGCATGGGTGTCGGATTATGTGGCGGAGCACCCGGATGAATGCGGCATCATCTATTGCGCCACCCGCAAAACCACTGAGGCGCTCGCCGCCACGTTGAACCAGATGGGCCATACGGCGGTCGCCTACCATGGCGGCATGGCATCTGATGTGCGCGAACGGGCGCAGCGCGACTTCATCACCGACAAGGTGCCGGTGGTGGTGGCCACCAACGCGTTCGGTATGGGAATCGACAAGCCGGACGTCCGCTTCGTGATTCATTACAACATGCCTGAATCCATCGAGGCCTACTATCAGGAGGCCGGTCGCGCGGGGCGAGACGGCGAGCCCAGCCGCTGCACGCTGCTGTGGAACGAGTCGGACATCGTGACCAGACGCCGGCTGCTCGACAGCGATTACGAGAATGAGCGCATGACTCCCGAAGAACAGGAGATTGCGCGCCTGCGCAAGCGTCAGTTGCTCGATGGCATGGTGGGCTATTGCCGCACCACCGACTGCCTGCACCGGTATATGACACGGTATTTTGGCCAGGATCTTTCCGGGCTTTCCACTGATGCTTCTTCTGCGTCAGAGGATACCGCGAAGGCGGGCGGCGCCAAGGATGCCGTCAGGTGCGGTGCCTGTTCGAATTGCGAAAGCACTTTCGAGACCATCGATGTGACCCGCGTGGCACGCGCGATCAGCCGATGCGTGCACGATGTGCAGCAGCAGGTGGGCTCAGGCAAGATCGTCAAAATACTGCGTGGCTCCAAGGCCCAGGAATTGTCGAGTCTGAATCCCGAACAGATGCCGACGTTCGGCATGCTGAAAGATACCGACACCGCATTGATCCGTGATGTGCTCAGTCAGATGACCTCCGACGGTCATCTGACCATTGCCGAAGGCCGTCTGCCGATCGTGCACTTCGGGCCTCGCGCGGCGGAGACCACCTCTCCTGATTTCCATTACGAGATGAAAAAGCTGCGGCGCAAGGTGTCGGCAAGAGCGGCCGGTATGAGCGCTGCCGGAAGCACGGTCGGAGGCGCCGGTGAACGAACCGGCGTGCGCGGCGGGGGAGTGTACGTTGATGGGGGAGTGCCCGTCGGTGTCGCAGCGTCGAACGTATCCGGTGCGGCGCTGGGCTCGTATATTCCCGATGACGACGCCGAGGCGTTGTTCCGGAAGCTGCGCGACCTGCGCCGCACCATCGCCCAGGAGATCGGCAAACCGCCGTACATCGTCTTCTCCGACAAGACCTTGCGGGACATGGCCCTCATCAGGCCTGTCACCGACGCACAGTTTTTGGCCGTCAGCGGTGTGGGGCAGCGCAAGCTGGACCTGTACGGCAAACGCTTCATGGAGGCGGTCGCTTCGTTCGGTGCAGCCAGCGCAGCCAATGCGCGGTAAGCAGTCGCCGAATCCAGTGGCTCGCGCCATAACTATCGTCTATAGCGAACCGTGGGATGTCGATGCGTAATCCCGTTCGGCGGCGACTACGATTGCTGGCGGTACCGCGAATGCTGACAGTGGAAAGGACAACGAAATGGCAGAAGAGCAGTCCGAAAAGCCGGTCGTGGAAAGCTTCCAGCTCGACCACACCAAGGTCAAGGCGCCATACGTGCGCTACATCGACACCGAGAAGGGCCCGCACGGTGATGTGATTTCCAACTACGATCTGCGCCTGACCCAGCCGAACAAGCAGGCCATCCCCACCGGTGGCCTGCACACCATCGAGCACACGATCGCCGTGCTGCTGCGCGAGCGTATCCCGGGCTATATCGACTGCTCGCCGTTCGGATGCCGCACCGGCTTCCACCTGCTGACTTGGGGCGAGCATCCCACCGAGGAAGTGGCGAAGGCGCTCAAGGAGTCGCTGGAGTTCATCGCCTACAAGGCCACGTGGGATGACGTGCCAGCCACCACTGAGAAGAGCTGCGGCAATTACCGCGACCACAGCCTGTTCACCGCCAAGGAATGGGCCAAGCAGATCCTCGAGGAGGGCATCAGCTCCGACCCGTTCGAGCGCAAGGTCGTCTGACCGACTGGTTGCCGGTCGTCGGTTTCGAGTTTCCGATTCCTGCTTGCCGGTTGACGAGCAGGATACGTCAGATTCCGTCCTATCCCGTCCGCATCGCAACGCGGGCGGGATTTTTATGCTCGAGGCATGGTAGGTTTACCGTCAGTTATCCGTGAGTTTGCCGTTTGGCTTTGGTTATTGAGGCTGACTGCTGAGGTCAGCTGGCGAAGCTGGGCGACGGACTGGACGTTGACGGCTTGATTATTGAGAGAAGTCGGACACAACGAGTGAGAGAGGTGAAAGGTGACGCAGTCGAGTGCTGCCACTGCAGCGACAGGCCGGCGTTTCCGCCATGCCACCATGCGTGATCTGCCGCAGATGCAGACGATCTACGCTCGCGCTCGCGCGCTGATGGCTGCCAACGGCAATCCGACGCAGTGGGGCACGCAGTTTCCCCGGGAATCCGTGATCATCGATGATATCGCCAACCAGCGTACGATGCTGCTGGTGGATACGATCGGCGGACACGAGCGTATCCTGGCGCAGTTCGCGTTGTGCCCGGGCAAGGATCCCACGTATGCGTCGATTGATGGCGCATGGCTCGACAATGACACCTATGTGACCATCCACCGCATCGCCTCATCCGGGTTGGTGCGTCATGCGGCCCGCGACTGCATCAAGTGGGCCTTGAAGCATTATGGCAATGTGCGCGCCGACACCCATCCCAACAATAAGGCCATGCAGCATGTGCTGGAAAGCTCCGGTTTCGCCCGCTGTGGCCTGATTCAGCTCGTCGACCGGCCGACTGACACCACGAGGATCGCCTACCAGCGCCACGAGTGGTGAATTATCGGTGTCTGGACTTGCGCATGGCGATTATATGGAAAGGCGTACGCTGGGCATCACTCAGCGTACGCCTTTCCATATAAACGATTGCCGGCCGAGGGGTTCAGCATCGGCCGGCAATCGTTTCAGTTCTTGACTTTGGTCCGTGGCGGGGACTCAGTCCTTAGCCTCAGCAGCCTCAGCGGCAGCCGTCTCGCCGACGAGCTTGGAGCGCTTGCGGCTGTAGGCGAAGTAGACGATCAGACCGAGGCCGAACCACACCGCGAATCGCACCCAGGTCTCCCAGTTGAGGCCTGCGATGAGCACGAAGCAGAACACGATGGAGATGATCGGCGTGAACGGCACGAGCGGGGCCTTGAAGCCGCGGTGCGCGTCCGGCTGCGTCTTGCGCATCCACAGGATGCCGGCGGAGACGATGATGAACGCGGTCAGGGTGCCGATGTTCACCAGCTCGAACAGCACGTTGATGTTGATGAAGCCGCCGGCGATCGCGGTCAGGATGCCGAAGAACCACGTGCCCTTGAACGGTGTACGGTACTTCTCATGCACATGGCCGAAGAACTCCGGGAACAGGCCGTCGCGGCTCATCGCATAGCAGATGCGGGACTGGCCGTACAGCTGGACGAGCATCACCGTGGTCATGCCGATCAGGGCACCGAGGTTCACGATCACGGCGAGCCAGTTCAGGCCGGTGGCCAGAATCACACCGGCGACCGGGGCGTCGATGAACTCGGCGAACTGCTTGTAGGGCACCACGCCGGTCATGATGAGCGTCATCACGATGTACAGCACGGTGGAGATGGCCAGCGACAGCAGGATGCCGCGAGGCAGCGTCTTGTTCGGGTTGACGGTCTCCTCGGCGGAGGAGGAGACGGCGTCGAAGCCGATGAAGCTGAAGAACACGATGGATGCGGCCGGCACGATGCCATAGGGCTGGGTGGAGCCGGGCTGGAAGGTGTAGATGCCGTACGGGGAGAACGGATGCCAGTTGGCCGGGTTCACGAACCATACGGTGCAGATGATGAACAGCACGATGATGATGAGCTTGATCATCACCATGATGTCGTTGGTGCGCTTGGTCTGGTTGATGCCAATGGACAGCACCCACGTGATGAGCAGCACGATCACGAAACCGGGAAGGTTGAAGTACGTGGTCACGCCCGGCGTGGTGCCGTAGGCGGCGGTCAGTTCGACCGGCAGATGCAGGCCGAACCCTTCAAGCAGCTTGTTGAAGTAGCCTGACCATCCGGCGGACACAGTGGCCGCCTGCAGGGCGTACTCCAGAATCAGATCCCAGCCGATGATGAAGGCGATGAGTTCGCCGAACGCCAGATAGGCGTAGGAGTAGGCGGAACCGGAAACCGGTGCCATGGAAGCGAATTCGGCATAGCACAGGCCTGCGAAACCGCAGCAGATGGCGGCCAGCAGGAAGGAGACGGACAGTGCCGGTCCGGCGGTCAGCGCACCCTTGCCGGTAAGCACGAAGATACCGGTGCCGATGATCGCGCCGATGCCGAGCATCGTCAGATCAAAGGTGTGCATCGTACGCTTCAGCGGAGTGGATTCAGATACCAGCTGATCCACGCTTTTCTTGCGGAAAAGATCCATGTTCTTCTCTCATGAACTTGGTGTATGGGGCTAGACCGGACGGATTTCCGGGATCCCGGCACGCCTCAACGCCGGGAATCAGACAACGGTTCGCATCGAATAACCATGCGGAGCTCCGTATAATTCGCATAGTGTACGCCGTATGCGGGGACAATGGCGGCATGGTTCCGTGATAAGAGCCGCCTATGTGTAACTTTTGGGTTACTTTTCGTTCAATATGGCTTATCGGGGGTTCCGGATGTGCGCACGTCACATTGTCGCGCAACAATAGGGTCTCATGAGCATGAACGCAGCACCCGAAATAGATTTCTCCGGCGAGCAGGGTAAGGCCAATTATGCGGCCGCCCGTCGCCAATACCCTGCACAGGCCATCGTGGACCTCAAGGCCTTGCGGGACAACATGGCGCATCTGGTCTCCGTGGTCGGCGGCCCGGATTCCGGTACCGCGGTGATGGGCGTGGTCAAGGCGGACGCCTATGGCCACGGTCTGCTGCCGGCGGCTCTGGCCGCGCTCGCCGGTGGGGCGACCTGGCTGGGCACCGCTCAGTCGCATGAGGCGCTGCTGCTGCGCAAACTCGGCATCGGGCCCGACCGCTGCCATATTCTGACGTGGGTCTACAACGGCACCGAAGTGCCGTTCGACGAGCTGATCGCCGCGGACATCGACGTGTCCGTCGGCTCGCTGCCTGGCATCGATGCCGTGGCCGCCGCCGCGCGCAAACTCGGCAAGCCGGCCCGGGTGCACGTCAAGGTCGATTCCGGATTCGGACGCAACGGCTTCACGCCCGCAGGCTTCGACGCGGCGCTCGCCAAACTGGTGCCGCTCGCGCACGAGGGCGTGATTCAGGTTATTGGCCAGTGGAGCCACCTGGCCGTGGCCGATTCGCCGGATGTGCCCGAGTTCGTGGCCTCCACCGACCGCCAGATCGAGACATTCAAGGACTTCACGCGCCGCATGGAGAAGGCTGGCATTCCGCCGCAGATCCGCCATCTGGCGAACACCGCCGCAACCCTGGACCGTCCGGAGATCCACTTCGAGCTGACCCGTCCGGGCATCGGGCTCTATGGCTATGAGCCCGACCCGGCCATGGGCACGCCGCGCGACTGGCATCTGACCCCGGCCATGCGTCTGCAGGCCCAGCTCGGCACGGTCAAGGACGTGGAGGCGGGCCACGGCATCTCCTATGGCCGCACCTATTTGACCCCGGACAACACCTCCACCGCCATCGTGCCGCTCGGGTACGCGGACGGCATCCATCGTTCGGCCTCCGGCTTCGACATGCAGGGTGCCAAGCACATCGAGAAGGACGGCGGTCCGGTGCGCATCATGACCGCTGCCGGCCCGCGGCTGTATCGCGTGTGCGGCCGCGTGTGCATGGACCAGTTCATCGTGGATCTCCATGGTTCGGCCGCCGAGCTCGGCGTGCACGAGGGCGATACGGTGGAGCTGTTCGGCCCCGGCCGCGGCGAGGAGTACGCCGAGCCGACCGCCGACGATTGGGCCCGCGCCGCCGACACCATCAGCTACGAGATTTTCACCTGTCTGAGGAACCGCATCCCACGCCTGTACGAGCACGCCGCCGAAGTGTTGCCGCCTGAGGATTTGGCCATGCTAGACCCGGCGTCGCTGCTGTAAGGTGCCAGCCGGGCGGTGTCTCGTCCTATGCTTGAGCCATGGAAACAACGCGGGATGGGGAACCGGTACTGAGCAACGAGGGATACAGCGCCTTTGACGAGGAGCGTTGGGCCCCCGAGCCGCCCAAATCGAAGTATCGAACCGCCTTCGAGCGCGATCGCGCCCGGCTGATTCATTCCTCGGCCCTGCGCAGGCTCGGCGCGAAAAGCCAGATTCTGGTGGCAGGCACCGACGACTTCGCCCGCACGAGGCTCACCCATACATTGGAGGTCGCCCAGATTGGCCGGCAGATCGGCGCGATGCTCGGCTGCGATCCGGATGTGGTGGACTGCGCCTGTCTCGCCCATGACCTCGGACACCCACCGTTCGGGCATAACGGCGAACGGGCGCTCGCCGAAATCGCCCGTAACATCGGTGGGTTCGAGGGCAACGCCCAGACCATGCGCATCCTGACCCGTCTGGAACCCAAGATATTCCACCCGGACGGCCGTTCGGCCGGCGTGAACCTCACGCGCGCGGCACTCGACGCCGCCGTCAAATACCCGTGGACGCTTGCCGAAGCCGATCTGCATCCCAAGGGGGAGCGGTCGAAGAAGTTCTGCGTCTATCCGGATGATGAACCGGTATTCCGCTGGCTCAAGGTCAATGCGCCCAAAGACGCCAAGCCGATGGAATGCCAGATCATGGACCTGTCGGATGACATCGCCTATTCGGTTCATGACGTCGAGGATTCGATAGCCACTGGTGCGTTCGACCCGATCGTGCTCGCCGACCCGCAGATCCTCGACCACATCATCGAACAGACCCGCGCATGGTACGGGGCGAAATGGGATGCGGACAAGCTGCTCGCCGCGTTCACCCGATTCCGGCGCGAGCATGTGTTCCCTGCCCATTTCAATGGGTCGCGGCAGGCGTTGGCCCAGTTGAAGAACATCACCTCCGATCTGATCGGCCGGTTCTGCTGGTCGGTGGAGATGGCCACCAGGGACACGTACGGGCCGGGGCCGCTGACCCGGTATTCCGCGAACATCGTCATTCCCGAAGAGACGGACTACGAGATTGTGGCGCTCAAGGGCATCGCCGTGTATTTCGTCATGGCGCCACGCGAACGCGAGCCGTTCCATCAGGAGGAGCAGACCATCGTGGAGGATCTGATCGACGTGCTCATGGCCGATTCGCCGGCCCCCTCGGACGCGCTGGAAAGCCAGTTCCTCGCCGACTGGAACGAGTCCACCAACGACGACGAGCGTCTGCGCGTGGCCGTGGACCAGGTGGCCTCCCTGACCGACAACTCCGCCCTGGCGCTGCATTCCATCCTGTGCTGATTTGGGATTGGTGACCATCCGTTGTGCGGTGGTAGTGGTCTATCTCGTAATTGTCTGAGTGATGTTGGCCCCTTCTGACGAGGGGCTGTCAGCGAAGCTGACTGGGGGAGAGACAGGAGATGCAGTGCTCAATTATTAGTGAGACGGATCACTAGACAATGCCATCCTGCGGTGAAAACGGCTTTCTAACGTCGCTTTCGGTAAAAATTTACCCTGTCCTGAATCAGGCGGTACTCTTGGTTCTTATGGTCGGGATGATTAAGAAAGAAGACGTTGAGAAGGTGCGCGCCGCCGCGGATCTGTATGACATCGTATCCGCGACCGTGACGCTTAAGCCTTCCGGCACCGGCACGTTCGTGGGACTGTGTCCTTTCCACGACGAGAAAACCGGCAGTTTCAACGTACGCCCCTCGCTCGGTGTGTGGCACTGCTTCGGCTGCGGTCTTGGCGGAGACGTATTCAAATACGTGGAGCAGGCCGAGAACATCGACTTCCGCGAGGCCGTGGAACTGCTCGCGGACAAATACCACATCGAGCTTCACTACGAGAACAGCGGCAACGGTTCGGGACGGCCGGACGGCACCGGCTCCAAGCGCACGCGGCTATTGGAGGCGTGCGAGGAGGCGCAGCGGTTCTTCGTCTCCCAGATCCTCACTCAGGAGGCTCTGGCTGCTCGCAAGCTGCTCGGCGGTCGCAACTTCTCCCAAGCCGACTGCGAACGTTTCGGCTGCGGGTATGCTCCGCAGGGCTGGGATAATCTGGTACGCCACCTGGCGTCCAAAGGCTTCACTCAGAAGGAGATCCTTGATGCCGGTCTGGCGAGGCAGGGCCAGCGGGGCATCTACGACTACTTCCGTGGCCGTGTGACTTGGCCCATCCGCGATTCGACCGGCCGCACACTCGGTTTCGGCGCACGCAAACTGTATGAGGACGATCAGATTGCCGCCAAATACATCAATACCCCGGATACCCAGCTTTACCGTAAAACGCAGGTGCTGTATGGCATTGACCTGGCGAAATCGTCGATTGTCAAAAAGCGTCAGGTGGTTATCGTCGAGGGATATACGGATGTGATGGCTATGCACTTGGCCGGCATCGATACGGCCGTGGCCACCTGCGGTACCGCGTTCGGTGCCGAGCATGCCAAAATCGTCCGCCGGCTTATCGCCGACGATTCTCTGGGAGCCGTTCAGCTGGTCGGGCCGTTGAAGGTCAAGGATCAGCCGTTGAGCTCGCGCATCGTGTTCACCTTCGACGGCGATGCCGCCGGTCAGAAGGCCGCACTGCATGCGTTCGGTCTGGATTCCGCGTTCCTCTCGCAGACGTTCGTAGCTGTGGCTGATGATAACCTCGACCCATGCGACCTGCGAATCCAGCGCGGCAACGAGGCGGTGCGGTCGTTGATCGCCAATGCCAAACCGTTGTATGACTTCGTCATCGATACGGCCATCGCCCGTTTTGACCTGACCTATACGCCCGGTCAGGTGGGGGCGATGAAGGCGGTCGCCCCATTGGTGGCACAGATTCGCGACCGGTCCCTTTGGGATGCCTATGCGCGCAAGGCCGCCGGACGGATTGGCGTGGAGCTTGAGGTGATGCGGCGTGAGGTGATGGACGCCCGTCGCCGTATGCAGGTGCGCGATGACGACGCCTACGCGCCGAAGCGGCGTTTCCAGAGCGAGGAGCCTCGATTGGAAGCCGGAGCCAATCCGTATGCGAATCCGGCTGCGCGCAAGGCGCTGGAGCGGAGGGACGCCAAGGAGCAGGCATATTTCAAGATCGATGATGCCGTATTCATCGCTGAACAGCAGTTCATGGCCACGCTGATTCAAGTGCCACGCGCCATCGATCGCACGATGTTCGGGCAGCTCACCATCGACCATTTCATGAGTCCAGTGTTCCGCACACTGTTTCAGGCGATTTCGGCGGCGGGAGGATTGCCGAATACGGATACGCCTCAGGGCTTGTGGATGCACAACCTCACCAAGGCCGGAGGTCCGATGCTCGATCAGGTCATCAACGAGCTGGCGGTCATGCCGCTGCCCTTGCCGGGAGACGACACCGGCAAGGGTGCGCAGCCGCCGCAACCGGCCACTCAGGGGATCCCCGCAGCAGAGGTGCAATTGCGCCCGCCCACCAAGGAGGAACAGCGCTATGCCTCGGAATTACTGACCAGATTACTGGATATGGGCTTCATGCGCCAGATAGGTCTGGCCAGACGTCGCATGGCCCAACTGCCTGACGGCGAGGAGAAGATCGCGCTGCTCGGTCAGATCACCCGCATGGAGACCGCCCGAAAGGACCTTCAGGCGCAGGTCTACGGCAATACCATCGGCTAGGGTTCCGGCCGGGAGACTTCTTTTCGTCGGCCAGAGTCTTTTGTCGCCGGACAGTGAGTGTTAAGCTCGTGCATAGTGTAAGGGATATCACACTGAACACGACACTGACAAAGGTGTTTCCTGAAGCGACATTCAGGATGTAGGGGGAGGCGGATCGAAGTGGAACCGCAAATGAATGGTGGCAATCAGCTGAACGGCGATGAGCAGTTCAACAGTACTGAGCAGTTCAAGGGGAGCGGCCAGCAGGGTGGCAATGCCGTGCCGCAATGGCCGCAGTCGGGCCAGGGACGCCAGTTCGACCAATCGCATGGCGCCTACCCGCAGCCTCAATATCCACAATCTCAGTACCCGCAATCGAATGGTGCTCAGCTTGGACAGCAACCGTATGGGCAAGGGCAATATCCTCAGTATCAGCCTCCGTACCGGCAAGGTCGGCCCCAGCCGAGTACGCAGCCATCGCCTCAAACCTCCGCGAACCAGTCATATCAGTATCAGGCTCCCCAGCGCCAGCCGCAGTATCCGGCACCGCAGTACCAGGTGCCGCAGTACCAGGCTGCGCCTCAGCAGCAGGGATGGGCGGCGGCACAGAACCAGTACACTGCTCCGCAGCCGCAGCAGCCTGGCCCGCAACCGAAGCAGTCCGCTCCGCAGCCGCAGCAGCCTGGCCCGCAATCGTATTCAGGCCAGCCGCAGTACCCAACTGCTCCACAGGAGAGCACTCGCGGCGGTGCGCATCGGGGCAAGGCGGCGAAGAACGCCAAGGTCAAAGGCAAGAGGCGCAAGCCGAAGTGGTGGGTCATCCTCATCGCGATCGTCGTTGCGCTCGCCTTGGTATTCGGCATCGCCTCGGTGGCGGGATACTACATGCTCAAGGCCGATGGCGCCATCGACGGCATCATGGCTGATTCCACTATGCCCACCAAGGAACAGGCCTATGCGGGCATGCCGAACGGCAAGTATGAATTCAAGGACCCCATCGCCGTCGATACATATTACGAATTCAAGACAATCATGAAGGATCCGGTCAAGATCCGCGACACCGTCAAGATGGGGCAGTCCCAGCTTGACGGCGTGGACCTGCAGCTTGACGATTGTGCGCGCGTCTATCAGGATTCCTCATTCGCGGTTCCCGTTCCCACGTCGACCATCGCATCCAGCCCGTTCGACGAGAAGGAAGGTGCCGGCACCCTCATACTGAGCGGTGCCATGAATCTACCGGAGAACATGCAGCACGGGGACTCCATCGGCAAGGAGTACGGCTTCCTGCCCTCCAACGGATACTATTACGTGCAGTACGTGGCCCCGGATGGTAAGAAGCTGGCGAAACCCATCGTGCAGTTCTTCCGTGTCAAGGAGCATACCGGCATCACCCGTCTGCCGCAGGTCAACAACGTCACTCCGGTGGTGAACAAGGACGGCGGCGTCGACATCTCCTGGGACAAGGTGGACGGAGCGAAAACCTATAACGTGTATATCTACACGACCCACAAGCAGATCGGCAAAGAGGGCGACGAAAACTACATGCCGGAGTCCCATGCCATCGACAAGCTTGGATCCACCGACAAGACCCAGCTGCTCTCCGCGGATTATGACAAACCGAAGTCATACTCGGACGAGACGCTTGGCACCAGTGTGCAGCAACAGAACATCGCGTTCCGCTCCCTCGCCGTGGAGCATCAGGACTCCATCGACCACTGCCAGCGGTCGATGTCCGAGAACTGCGCCCAGATCCTGCAGGATGCCGGCGGATCGTGGGATGCCGATTCCGCAGGAAGACTGTACTTCGTGGTCACCGCAGTGGATGAGGCCGGCAATGAGGGCCTCTGGCATGCGATCGACGCCAACGACCTGGTGCCGTCCATCCCCATCGGTCAGGCGGAGCAGGCCAAGATTGACCAGTGGGGCCAGAACATGAGGGGTGTATTCGGCGAGGAGAACACCGTCGAAGAGGATATGCAAACGTATATCTACACCTTCGTGGAGATGGCTAATGGCGCCACGGTGACGGTGCCGAGCACATTCAGCGATCTGAAAAGCGATGGCAAGAACGGGTGGACTTTCATCTACAGCGCACCTGGCACCAAGTTGAAGGACACCGGTCGCCTCTACTATGAAGGCGATCTCAACCCGGTGTTCGCTCAGGTCACCAAGGCAGCCACGGATGCCCTGCCCAAGGCGGGCGGCATGCTTGACCGCATCTATTCGGTGGGCAAGGTGGATTGGTCGGGGTATGACAACAAGAAGATTGATTCCGATACCAAGGAGTCGCCGCTCTTCAACTACGCATCCACCGACTTCGGCAAGTATCTGGCCAACAATCTGCTGAACGGGCATGAGGTGATCGACATCAGCAAGTACGCCAGCGACGCTTATCAGACCAGCACCTCGGATGTGATGACCGAGGTCATGTACCAGAACCCGTATATCAGCATCGTGTCCAACGGTGTGAACTACACCGTGCGCAAAAACGGCGACAAGACAGTGATGTGGGTCAAGTATCCCGACGGCTACCAGCAACGCCAGAAGGCGGTGGAAGACACTGCCAAAGCCGCGGTGGGCCAATTCCAAGGCTCCGATCGGGACAAGGCCGTCGCCATCGACCGGTTCCTGACCGGCAAGATGGAATACGACTACGATGCGTCCAACGCCTTGGGCAAGGATGGTATCGCCAATGCGTACGAGAGCAACGACGCCCTCAACAACTTCCCGGATGCGTGGAGCTCCTATGGCATGGTGAGCGGCAAGGGCGTATGCCTGTCCTACGCATACAGCTATCAGATTCTCGCCAAGGAAGCCGGATTGGACTCTCGTGTAGTGTCCGGCAATGTGGCGGGGACGAAGGCCGGGCATGCGTGGAACTATGTGAAGGTCGACGGGCAGTGGCTGCTGATCGACCCCACATGGGATGACGATGGAACGACCACGTCGGACAAGTACCAGCTCAAGAGGCCATCCGAAGTGACGGACCATTACGCCTCGTCGGATGGTTGGACCTTGGCTTCCGAGGTCGGCCAATACGCCAACTGACTGACGCCAACTGACTGACTCTGCGCGGGCCTGCGTCACGAATTGGACGGGTCAAGAACTTGCCAATTGGCCCCATCCAAATTGGACTGGTTTGGCTGGCGATGTGCTGAGGTACCTGATAATGGGCGGGACGACATCATTCGATACCGCACATAAGGGGATACCAATGGCACAGAACCGTGCAGAACTCAATCGAAACCTCGCCCAGATGCTCAAGGGCGGCGTGATCATGGACGTCACCACGCCCGAACAGGCCAAGATCGCCCAGAACGCCGGCGCCTGCGCGGTCATGGCTTTGGAGCGTATCCCGGCGGACATCCGTGCGGCCGGCGGCGTCTCCCGCATGAGCGACCCTGCCATGATCAAGGGTATTCAGGAAGCTGTCTCGATTCCGGTCATGGCCAAGGTGCGCATCGGCCATATCGCCGAGGCCCGCATCCTGCAGGCCATCGACATCGACTACATCGACGAATCCGAAGTGCTGTCCCCGGCGGACGACGTGTACCACATCGACAAGAACCAGTTCGATGTGCCGTTCGTGTGCGGTGCGAAGAACCTTGGCGAGGCGCTGCGCCGCATTGCGGAGGGTGCGGCCATGATCCGCACCAAGGGCGAGCCCGGCACTGGCGACGTGATCCAGGCCGTGCGCCACATGCGCACGATGAACAAGCAGATCCACGAGCTCGTCTCCCTGCGCGATGACGAGGTCTATGAGGCCGCCAAGCAGTTGGCGGTGCCGTACGACCTCGCCAAGTACGTGCACGACAACGGCCGTCTGCCGGTCGTGAACTTCGCCGCCGGCGGCGTGGCCACCCCGGCCGATGCGGCACTCATGATGGAACTTGGCGCCGAAGGCGTGTTCGTGGGCTCCGGCATCTTCAAGTCCGGCGATCCGGCCAAGCGCGCTGCCGCCATTGTCAAGGCCACAGCCAATTGGCAGGACGCCGATCTGCTCGCCAAGCTGTCCGAGAACCTCGGCGAGGCGATGGTCGGCATTAACGAGGACGAGATCCAGACCATCATGGCCGCACGCGGCGAGTAACGATTCTTGTGCTTCCCCTGGCGGAACTTGGTCGGTGAGGCCGCCGATTATCCGGTCGGCGCGCCTCTTCGCTCAGGCCGGTCTCCCTTGGTCGGTGAGGCCGCTGAAGCCGATGCGGCAGAACATGCGAACAATCCCATTTCCGGCCCCCTCGCCGAGAGGAGCTGTCAGCTCTGCTGACTGAGGGGAGACGAGACATCGCAAAAGAGGTAACCATGGTTGTAGCTGTTGAATACATTTCCAAAGAGGAATCGGACGGTGCCGAATCCGCCAAGCACGGCGTGACCGGCATCCTCGCCGTGCAGGGCGCCTTCGCCGAGCATGCGGCCGTGCTGGACAAGCTTGGGGCCCCGTGGAAGCTGCTGCGCGCCGCCGAGGATTTCGATGAATCCATCGACCGAGTGATTCTGCCGGGCGGTGAATCCACCACGCAGGGCAAGCTGTTGCGCTCCACCGGGCTGTTCGAGAAGATCGACGCGCACATCAAGGCCGGCAAGCCGGTGTTCGGCACCTGCGCCGGCATGATCCTATTGGCGCGCAAGCTCGACAACGACCCGAACGTATACTTCGGCGCGCTCGACGCCGTGGTGCGCCGCAACGCCTATGGTCGCCAGTTGGGCAGCTTCGCCGCCACCGCGGATTTCGGTAAGCCGGATGCGCCGGACTTTATCACGGACTTCCCGCTGGTGTTCATCCGCGGGCCGTACGTAGTGTCGGCGGGGCCGGAGGCCACGGTGGAGACGGAGATCGACGGGCATCCGGTCGCGCTGCGGCAGGGCAACATCCTCGCCACCGCGTTCCATCCCGAACTCACGGATGACACACGGTTGCACGAGCTGTTCCTGTCGCTGTAATGGGCGTCCTGTCGCTGTAATGGGCGCTTGAGACCTTCATGCGGTCCATCGCGCCTTGCGATCTACGACTGCCCATGAGTTATGAGTCCCCATAACGGCTCCACGGTGTAGGGACTGCTCCATGATGTAGGGAAACTCCCACCGTGCAGGGAAACTCCCACGGTGTAGGGATGAAAAACGGCGGAAAACCGCCATTCCTGAAAAACGGCTCCCTACACGGTGGGGAAATCCCTACACGGTGGGCGTACGTATGGATGCGCGGCGGGCTGCAACCCCGCAAAATGTATAATTATTCGCCGGTGCGCATGAACGATATGCGTGTATAGGCACGTGCGGCGTGTATCTCATGCAGGAAGGTGGCGGGCCATGCGGCTTGAGCTCAATCGACGCAGCAATGTGCCGTTGTATCGGCAGCTGGCAGGTGAACTGCGTGAGCAGATCGTCTCCGGGGCGCTCGCCGAAGGCTACCGTCTCCCGCCTGAGCGCGAACTCGCGGTGCGGCTCGAAGTCAACCGCACTACTGTCTTACAGGCGTATCAGCAGCTCAAGGATGAGGGGCTCATCGCATCCAAGGTCGGCAAAGGCACGTTCGTGCTGCCCAATGATCCATCGGGGCCGGCGGTGGCCGGAGAATCCGCATCCTCTCGGCAGGCGCAGGTGCGGGCAAACCTTACGACAATCTCATCCATACCGGCATCATCGTCCTCTTCGTCCTCCTCCCTCGCGGCCTTCGCGCCGTCACGAGGGTCAATCGCCATTTCGGTACAGGGACAGGCTGATGTCACAATGCGGGGCGCGTCGCCCGAATCCGCTGAGCCTACGGTCATCCGCCCACCGTGGTCGGTGCTGTTCAGTGATTACTCCAATCGGTTCACCTATCACGACATCGCCTCCGCCGAACGCGCCCAGCAGTCGAGCAACACGGTGATAGACTTCGCCACCGGTTCGCCGAATCCGGCCGATATTCCCGACGATCTATTGCGCAGGGTGAGTCTGGAAGCCTTCGCCTCACATGAATTCGACGGCCAGCCGGAGTCGCCCATCGAGGGTTTCCCGGAATTGCGCGAACTGCTCGCCGACCATATGCGCTCCCGAGGCGTGCATTGCCGGGCGCGCAATGTGATGGTGCTTTCCGGCTCCGAACAGGGCATCGATCTGATCGTACGTGCATTCGTCAATCCCGGGGACTGCGTGCTGGTCGAACAGTCCACGTTCTTCCCGGCCCTGCAGTCATTCCGTTCGGCGGATGCGCGCATCATTGGCGTGCCTATGGACGGGCATGGCATGCGTACCGATCTGCTTGAGGGGTATTGCGCGCGGTTCCGGCCGAAGCTCATCTATACCGTACCTACATTCCAGAATCCCACCGGCACCGTCATGCCGCTCAACCGCCGTCGTGAGCTCATTGAGGTGGCTCGCCGGTATCAATGCCTCATCGTCGAGGATGACGCCTATGGCGAACTGTGGTACGGGCCGGCGGAGGAAACCGAGGCGGACGACGCATCGGGATTCGCATTCGGGCCTGTACCGAGTCATGTGCAGGAGGACATGCATGAGCCCGCGGAGGACGCGGCGCTGTCGCGGCGCAGACCGGTACCGTTGGCCGGCATGGAGAACGAGGGATACGTGATGTATCTGTCCACGTTCTCGAAGACCGTGACCTCGGGGCTCAGAACCGGGTGGATTGTGGCCGACCCGCACGTGATCGGCCGACTTGCGGCGTTGCGGCGGATGGTGGACCAGCATACGAGTACATCCTCGCAACGCATCTGTCTGGAACTGCTCAAAGAGGGTCGCATCGCCGAGCACGTCCGCGCGCTGGTCGTCTCGTATCGACGACGCCGGGATACGGCGGTCGCTGTATTGCGGCGGTATGCGTCCGATGGGATGGACTGGATTGTTCCGGAAGGCGGCTATTACATCTGGGTATCGCTGCCGGAGGGGGTGCGATCGCTGGATGTGCTCGCAGCGTGCCGGGCGCAAGGTGTCACCTTCATGCCGGGAGGGGTTTTCGACGTCGACGAGATGGATGATTCCCACCTGCGTCTCAATTTCGTGCGCCCCGATGCTGTGGACATCGAGCGTGGCATCAGGGCCATCTGTGGAATCATCCGCGAAGCGCTGCGGTGACGAGGCGTACGGCGGTGCCGAGGCGTACGGCGGTATGCCATGAGACACTATGAGACTCTATGCATCATCTGTTCAAAACGTATGCTGCCTCGTGGCAACGAAAAAACGGGACGAAACATAAGTTATTGACGAGGTCACATTATGTTTCGTCCCGTTTTGGGGTGTCAAAGTGGGACGAAACATAATGCTATGCCATCAGAAACTTATGTTTCGTCCCACTTCAGCCCATGATTCGCCGGATTGGGCCAATCCGATTGTCCCGGCTGGTCAGTGCTGGTTGGTCTGATTGGGCCAGCGAATCCGCCGGATTCACGCGATCTGGGCGAGCAGGGTCGGCAGCTCGGCCATCGTGTCGATGACCGCGTCGGCACCGGCGTTGACGAACGCGTCACGGGCGGCCGAGCGGGCGGCGGCCTTGTCGGCTTCGGACAGGGCGTTGAACTCATCCTCGGACAGCGCCATCTGGGAGCTGCCTTCGGTGACGCCCACCGTGAACACGCCGGCGTTCTTGCCTTCGCGGATGTCGGAGAGGGTGTCGCCCACCTTGACGGCCTTGCGCACGTCGGTGACGCCGAGCTTCTCAAGGTTCCTGAACACCATGTACGGGTAGGGGCGGCCGAAGCCGTTCGTGCCGTCCGGGCTGATCCAGAAGTCCGGTGCATAGCCGTTCTCGGCTGCCTTCGGCACCACGATTTCCATCATTTTGTCGGTGTAGCCGGTGGTGGAGCCGATCTTGAGACCCATCGCGCGCAAGGCGGCCACGGCGTCGATCACGCCCGGCTTCGGGTCGGCGAAGCCGTCGAGGATGGAGAGCAGCTTCGGCTCGAAGTGGCTGTAGACGGCGTCCACGTCAGCGTCGGTGGGGGCGGAGCCGTGGGCGTCCTCCCATGCGCGGGCGATGCGGTTCATGTGCAGCATCGTGTTGATGTGGTCATGCTTGAGCATGCCCATCGGCTTGCGGGTCTCGTCCATGGTCGGCTCGATGCCGAACTCCTTGAACGCTTCCTGGAATGCGCGCACCGGGGCGAAACAGCCGTAGTCCACGGTGGTGCCGGCCCAGTCGAAAATGACGGCTTCAAAACGAGTCATAACATTGCTTTCTCTTAGTAGAACGAATGCGATTGAGGGATCTTGGTGGTACGGGTTGTGTCAGGCGGTGAGCTTCACGTTGGCGGGGGCGGCGGCCTTGATCGGGGCTCCCGCGGCGTCCATCGCGGCGATGGCGGCCGGTACGGAATCCAGTCCGGTCGCGGCAGCCAACAGGCCGCGCTCGCCCATGTACAGGGCCAGCAGCTCGGTCACCTTCTCGATATCGTCGGTGTAGATCTCGCCGATGTTGCCGAGACGGAAGGTCTCCTCATCGGTCAGCTTGCCCGGGTAGATGGCGTAGCCGCGCTCCTTGATGAACTCGTACATGTCGTGGAAGTCGAACTGCGTGCCCTCCGGGTAGAGGAACGTGGTGATGATCGGGCCCTGGTGGTCGGCGAGGAACACGCGGAAGCCGAGCGCCTTCATGCGGGCGATGAGCAGGTGGTTATTCAGGGCATAGCGGGCGGAGCGTGCCGGGATGCCGCCTTCGGCGAACATCTCGTCAAGCGCCTTGGAGAAGGCGAGCACCACGTGGGTGGGGGAGGTATAGCGCCACTTGCCGTTGGCCTTCTCGAGGGTGTTCCACTGGTCCCACAGGTCGAGGGAGAGGGAGCGGGCCTTGCCCTTGGAGGCTTCGAGCTTGGCCTTGTTGCAGATGATGAAGCTGAAGCCGGGCACGCCCTGGATGCACTTGTTGGCGGAGGAGACGAGGAAGTCGATGCCCCAGTCCGCCACCGGGATGTCCACGCCGCCGAAGGAGCTCATGGCGTCCACCATGAAGGTGCAGCCGTGCTTCTTGGCCACGGCCGCAACCGCCTGGATGTCGTTGAGCAGGCCGGAGGTGGTCTCGGAGTGGATCATCGAGACGTGGGTGATGGACGGGTCGGCGGCGAGGTATTCCTCCACGCGGGCTGCGTCCGGGATGCGGTCGTACGGCTCGGCGTACTGCGTGTAGGCGATGCCGGCGTGCTCGCAGATCTTGACCTGACGGTCGCCATAGGCGCCGTTGGTGCACAGCAGCACCTTCTCGTCCTTGCCGATCACGGAGGTCAGCACGCTCTCGACGCCGAAGGTGCCGGAACCCTGCATGAGCACGACAGTGTAGTCGTCGGCGTTGCAGTGGGCCAGCTCGAGCAGCTGGCGGCGGATCTTCTGCGTGATCTGCTGGTAGTCCTCGTCCCAGGTGCAATGGTCGAAGAGCATCTCCTCCTTGACGGTGCGGGTGGTGGTCAGCGGGCCGGGGGTCAGCAGCTTGTATTCGTTTGCCATGGTGATTGATTCCTTTCTGGTGATGCTGCGGGTGAGTCTAGTCATCCGCGTAGTTTCTGTAATCTTCTACGTAGTCTGTCGAATGAAAACGGCGTGTTGCCTGTAGTCGACTACAGGCAACACGCCTGTGGGCGGGGATTATGCTGGATTATTCGCTTAGTCCTCGCCTTGTGCGATGCGCTTGCATTCGGACGAGAAGTCCTGATGCTGTTGCAGCAGATCCACGGTCAGCGGCTTCGGGAAGGACTTGGAGCGCTTGGAGGCGTTCGCAGGGGCCTTCTCGCCTTCGTAGAGCGGGGTCGGGTAGGTCTGCAGGAGTTCCTTGCGGCCCTTGTCGATGATGATGCCGGCCATCTTCTGCGCCTTCGGGTTGGTCTTCGCGCCCTTGTCGAGCACGGCCACCGACTCGGTCAGCGAGTAGTTGCCTTCGGTCGGGTCGACATAGTCGATCGGCAGGCCCTTCTTCTTGTCCGCGACCGCTTGGTGTCGCAGGCCGAAGCCGATCGCCACTTCCTTGGCGCGCACGGCCTTGAGCGGGCCGGAGCCGGACTGCTCAAGATGCGGGCCGGCGTTGCGGTAGATGTCGGTCAGGATCTGCTTGCCCTTGTCGCCGGTGCCGTAGGCGTCGACGATGGCCTGGATCATCAGCCAGCCGGTGGAGGAGCCTTCCATGTCCGGCACGGAAATCAGTCCCTTGTATTCGGGCTTGGCCAGATCGGCGTAGCTCTTCGGCGCCTCGACGCCTGCGGCCTTCAGGGCCTCGGTGTTGATGATGATGGCGCCTTCCTGGGCGGTGGTCGGGGAGCGGTAGGCCGGTGCCTTCGAGTTCTCCGTGTTGCCCAGCAGCTTGGTGTGCACATCGGTCAGATCGGCGAACATGTGGTTGCGCTCCTGCGCGGAGTCCACATAGTAGGAGCTCATCGTCAGCATATCGGCCTCAAGCGCCTTGCCTTCGGCCAGCATCTTGCCGCCGAGCTCGGAGGTGCCGAACTCCTGGATGATGTACTGGTCCTTGTAGCCGTTGTTGTCAAGCGCGTTCTCAAAGGCGGTCACCGCCTCCTCGTCGGCGTTCGTGTAGATCACGACCTTGCCGCCGGCCGCAGCGGCACCAGTGGAGAAGGTACCGAAGGCCACCAGCAGCACCACGACCACTGCGGAGACGATGCCGGTGAACATGTTGCGGGTCTTGCGGTTGCCGTCGTTCGGCAGCTGGAAGGCTGCGGCAGCGGCGGTCAGCTGGCTGCTCGGACGGACCGCGGCGGCCGCAGCGGCCACCTGCGGGGTCTTCACGGCGGCGCGGGCCTTCTTGGCCTCCTTGGCGCGTTCCTTCGAGCGGTCACGGGTGGCGAGGGCGATCAGGCCCTTGACCACGAGGTTCACCACGAGGATGAGCAGCGAGAGCACGAACACGTCATCGAACTTGGCGATGTGCTGCAGGGCGGAGATCTTGGTGGTGATCACCTGCGTGCGGGCGCCGGTCAGGAAGACCACCGCGGAGATCGTCACCATCGCGTTGACGAAGTAGTATCCGAAGATCTGCAGCAGCGTGGGCCAAGCGTTCGGCGTGACCACGCGCACCAGCGTCTTGAACCAGCTGTCGCCCATGAGCTTGGCCGTGGTCTCCCAGCCTGCGTTCATCTTGGTCAGCGAGTCCTTGATCATCTGGTATGGCGTGGCGAAGTAGTGGATGATGTTCGCGATGATGAGGATCCAGAACGTGTTCTGCAGCGGGGAGCCGGAGAACATGAACAGGAAGGCGATGCCGAGCACCATGCCAGGCACGGTGTTGATGATCGCGGAGATCGCGTCCACCGAGCGGCGTGCCCAGGCGGGCAGCTTGGAGCGCGAGGTCACCAGGCCTGCGGCGTAGACGAACACGCATCCGAAGATGGCGGTCATCACGGCCACGTACAGCGAGTTGGTGAACACCTGGGTCAGCTGGGAATCGGTGAACAGGTTGGCGATGTGGCTGAAGGTGAAGCCGAGGTGGTCGGGCCATTCCTGAACGAACGGGATGAGCAGGATCACCAGGAACACGGAGAGCACGCACACCAGCGTCACCACCGAGAGGATGCCGCAGATCCAGTCGCGCTTCTTGCCCTTGGGCAGGTCGACCTGGCTGATCTGCTTGTAGCGGATGGCGAAGCGCTCAAGGACGGTCATCAGGATGATCGAGATGATCGAGGGGATGAGCATGAACACGGCGATCACGGCACCACGGTTGAAGTTCGGGATGGAGCCGAGCATCTGGTTGAACAGCGTCATGGCCAGCACGTCGTACTCGCCGCCCACCGAGGTCGGGATGCCGTAGTCGGTGAACGCCAGGAAGAACGATTGGATGAAGGCCACGGCCATCGTGCCGATCAGCGGCCTCAGTACGGTGTTGAGGAAGGTGGTGAACGGGTTGTCGCCCATGATGTGGGAGACGATGATGAACTTCTTGTCCACGAACTGGAAGCTGTTGTTGATCAGCAGGAAGCAGGTGGGCAGTGTGTAGATCACATAGCCGATCAGCAGGCCGTTGAAACCGTAGATGTCGAACAGCGGGTGGCCGATGAGCTGGGTGATCAGACCATTCTTGCCGAACGAGTAGATGATGGCGAAGCCGTAGGTGATGGTCGGCAGCAACATCGGCAGCTGCGCGAGCAGGGCCACGGCCTTCTTGAAGCCGGCCGGCACGTTGGTGCAGTTGATGGTGTAGCTCAGCAGGAACGCGAGGATCACGGCCACCAGCGCGGAGACCGCGGCCACGGTCAGCGAGTTGGTGATCGACCGCATGAACTCGGGCCGGGAGAGGATCGTCGCATAGTTCTCAAGGGTGGCCGCGCCGCCTGCGGTGGTGAACGAGCGGATGATCACGAGGATCATCGGCACCACGAGGAAGCCGACGAAGCACACCGCCACGATGATGAGCAGCGTCCACAGTTCCGTCTGCTTCGGCTTGGATGGGCGGCGCTCGTAATTGACTATTTCAGGGCGGATGCTGGGCAGTTGGTTGCCCGCCTGGATGGATTCGACCGACATCGCTCAGGCCTCCTGACCTTCGGCGGCGAGCTGGGCGTTGGCCTTGGAAGCGTTCGCATCGCCCTCGTTGAACAGGGTGTAGATGTTGTTGCGCTTGACTTCGAGCTGGTGGAGGATGAACTTCTTGACGAAGTCGCTGGCCGGATGTTCGATGATGTTCTCCGGGGTGTCGAACTGGGCCACCTTGCCGTGGTTGATGATGAGCACCTTGTCGCTCATCGTGCAGGCTTCCTCAGGGTCGTGCGTGACCATGATGGTGGTGAGCTTGTACTGCTCCACGATCTGCTTGATCTTGGCCTTGATGGATTCCTTGATCACGCCGTCCAATGCGGACAGCGGCTCATCGAGCAGCAGCAGCTTCGGCTTCATCACCAGCGTGCGTGCCAAGGCCACACGCTGCTTCTGGCCGCCGGAGAGCTCGTCGATGTGCTTGTTCAGGTGCTCTTCGAGGCCGAGCAGGGAGATGAGCTCCTTGATCTCCGCCTCGGAGGAGATGCCGGGGTTGTTGCGCAGGCCGTAGGTGATGTTCTGGTATGCGGTGAGGTTCGGGAACAGCGCGTAGTCCTGGAACACGATGTTGAAGCCGCGCTTCTCCATCGGCACGTTCGTCAGGTCCTCGCCGTTGTAGAGCAGCTGGCCGCTGGTGGCGTCCGTGATGCCCAGGATGATGTTGAGCAGCGTGGTCTTGCCGCCGCCGGAGGGGCCGAGGATCGACATGATCTGGCCGTCGCCAAGGGTGATGCTGATGCCGTTCAGCACGTGGGTGTCGCCGAACGACTTGGTGATGTTCTTCAGTTCGAGCATATTTCTCAACTTGCCTTTCGTTTGGCCGCCTTTTCGTCTGTCTGACGGTGTGTGTCAGGTTTGACGCTCGGACGGTCCGAACTTGCTTGACGCCGCATGATGTGACGTCATGATCGGTGTTCCGTTATCACGGCTCCAACCTCATGCCGTACTTCCATAGTGCGTCGATGCGGGGTAGCGATTGTATTACATCGGGGAAAGCTCGGAGAAAGGACTGTGAACAGCAAGTGAAATTACATGGTTTTCGTGTAGTCGTGTAGTTTTGTGCAAACGGAGGCGGCCGGCGGAAGAGTTCAGTCACAGTTCATATTGCGGTCAATGCAAATGTCCGATTTCGCGGCGTGAGCCGGTAGGCTCGGAATCGTACAAGATGGCAATGGCAATGAACGGGAGCGTACCTGTGCAATCGTCAGTGGGAATACGGGAGCGTATCGACCACGTGTACCCTACGCTGCGTCCGGCCGAGCGGGCCGTGGCCCAATACATTCGTGACCACACCGAGGAGGCGGCCGATCTTACGGTCGGACAATTGGCGGATGCGTCGCATGTAAGCCAGCCCACCGTGATTCGGTTCTCCCGCAAACTGGGATTCGGCGGCTACCGTGAACTGCGGTATGTGCTGCGTCACCCCGCCGCCGCTCATCAGGTGACGTTCGATCCATTGTCCGGATTCGACCTGAATCCTTGGGATAATGTCGATGAGATTCCTGCCAAGGCCGCCGATGGTGCCAAAGCGCTGATCGACGAGATGCGCGGTGCCTTGGATGCCAAAGCCTACCGTAAGGCGGTCGAGATCATCGCCGAAGCGGGTTTGATTGATATTTTCGGCGTGGAGAATTCGCTGACGCCGGCCATGGATCTGTTCACGAAGTTCGAGTATCTGGGGCTCACCAGTCGCCTCAATACCGATGCGTACCTGCAGCAGATCGGCGCCGGACACCTGACTCATGGCGATGTTGCCATCGCGTTCTCCCACTCCGGAAGCTCGGCTGATACGGTCAAGGCGCTGAGGTTGGCGAAATCGCGTGGGGCCAAAACCATCGCGATCACCAACGCCATCGGCGCTCCCTTGGCCAGCTGGGCTGATGTAGTGCTTGTGACCGGGCGCGACTCGCATGCCATCTACGGCAATGCGATCTTCTCGCGCGTGGCCGATACCGCGCTCGTGGACATGCTGTACATGGGCGTGATTCTCTCCGATTACGGCCGCTTCTCCACCGCGCTGGACGAATCCGGCCGTATGATTCGCGACCGCGTCTTCGAAAGCTGAACTTCTGGATTGATTCGTTCGGCTGTGGCGACTTGCGATGTGATGGATCGCGCCACGATTGGCAATGGTCTGCGTGCCCCGCTGCTGCTCGCGGTTGCCTGTGGTGCTCGGGAGAACTGTAGTCGATTCTATAAGCGGCTGTAAGTGCGCGTCCCAACGATGATGGCGCGTACTTACGGTCTGTATTGCCGCTGAAACCGGCTGTAAGTACGCGTGACCTTCGTCGAGACGCGTACTTACAGTCCCTTTCCGCGAATCGCAGCGTATTTCATGCTCCAATAGCGCGACGGGTATTTCCTTCAGCGTCGTTTTTTGAGAGGCAAATGCATCATGGGTCGTGGCCGTCTAGTACGTTATTCCTTTGCATGCCCCTGTAGCTCAATGGATAGAGCCACGGCCTTCTAATCCGTCGGTTGCCCGTTCGAGTCGGGTCGGGGGCACGTGAACAGAGCCGGTTTTCGTTGCGTGAGTTTGACGAAACCGGCTTTTTTGTGCGGTCGGGTGAAGAGGCCTTTGCATGCGTGATCCGGGAACACTATCCGGGAACACCCTTAGGGGATGCACAGGCATGGGCAAACGCTATAGACTGGCTGCGGATGCGCTGACAGCTGGATGAATGCGACGGTCTGGAGGCCTCACGTCGAGGACGTGCATTCGCAGAGCAGGTTTTCTCTGCGGATGTCAGTGCACAGCAGCGTCCGCCAATGGCGACGAACGAGGGAAGAGGGTGCCTATGACCCAGGATGTTGTTCGGCATGATGCCGATGACGTTGGAAATGACGATGCCCGAACCAATGACCGCAGTGCTGGTTCCGGCGGTAAGGTCGCCCGGCCCATCATCGAGGTGCGCAACCTGCGCAAGGAGTACCCGGTTGAAGACGAGACCGTAGTGGCGTTGGAACGCGTGAACCTCGCCATCCCGCAGGGTCAGATCTGCTGTATCTTCGGCGAATCGGGCTCCGGGAAATCCACCTTGCTCAACCAGCTTGCCGGCATGGAGAAGCCCACGCGCGGCGGCGTCAGAATCGGCGGTGTGCCGGTCAGCAAACTCGACGAGCGTGAATTGGCGGCCTTCCGCCAGAAGCACATCGGCTTCGTGTTCCAGTCCTACAATCTGTTGCCCAATCTGACCGCGCTTGAAAACGTGGCCATGCCGCTCATGTTCCGGGGCGTTCCGAAAGCGCAACGCGAACGGACGGCCCGCGGCATCCTCAAGCGCGTCGGCCTCGGACACCGCATCGGGCACTACCCACGGCAGATGTCCGGCGGCCAGCAGCAGCGTGTCGGCATCGCCCGCGCGTTCGTGACCAGGCCCGAGGTCGTGTTCGCCGACGAACCCACCGGCAACCTCGATTCCAAGACCAAGGCCGAGGTCATGGCGATGATCTGCGCGTTCGCCCGCGACTTCAACCAGACCATCGTGCTGGTGACCCATGACCCGCAGATGGCCGCATACGCCGACCGCATCGTCACCCTGCTGGACGGCCGCATCATCAGCGATACGGCCAATCGTCCAGCAGCGGCGCAGTGGCCGGATTCAATGCATCCAACGGATGCGGCCAAATCCCAGTTGTCTGCAACCACAGCATCCCGTCGAGGCGACAACAGCACACAGCGCCTTGAGTACAACCGGAACCAATACCAGTCCCCAACCCAGCCGAACACCCAGGAGCGGCGCGAACAAGGAGCCACAAGATGACCATGCATTCCATTGAAGCCGATACCCGCAAGCCGGGTTCCGCGATCGCGCTGTCCACAATAACCCCGGACGCAATAACCCCGGACGCAACCGGGCCCTCTGCCGCTCGCCGGGGCGTCGTCCGCCTGTTCGCCGCCATCATGGCGATGTTCGTCGCACTGGCGTTGCTGGTCGCCATGCCGGCAGCCCATCGGCAGGCGTTCGCCGAAGACGGCGCCAGCGTGTCCGGCGATGGCGGCTCGGGCGAGGTCACGACCCCTGTGGCCGGACCGGTGCCGAACATCATCGTCACCAACTTCACCACCGGCGCCGACACGGTGGCAGCCGGCTCCAAGTTCGATCTGAACTTCACCTTCCAGAACAAAGGCCAGGTGGCCGTGACGAACATGGTGGTCACAGTGGACGGCGGCGAAAGCTTCGCGATCGCCGGCGGTACGAACACCTTCTACGTGGACGCGCTGTGGGCCGGCTATTCGCTGTCCCAGACCGTGCCGATGCAGGCGCTGTCCTCGGCGAAAAGCGGCGCGCAGCCCATCGGGCTGAGCTTCAAATACGAGTATCTGGACTCCGGGGCGCGCAACTCGACCCAGTCCGACATCAAGATCTCAGTGCCGATCAGCCAGCCCGACCGCTTCGAGATCGGCGAGCCGGTGCTGCCCGATCAGGTGATCGCCGGCCAGGAGGCTACGCTCACAATGGAATATGTGAACAAGGGCAAGGGCGACATCGCCAACGTGGAGGCCACGATGGAGGGCGAGGGCTTCGACGCCACGATGAAGAACCAGTATGTGGGCAATGTGGCATCCGGCGCCACCGGCTCGATCGGCTATGCGTTCACCCCGCAGGCGGCGGGCGAGCTCGACGCCAAGCTTAAGATCACGTATGAGGACTCGGACGGACAGACCAAGACCAAGGAATTCCCGGTCAAGCTCACCGTGGCGGACATGCCGCCCGTGGACGAGACGATGGTCGACGACTTCAGTGAGCCCGCCGCCGGTCCTGCCGTCCCTTGGTGGGTGTGGGTGGCAGGTGCCTTGGGCATAGTGGTGCTGATTGTGGTGATTGTGCTGTTGGTGCGCCGCCATCGCAAGAAGAAAGCGAAGAGCGATATCGATGAGGAGTGGGACGACTGGGCGGAAGGCAAGGGCGCGGATGGCACGTCCGCCGAGCGGAACGCCGGTTCGGCGGGCTCCTTGGCAAACTCCAGGACGAGCTCCCCGACAGATTTCAAGATCGGTGGCTCTGGTTCGGATGCGACGCCGACTGTGGTGATTACGCCGGCTGCCGGTGCTTCGGCTGCCGGTTCCACGGCCGCCGCCGGTGGCCCTGCCGAATCCACTGCGACTGTTGCCCCTGCGGCGGGCGCGTCGCGGTCCGAGGCACAGACCGCCATCCAGCCTTCCTCGCCTGCCCACAAGGCCTGAGCGAAAGGCCATGCCATGCGATTCGGCGATATCCTGCGGCTCTGCCGCCAGAACCTATGGAGACGCAAATCACGCACGATCCTGACCGTGCTCGGCGTGATCGTCGGCTGCTGCTCCATCGTGCTCATGATCTCCCTCGGCCAGGGCATCAACGAACAGAACGAGAAGATGCTCAAGCAGATGGGCGATCTCTCCATCGTCACCGTCTACACCTCCGGCGGAGGCAGGACGAACACCGGCTCGGGCACCACCGAGGTCAAGCTGGACGACAAGGCCCTCGAGAGCTTCCGTTCGCTGGGCAACGTCTCCGGTGTGACACCGGTGATGAACCTGCCGTACAACGCCACGCTCAAGGCCGGTTCGGGTGGGCGGTACGTGGCCGACTTCGTGCAGATCATGGGCATCGACATGACGCAGTTCGACCAGATGGGCTACACAATCAAGGACGGCTCCATGCCGGTCCGCGATGGTCAGGTCCTGGCCGGCGAGTGGCTGGCGTACGACTTCATGGACACCCTGCGCGGCGGCGAGATGCGTTACGCCAACCGTGGCGACGGCTCGTATTCCTGCACGTATAACGAGGCCACCGGCCAATGCGAGGAGCCTGAGGACCAGGACCCGTATTTCGATCCGATGAAAACGCGGCTGACGCTGGTCACCGGCACCGACTACCAGGGCAGCTCCTACAGCATGCAGATGATGGGCGGCGGTTCCGGGAGCGGCACGGGCTCCCAGTCGGAGACCGTCACCGTGGACCTCACCGTCTCCGGCATCACCAAGGCGGACCAGAGCAAGGGGTACTCCACCTCCAGCGGATTGGTCATGGACCTGAAGGACCTGAAGGCGCTGATTGCCAAAGTGGACCCGTCCACGGCCAAGAAGACCTCAACCACATACGATCAGGCGTTCGTCAAGGTCACGGATCTGTCGTCCGTGCCCGAGGTGGAATCGCAGATCAAGGCGATGGGCTTCGACACCTCGTCCTACGAGGACATGCGCAAGTCGCTGGAGGAGCAGTCGCGGGCCATCCAGCTCATCCTCGGCGGCATCGGTGCCGTGTCCCTGCTGGTTGCGGCCATCGGCATCGCCAATACGATGGTCATGTCCGTGACCGAACGCACGCGCGAGATCGGCATCATGAAGGCGCTCGGCTGCTATGTGCGAGACATCCGCGTCATGTTCCTGGCCGAGGCCGGGGCGATTGGCTTCTTCGGAGGACTCATAGGCTGCATCATCAGCGGACTGATTTCGCTGGCCATCAACCTCATCGGCATGACCTATCTCTCGTCGATGATGTACGGAGCGTCTGACGACGCCGCCTCGCTGTCGTTCGGGGAGCGGCTCTGGCAGGCGCTGGTCGGCGGCGAGGATGTGACCCGCTACTCGGTGATCCCCTGGTGGCTGTTCGGTTTCGCCATCCTCTTCTCCACGTTGATCGGCTTGCTGTTCGGATTCGGTCCGGCCAACAAGGCCGTGAAGATTCCGGCGCTGGACGCCATCAAAAACAGCGAATGATCGAGTCGACGACCTGCTTCACGGTCAGGCCGTAACGGTCGTTGAGCTCGGCGAGGGGAACGCGGTCGGTGAATTCCTTGGCGGCGCCGAAGTTCAATACGCGGGGATTCGCTGGCGCGGCATGTGTGTCATGAGATGTGTCGCCGAATGCAGGAGCGCTGGCTGCAAGGCCGGTGCCTTGGGCTTCGGACGCCGGCCGGATCCAATGGTTGGCATAGTAGGCGGTGATTTTCTCGCCCCAGCCGCCTTCCAGCTGACCGTCCTCAAGGGTGACGACAAGTTGATGGCCACTGCGCAGCGACTCCAAGACGTCCGTATCCAGCGAAGTGCACTGGCGCGGATCGATGACCGTTGCTCCGATGCCGTGCCGGGTGGCAAGTTCTGCCGCAGCGCGCTCCGCCAGCGGATAGGCGTTGCCAAGGCCCACAATCGCCACTCGCACACCCCGGTGGGTGATTCGCCATCTCAGCATGTCTGCCTGGGACTGCGGCAGCGGGGCCGATTGCAGATCGCGGACGGTTGCGGCGATGCGTTCGGCATCGCTGCCGCCGGCGTTCGGGGTCTCCTCCGCCGTATTGAGTGAACCAGTGAGTGAACCAGCCGCTGCGCCGCCGGTCAGCGGCAGCAGGGAGGAATCACGGTCGGCCGCCAGAATCGCCTCACCCGGTACGCGAATCACCACCGCGCCCTCCGGTGCGCCGGGCTTGCCGACCGGCATCGTCGACCAGGCGAGGTCGTGAAGGAACTCGCGGCCGGAAGTCGGCACCAGCATCGTGACACCGGGGATGTTGGCGAACATCGTCAGGTCATAGGTGCCGGAATGGGTGTTGTCCGAGCCGGACAGTCCGCCCAGGAAGTCGAGCACGGTCACACGCGAACGGTTCAGGCTCATCTCCTGGAAGAACTGGTCGTAGGCGCGCTGGAAGAAGGATGCCGTCGTGGCCACCACCGGTGTGCCGCCCGCACGGGCGATGCCGGCAGCGAACGCCACCGCATGGGATTCGGTGATGCCGGTATCCACGTAATGCATGCCCGCGCGTTCGCGGAAATCATGCGTGATGCCGTTGGAGCCCGGAGTGGCGGGGGAGATGACCACGAGCCCTGGCTCGTAGTTAAATCGCGGTTCGAGCGCGGCCATGGCCATCTTGCCATAGTATTTGCGCGGGTCGTCCGGATTGCCCAGCGCGGAATCGGGTTTCTGCCAATGCGACGCCTCGCACTGGCCCTCATGCGGTTCGTGGTCGGACAGATTGCAATGGTCGGAATGCCAAGGCTCCGTATGCAGCACGTTGTCGGTGGAAGCAATGCCCTCGGCCAGATCGCCGGGACGAGTCGTGCCATGTGACATATCGCCGGTATCCATACCCTGCTGCGTGGTGTCGCTCGCTTGCCCATTGCACTCGGGACATCCATCATATCCCGCATATCCCGCGCCTTTCAGCGTATGGATATGCACCACCACCGGATGATCGATGTCCTTTACCTCCTCGAAAGCGGCGACCAGCGCATCCACATCGTTGCCGGCCTCCACATAGCGGTAATCCAATCCGAACGCCTCGAACAGGTTCGGCTGCGCTGTGCCTCCCGAGGCGCGCAGACGGGCGAGCGGTCCGTACATGCCGCCGAAATCGCCGGCGATTGACATCTCGTTGTCGTTGAACACGATGATGAGGTTGCCGCCCTGTTCGGCGGCGTTGTTCAGTCCCTCGAACGCCACGCCGGAGCTCAGCGAGCCGTCGCCTATCACCGCCACCACGTTGCCGATCGTGCTGGATGCGCCTGTCGCGGCGTTTTCGGCGGCGGCATTCTCGGTATCGCGGGTCTTCGCGATCCCGCAGGCCAGCGAAATGGACGTGCCGGTGTGCCCGAGCACGAACTGGTCATGTTCGCTCTCCTCGGGGTTGGTGAATCCGGTCACGTCGCCGAAGCGTTCCGGGTCGAGGTATGCGGCGGCGCGGCCGGTGAGCATCTTGTGCACGTAGCTTTGATGGGAGACATCGAACACGATGCGGTCGCGGGGTGAGTCGAACACGCGGTGCAAGGCCACCGTGGCCTCGACCATGCCAAGATTCGAGCCGATGTGCCCGCCGTGATGGTGCCCATAGGAGAGGAGCGTGGCACGAATCTCACGGCACAGTTCCTTGAGCTGTCCTGCCGGCAGCGCCTTGACGTCGGCCGGGCCGGTGATGCCGCGCAGCAGGGGTGCGTCGGTGGTCGCGGGTGCTGCGCCTTGGGCGGCTGTGGCTGTGGCTGCAGTCGTAGCGGACCGGGGAACGATTGGACGCTCGCTGCTCACGCCGTCGGTGATGACACTGTCCGATTCGTTGCCCCGCACCTCGCCCATATCAGAATTCTCCCCTCGCATCAGACTTCCGAATTCGACATGCTAGCGTCACCTGTTGCCTAAGTCGTTTCGGGCGGGGCAAATACCCCCAACATCTCCGTAAATGCAGTGAGGCGTATGCCGCGTTGGTTCGGGTGTGGAAGAATGGATGCCAGCTCGTCATTGTCAGGTTATTTCGAAGGAGTCAAGCCGATGAAGGCCGTATACGCATCCACCGTCAACCATGATGATCCGCTTGCCGCGCTCGCGGTCGGAGAGCAATCCGAGCCGCAGCCGCGCCAATACTGGTCCACGATTACGACCTGTGCCGTGAGCGTGAACCATCACGATATCTGGTCCCTGCAGGGCGTGGGACTCGCCGCCGAGCAGACGCCGATGATCCTCGGCACCGATGCCGTGGGTGTGCTGGATGAGGACATCCCCGGCAAGCACGGACTCAAGGCGGGCAGCGAAGTGGTGCTGTACACCGTGGTCGGCTCGGATGGCAACGGTGTGGCGCCGGGGGAGCGGCGTTCGATCCTGTCCGAACGATATCCGGGAACCATGGCCGAGAAGGTGGCGGTTCCCAGCGCCAACGTATTCGCCAAGCCGGCGAATCTCACCACTGTCGAAGCCGCCGCGCTTGGCACCAGCTGGCTGACCGCCTATTCGCTGCTCTTCAATGCCGCCGGCGTCAAACCGGGCGACTCCGTGCTGATCCAAGGCGCAGGCGGCGGCGTTTCCACTGCCGCCATCCAGCTCGCCCATGCGGCGGGTCTTGAGGTGTATGTCACCTCGCGCAACGAAGCCAAGCGGGCCAAGGCCTTGGAGCTCGGGGCCGATGCCGCATTGGAGACCGGCGCCCGTCTGCCGCGCAAGGTGGACGCGGTGATCGAGTCCGTGGGTGCGGCCACATGGAGCCATTCCGTCAAATCCGTGCGTCCCGGCGGCACCATCGCCATCTGCGGCGCCACCACCGGTGACCAGCCCGGTGCCGAACTGACGCGCGTGTTCTTCCAGGACATCCGGGTGCAGGGCAGCACGATGGGTTCGCGTGAGGACTTCGCACGGCTCTTGCGGTTCGTGCAGATCGCCGACATCCATCCCGCCATCGATTCCGTGTTCTCCGGTCTCGGCGCCGCGCCCGAAGCCTTCGCCAAGATGGTCGCCGGAGACGTCTTCGGCAAGATCGTCATCGAGCTGTAGGAGACTCCACCGCTGGGACGGCCTGAGAAGAGCGTTGCCTGGCGCTTCAGTGGTGGTGCGACACCAAGAACTCATCGCCTCTGCCGATATGCAAGGCGTAGGAGTACAGTGGGGGCATATTCTCAATAACTAGGGAGTAAATGATAATGGCAAATGAATCCAAGCCCGAAGTCGCGGTGGTCATGGGCTCCTCCAGCGACTGGGAGACCATGAAGCGTGCCTGCGATATCCTCGACCGGTTCGGCGTCGCCTACCACAAGCAGGTCATCTCCGCACACCGCACGCCGGAGCTGATGGCTGATTTCGCGCATAACGCCCGCGCCAACGGCCTCAAGGTCATCATCGCCGGTGCCGGTGGCGCCGCCCACCTGCCGGGCATGATCGCCGCGCAGACCACGCTGCCGGTGATTGGTGTGCCTGTGCGCTCCCACGCCCTCTCCGGCTGGGATTCGCTGCTCTCCATCGTGCAGATGCCGGGCGGCATTCCGGTGGCCACCACCGCCGTCGGCAACTCCGGTGCCACGAACGCCGGTCTGCTCGCCGTGCAGATGCTCTCCGCGTTCGAGCCGGAACTCGCCGACAAGCTTGAGGATTATCGCAACGAACTGAAGGAAAAGGTGGCTGAATCCAATGCCCAGCTTGTCTGAGGAGACGCACGGCGCCACGCAGATGCTGCAGCCGGGTGCCACGATCGGCATCATCGGCGGCGGCCAGCTCGGCCGTATGATGGCCCTGTCCGCCAAATACATGGGCTTCCGCATCGGCGTGCTCGACCCGACGCCGGACTGCCCGACCGCACAGGTCGCCGACTTCCAGATCGTCGGCGAATACGACGACAAGACCGCCATCCATGATCTGGCGGAGAAATCAGACGTCCTGACCTACGAGTTCGAGAACGTCGACGCCGATTCCATCGACGAGGTGCGCCATCTGGTCGCAGCCCCGCAGGGTACCGACCTGCTGCGCGTCACCCAGGACCGCATCAACGAGAAGACCTTCATCAACCAGCACGGCATCGAGACCGCGCCGTGGCGTGAGGTCAACGACTTCGACGAGCTCGAGGCCGCCATCGACGAGCTGCGCTACCCGTGCGTGCTGAAGACCCGCTCCGGCGGCTACGACGGCCACGGCCAGCACGTGCTCAAAAACGATATGGATCTGGAGAAGATTCGCGCCCGCGGCGACCGCGGTGGCGGCTTCCCCCCGTCCATCCTCGAAGGGTTCGTCGACTTCGCGTTCGAGGCGTCCATCCTCGTCTCCGGCAACGGCAAGGATTACGTCACCTTCCCGATCGTGCGCAACGACCACCGCAACAACATCCTGCACATGACGATCGCCCCCGCCGAGGTCTCGCCCGAGATCGCACGCACTGCGCATGAGATGGCCCTGGCGCTCGCGAAGGGCTTCGAGCTCGCCGGCACGCTCGCCATCGAGCTGTTCGTCACCCGCGACAACCGCGTGATCGTCAACGAGCTCGCGCCTCGTCCGCACAACTCCGGCCACTACACCATCGAGGCGTGCTCCATTGACCAGTTCGACGCGCATATCCGCGGCATCGCCGGATGGCCGCTCATCCAACCGAAGCTCCTGAGCCCGGCCGTCATGGTGAACGTGCTCGGCCAGCATGTGCTGCCCACGCGCGCGCAGATCGCCACCCACCCCGAGTGGAACGTGCACGACTACGGCAAGGCGCAGCTGCGCCACAACCGCAAGATGGGCCACATCACCGTGCTCACCGACGACACCGCCCGCACGGTCGCCGAGCTGGAGGCCACCGGATGCTGGGACGACCTGAAACCGTATGAGCGTCCGTTCGTGCAACCGGTGTCGGCAGGCGCGTCTGACGCGGCCGGTACTGCAGCTGCGGCCAGCTCGGCGGCAGGCAGCAGGGAGGCGTGACGTTTCCGTATGGTTGAACATATCGAACGTCAGACCAAGCAGAAAGACGCCATCCGCGCAGCGCTCGCCGGTTGCGAGGAATTCATCTCCGCCCAGGATTTGCATCGCAAGCTGGAGGACGAAGGCTCCAGGATCGGCCTCGCCACCGTGTACCGTCAGCTCAACGCGCTGGCGGACACGGGCGCAGCGGATACCATTCGTCTCGACGGCCAGCAGCTGTTCCGCCTGTGCGGCGACGACGGCCATCACCATCATCTGGTGTGCCGCAACTGCGGCAGGACCGTGGAGATCGACCCGCCGAACGAGGCGTGGCTGCGCAGCGTGGCCGGCAAGCATGGATTCACCGTCGAGTCGCACACGCTGGAGGTCTTCGGCCTGTGCCCCGAATGCCAGAAACGGTGATCGACGCGAAGCGGTGAGACAAACCGACAATAAGCATCGAGGGCATCCTGCGACAACGCGGGATGCCCTCGATGCTTATTGTTAAAAACCAAGACACGCCTGATATTCCGGTGTTTCCAACGGGTGTGAGGCGATTGTCCGGTTACTACCGATTGACGGGCGGTTACAAGGGAGCTGCATCACGGTATATGCCGGGAAGCGGATTATCAAGTGACTGGCCTGACACATTGGCCAGTGGGTCTCATGGTGAGGCTCATCAGAGGAGATTGAGAAGGAGAATACACTCATGAAACCATGCACTCAGTGTGGTACATCCAATCCGGATGAGGCGAAGTTCTGCCGTCAGTGCGGCACGCCGTTCGCATATGCCAATCCGGTGTCCGCCAATCCGGTGTCTGCCGGTCCGATTCCTGCGGGCCCTGCTCCGGCACAGGCCCCTGCGGAGGTCAAGCCTCTGATCAGTTCCGTTGACCATGAACATCCTGGTCAATGATAGCAAGCAGGAGTCGTTCTACCAGCAGTAATAGGTTGTGGCTCCACGCAACGGGTGTGGGCCGGGCGGCATGTGCCTTGGGAATGTCGACGGCTCACTCAGGAGGAACTGCAACGCAACATGCCAGGATACCCGTTCGACCGGAATCGCAACGGCAATGTAACTCTCAAGGACTTGTAGATGGTCTTGGCCGGCTTGCATTTCGCGCTGGTAGTAGACTGGCTTTGTTTCCATTCGATGGGGAGGAGTTATGCCGACAAGTTACGGTAAAGAGCTGCTGGAGGACCGTTGTTTTGCCAGACTCTATGATCTGATATACAACGCTATATCTCCGAAACTGGAATCGTCTGGATATGCGACGGGTCTTAATCCCGCCATCGTGGCGAGGTTCGGCTCCACTGATCCCGATACGTGGACCATGAAATTCATCTTTTCCAATACAAGAAAGAGCAAGGGCATGACCTCGCTCGATTATGAGGAGAAGAGCATCAATCCGCAAATCATCAAACTGCTGCACTCCTCTGGAACGGATGCTGAATTCGAGTCCGGTATTCGCGGTGAAATCAAACATTGGTTCGCTGACTTGTTTGACATGACGGAATTTGGCTTGACCAGACGCGTCATCGAACACGATATGGAGATAGCTGCAACCGTCGTTGATGGCACGAGTTTCGCGAATGTGCCGGAAACCAATCTATGGCATCTACAGACCTGCTCCCCGTTGCAGACGAGATTCTCGGAACAGGAGATTCGTTCGTTTGCATGGCCCTATAGGAGACTGATCGATTGGCCCGATGACCGGCAATATGATGATTACCGAAAGGGGAAGCGCAGTCGACGGCCATTCCTGGATCGCAAACAGATGATTGCGTGCCTCAGCGGTATCCTGCAGAAGGCTGAGGGCTCTGTGGCGATCAACGTGCTGACACGAGCCATCATCAATCTTCATCCATATATGGTTCAAGACGAATCGGACAAATACACCTATGCCGATACCGATGTGGATCTGACGAACATAACCTATGAATCCGTCGGCATGAATGACGATGATACCGACGATTATTCCATTGATGAGCACGGAGGTGAATCATGGTAGAACATGTTCAGACGCCGATGAGGCGTTCATTTACGCTTCCAGCATCTGCGATTCCAGACGAAATCTTCCGCCTCGAGAATCCGGAATACATTGCGAAGCGGCTGGAGCAGCCTGTGGCTGCCGGTCAGCTGTGGATGGCGAAAACCGAGGTCGGCGCCCAGTATGTACTGGTCGGAGGCGTGAATGATGACGCGCGTCTTATCACGGCGATTCCGATGAGCAACAATGACGCTGAGCGAACCGAAGAGGCATTGGTGGTGCGCAATACTCCATTGGGCATGACTATGGTCGCATGGCCGCAGTTGGCGACCGAAGTGCCGGTCCGCATACTGTTCAAGCCGTTGGGCGAATTCGGACAAGCCGCGTCCGATGCGCTGGTCAATGACCGCGAGGATGATGCGCTTGGCATTGAACGCGCGACAACTCCGGAGGATGCGACAACGTCTGCGGCAAAGGCGATTGTCGAGATTCGCAGATGCATGGAAGCATGGCATGCCATGTGCGCCAAGCTGCCGAAGCTGCATGATGAGCAGAAGGTCACTCGGCATTCCGGTGAAGAATTGGAAGCGTACGCGAACGCGTTGAAAACTGTGCTGCAGTTGTCTCCCGGCCAGCGCATCGCTGTCAGCCGCGGTAAGGCGTTGACCGCTGAGCAGCAGAGGAAAATGGCCGAAGCCGGATTCCCGCAGTCCCCATATGACAAGCCTGCTGTGGATGACGATTACCTGATCGAGGTTGAACAGCCGTTGTGGCGCGCAGCTGCGGATGCGTATGCCGCCAGTGGTTTGCCGGGCGATTCGCGTGAGGGTTTGGCATACAAGGCGCAGTTCGAGCTTGCAGCTAGGGTGAACGGGCATGGTGTGCAGGCTTTGCGTGGTGCGCTGCATAAGGCCGCGAACGAAGTGCTGTCAGCATCCGGTAGCCGGTAAGGAGAGGCCGCGGCGGTGTAACAATGTCAGAGTTCCTGCAGCATCATCGCAAGGTGGAGAACCAGGCGCGAGCCATGCTCGCCCTGGCCTCGTCCCGGCACTCCGAGTTTCCTCCAGCGCCCAAAGCCGATCCCGGTGAGGTCGTGGATCGTTGGAAAGGTGAGGTGCTGATTGAGTATGTCGCTTCGCTGAACGGCAGCGATGTGGATGATTACGTCACTGTGGACGATAACATCGAAGCCGGTCTGCTTGGCCTGTTCAGCCTTGCTTTGGAAGAGGGTGAACGAAGCCGAATACAGGTTCAGTTCACAGACGGCGAGTATACGGCCCGCCGTAATTTCACTCTGATGCATGAGCTTGGCCACTATCTGCAGCAAACGGATGATGATTTGGCACGACCGTTCGAGACTATTGCTAGTCCCGCTGAGAGCAAGCGTCTGGAAGAGGATTCATGCAATCGTTTTGCATCGTTTTCTTTGTTGCCTGAATCGTATGTGCGTGACGCGATGCGTGGCAAGTCCGTCAATGCGGCTGCAGTCAATCGAGTGTTCGAGCAGGGAAGACCATCCCGGTCCAAGATGATGCGCGCCTCGCGGCCGGTCGTAGCGCGGCGTATGGCTGATTTCCTGCAGAATTCCGGAACGGTGACGCTGGTCAAGGACGGCGAGCTGAACGTGCGCGCCTACTCGGATGGCAGGGCTGATTATGAGGGGGATCTGACATCCGTCGAACGTGAGATATTGGACCATGCCGGTTCCGAGCTGAAACCCGGGGAATCTTGCTTCTATCAGCTCGCTGCGGATGATGGGACGCCGCTGCGGGCCAGCGTCGTTATGTCACGAGGATGGTCGAAATATCATTTCATTGTGATTGAGCGGGAGACCGTTCCGGCGGCTTCTGCTCCACGTACGGATTCTGAACCGGAAGCATCGGCATCGCAGAATGCTATGCCTGAGCAAACGCCGGGCATAGCCGATCAGCACCGCAGTGAAACCCATGAGGACGATTACGAGGGTGATCGCGAAGACGATCACAAGGAAGATGAAGGATCACAGCGCATGAACGCTTATGGCATAATCGACAACCGCACCTCACTGGTGAAGGATGATCTGGTACGCACAATACGCTCCGGCGATCGCATGTCGGTGGCGGCCTCGCTGTTTTCGATGTATGCGTACCGTGAGCTGCGTGACCAGTTGGAATCGTTGGATTCGTTCCGGTTCCTGTTCACGTCGAAGGCGTTCACGAAGGATCGCACACCGAAAGAACGGCGCGAGTTCTATATTCCCCGTCTGGGGCGAGAGCAGAGCCTGTACGGCACGAATCTGGAAATCCGTTTGCGCAACGAGTTGACGCAGAAGGCAGTCGCGTTGGAATGCGTGGATTGGATACGACGCAAAGGTGCCCGATTCATGTCATTCGATGAGGAAACCGGCTTCCCGCAGTTCCTTGCCGTGGAACGTGATGGTGGAGACGCTTCCGGATATATGCCGTTCAATGAGTTTTCGACCACGCAGCTCGGCGTGACCAAGCATGCGTCGTCTCCTGCATACACGTCGTTTGTGATGAAGCAGGATGCGACGCAGACGAGTGGGTTGTTGACCATGTTCGATCAGGCGTGGAACAGCAGCCAAGTGCATGATGTGACCGAAGCGGTGATCGACGGTATTGAACGCATGTATCGTGAGAATCCTCCGGAACTGGTGTATTACAAGGCCCTGTATCGTATTTTCAGCGAGTTCCTCGAGGACGTGGACGAGGACGTGCTGCCCAAGGAAGGCACCGGTTTCCGGGAGAGCTGCATCTGGCATATGCTGTATGACTTCCAGAAGGATGCGGCCGTGTCGATCATCAACAAGCTGGAAACGTATAACGGTTGCATTCTGGCTGATTCGGTCGGTCTGGGCAAGACGTTCACCGCGTTGGCCGTGATCAAGTATTTCGAGTCGCGCAATCGCAACGTGCTTGTACTGTGCCCGAAGAAGCTGAAGGACAATTGGGTGACGTACCGGTCGAACGCGACCAATAATCCGATCGCTGAGGATCGTCTCCGCTATGACGTGCTGTATCACACTGATCTGAGCCGTTCCAAGGGTGATACGATCATGAACATTCCGATCGAGCGTATTAATTGGGGCGGCTATGATCTCGTCGTGATCGACGAATCGCATAACTTCCGCAACGGCAACGATTCGGCGGTGAAGGCGGACAGCAAGGAAAACCGATACGTCAAACTGTTGGACAAGGTCATTCACTCCGGCGTGCGCACCAAGGTGCTCATGCTGTCTGCGACGCCGGTGAACAACCGGTTCCGTGATCTGGAGAACCAGCTGCGTCTCGCCTACGAGGGCAACGACGACGATTGGACCGCCAAGCTGGACCTGTCTACGGATATCGACAATGTGTTCAAGAACGCGCAGAAAGCGTATTCGGCATGGTCGAAGCTCGAACCGAAGGAGCGGACCACGGCGAATCTCATGGATCGTTTGGACTTCGACTTCTTCAAGGTGTTGGATCAGGTGACGGTGGCGCGCAGTCGCAAGCATATCCAACGTTATTACGACATGAAAGCAATCGGCAGGTTCCCGGAACGATTGAAGCCGATCAGCGTGCGTCCGAAACTGTCCACGCAAGCGGGTGCTGTCACATACGATCAAATCTACGATGAACTCGACAAACTCTTTCTGGCCTTGTACATGCCGTCCGAGTTCATACTCGAATCACGCAGGGCGAAGTATTTTGAAGGCGAGGGGGAGAGCCTGACCACGAGCGGTCGTGAGACCGGCGTACGCAAGCTCATGGCTACGAACCTGTTGAAACGGTTTGAAAGCAGTGTGCACTCGTTCCGGCTGACGTTGGAGCGTGTGCTTGGCTATATGAAGGGCACGGTTGAAGTGCTCGACCGGTATGAGGAATACCGCCGTCAGCATCGCGATACGAGTATGTTCAAGGATATTGACGCGGATAGTTTCGATGCTGGTTTTGACTTTGATCAGGACGACGACGAACAGATGGAATTCACCACGCAAGGTAAGAAACAGTTCGCTCTGTCCGACATGAACTGGAAGGACTGGCGTCGTTATATTCAAGCCGACATTACCGTTATCAACGAATTGTTGAAGATGATCGGCGGTATCGACGCTGGTCATGATGCCAAACTCCAGCAGCTGTACCATACAATCCGCGCGAAGGTTGAGCATCCGATCAACCCCGGCAACCGCAAACTGCTGGTATTCACTGCGTTCGCGGATACTGCCGACTACCTGTACGAGCATGTGAGCGCGTACGCGAAGACGCTTGGCATGGAGACGGCAGAAGTGACCGGTGCTCGACCGGGCCGTTGCACGTTGAAGAAGGTCGGCGGTGACATGAGTAACATTCTCGCGTGCTTCTCGCCGATTTCTAAGGAGCGTGAAACCACCACGAAGGGGCTTGATGATCAGAACATCGACATTGTGATCGCTACCGATTGCATTTCCGAAGGCCAGAATCTTCAGGACTGCGACGAAATGGTCAACTACGACATTCACTGGAATCCGGTGCGCATTGTCCAACGTTTCGGCCGTGTGGACCGTATCGGCTCGAAAAACGAGCGTATCCAACTGGTCAACTATTGGCCCGACGTGGATCTCGACAAGTATCTGAAGCTCAAGGACCGTGTGGAAGCGCGCATGCGTCTGACTGTGCTCACGTCCACCGGTGACGACGACTACATCAACGAGAACGAGAAAGGCGATCTCGCCTACCGGGCGAGCCAGCTCAAACAGATGCAGAACGAGATTCCCGACCTTGAAGACGTGGAAGGTGGCATCAGCATCACTGATCTCGGTCTCAACGAGTTCCGCATGGACTTGGTCGCATACCACCAGCAGAATCCCGATATCGAGCACACGCCGGATGGCATCGATGCGGTGGTGGAAGGCGACGAGCCCGGCATCATGTTCGTGCTGAAGAATGTGAACGAAGGCGTCAACACGAGCGGCAGCAACCGTCTTCACCCGTATTATCTGGTGCATGTTGGCAGCGATGGTACGATTCTGCACGGGCATCTGGAGCCGAAAGCGTGCCTTGATCTCATGCGTATGCTGTGCAAAGGCAAGAATGAGCCGGACGATCACGCATGCCGCATCTACAACCGGATGACGAAGAACGGCAAGGACATGAGCCGTGCCTCGCGTCTGCTGCAAGAAGCTGTTTCTGGCATTATTAAAGCGGACTCTCAGTCAGCAGCCGATAGCTTCCTGACCACGGGCATGGCTGACTTCCTCGCGCCGACGGTACAAGGCATCGACGACTTCGAACTCATCTGCTTCCTGGTGATCCTGCCCAAGCGGAACCCTCGATCGGAGTCAAAGCAATGAGCGACATCGAATACTGCGGTCCCATATCCGCCCTCAGCATGGGACTGCCCAGCATCACCGCAGTGCCGGCAGGACGTGGCCGCCTATCCAAGGAAGGCTTCTACCGTGGCATGGATGTGCCGGCGGCATTGCGCCGCAGGTTCACGCAAGACGTGGTGTCGTTCACGATGCTTGCGCAAATCAATGAACGTTCCACCGGCATTCCTGCAAGTGAAACCGTGAATACGGTTTTCGTGCTCGGCATCGAAACCAAAACAGAGACGCCGCCCGTGCAGGTCATGGAGCATATCGCTCGCTATTACGGCGAGAGAACGGGTTATAAGACGCGCATTCTGTTCGTCTGCACGTTCGCCGGTGAATGCACGTTGGCGGTGTTCCGCAATGCCAAGGTCTCCCAAGGTCTTATGGAGGGGTGCGTTTACACGGCCGAGAACGTGAACTTCACGCAGGAGTCGATTCATTTGGACGAACGTGACCTTGGCCATACATGGGACGCCATCTGCGCGCAGGTCATCCTTAACGACGCAAACCCCGAACAGGTTGACCATCGCATCGCCGTTGACAGCAAGAGGAAAGCGCTTCTTGCCGAGATCGACCGACTTGAGAAAGCCCACGCCAAAACCCGCCAGATCGCCAAGCGCAACGACCTGTGGAGCCGGCTGCGATTGACACGACTCCAACTCAAGGAACTGGAGACGGGTTCGTAGATCCACAAGCACAGTCAAGTAATGGCTGGGATCCGCCAGATTCACCGGCACCATAGAAAGTTCCCGTATGACGTCCAACAAAATTGGCAATGCTTATTGAACTTTGAGGTTCAGTGCGATGAATAATCAATGGTGAGAATGAAAACCGTCGGATGGGGTTCCATCTCCGGCGAAGTTCTGTAGGAATCACAATACTGGTAGTTAATTCTGGCCATACTGGAGACTTCGTAATGGATGGTTCGAGAGAAACCTGGCTGTTTTGGACGTCCCGCCTTCCCTCTCAGAAAGCATGTGGACGCGATAGGATCCGGCGCTCCGGGAGTGGATGAAACGTGATCCCAAAACTGTTGTGCCTGCTGTATTCCGACGCGTGATACAAGCTGATTCCACGCGTCGGAATACCTGCGATGCACCACTATCCTGTAAGTGGGGCGTTGATTCGGATGCCCGCCAGGTCTTCTCGTAGGCTCGTAAGGATTGTATGCGCTGTCTATCACTGTGTGACGTCCTGTTCTGCGAGAGGCACGGCGTCGGTCAGTTCAGCGGGATCAACTCCATTGCGCAACAGGATGCGTTTACGTAATGGATCTTCAAGTTGACCAGCGGTTATTTTCCATTCTTTAATCATCTGATCGAGCTGCGAGTAGTCACCATCAGCGGAGCATGCAATGAGCTGGTCCGAAAGATCATCGCAGAAAGATTCCAAATCCTCATTGTCGAACACTCTCAGCCACGCAAGTTCGCCCAGTTCTGCAACAGAAGGACGCCTACTGGAGTTGACTATACGGCGAAGTCGTTCAAGCTGCACTGACCACTGACTGTATTTTTCAAGGTTCTGCAGTTTCCTTTCAGGAAGCATCACCAAACCTTGCCCCTGTGGATCTCGAATAACAGCTTTTCCGTCGCGAGCTGCTTGTAGAACCTCGGTTCTTTTGGTTGCGAGATCAGACGCTTGGAAAATTGTCATAGCTCTCCTTGTCAAGGCATGTGAAATGTCAGCACGAATAAACATCATGCCGATACTAGACAAACTACAGTTCCCATATTATCATAATATATACTATATTGTCAATATCCTGCATATCATCATATGTAGCGAACAGGGCTGGAGGTTTAATGGCAACCCCTTCTTTCGATATTCGCTCATGTTTTCAAGCCCTTGGAGAAGCACTAAGCCGACCCTTGAATGCGAATCAAGGGGACGCACCTCTCAGAAGTCAGATCATTACTGGGGCTTTGCGCATTCTCGAAAAATATGGCCTCGCCGAAGATGTGCTTCGATATGGGTTCGCGAGTCATGTGACAATACCATTGCTGTTTCGAGCAATGGGCCTTGCTCCGAACGATCTATATCCGGAACAACTCATGGATCGGTGGCGGCAGATTCTCCTCAAAGGATCCTGTCATGATGCGACCCGAACGCTCTCAGATCGCTACATGATGCTGACAAAATGGATGGCATCCGCCAATTTGAAAGACATAATTGAACTTAAGTCGCCATCTGACGACGAATGGGACAAACTGCGTTTAACGCCATCCGAAGATGCGGCAGTATCTGAGCAGTACCAGTGGTTGTGCGATCGATATCTGATACCTGACCCGAACGCATGGTTGACCACATCTTTACATCGCGAGTATCGATATATAGTGGATAACGAAATCGGGGACTTTCCAGAGCGGGCAGTCACCAGGATTCCTATAAGGCAGTCCGAACTTATCGAAATTATCGCGCGTAGAGCTGTTTATTCCTCGGATGAGTCTATATTAAAAGATCACCTGTATACACAAGTATACGAATCGGCTCTCGCATATCTGAAAAAAGATAACTACGAGCAAGCATCGACATTATTTGATTTCTTCCTTAGGCAATATCCAGGCAATTTAGCAGCACTGAACGCAAAAGGGTTCTGTCTCATTCCGGTAGACCCAGGTAAAGCGGAAAAAATGATTCGACAAGCGATCGACAGTGGATTGAAACCAAGAAATCTTGGTGAATACAATATTTGCTTCTGTCAATTGTTGCAGGGAAAGGTCTCACAAACGTTGCAAAATGCTGAAAAATACTGGTGCGAATTTCGTGGCCACGACACTGAAACGACACCTGCTGTCCTATGGAGCATGGGGAGTAATGGAAAGCCCGTACTCATCAGTACCGAATCAGTGGACTCAAGCTTAACGAGACTGTGCGCTAACGCTGCGGATTCTATCGGGGATAATGAGAGACAGGAGATGTGGTGGAAACGAGGAGAAAAGATAGACGGTACCTTGTCTACGCTGTAAGTCACAGCGTTAGAATTCTAGTGTGCTATAAGTGCATTGCGCCTGATGAAACCGGCATAGGTAATCAAATTGTGGAGGTTTGGTGCGATGAACTCAACGCAGGTTACGACATCATCGGCGCCTTTGCCTCATGCCCATGATCGTCCGGATACCTATGGGGAATTATCGGCGAAGCCCAATGGTCGGCAGCGTCGTGGTGGCGACCGGACGCTTACAACGCTACGGCATCCAATGATGGGTGCCGATGCTGCGGTCTTCGGCGTATCGTATGGGTGCTTGTCCGGTTGACTGTAGTGTCGGAGCGACAGGCAAACCAGCAAGCCGCACGGAGTCAAATAACCGTGGTTCATGATTATGGGCGGGAAACGGCGGTTACGATCATGACCCGTTGAATGAATTGTTAGAAAGAACAGAGTAAAGGAGAGCAGCATGGAAGTGCCTCGCATCGAACCGGTGACGCCTGATATCACACAGGAGAATATCGAGAAGATACTCGAACTGTTCCCGAACGTGGCGACGGAAGTGCGTGACCCGCAAACCGGGGAAGTCAAGCGTGCGGTTGATTTCGATGCGTTGCGCGACCAGCTCGGCGACGTGGCCGAAGGTATGCGCGAACGCTACCAGTTCACTTGGCCGGGCAAACGCGCAGCCAAGGAAGAGGCGCGACAGCCGATCGCCAAGACACTTCGCCCAGTCAAGGACCGCAGCAAGAACTGGGATGACACCAAGAACCTGTATATCGAAGGCGACAACCTCGACGCGCTGAAAATCCTGCGCGAGACGTACGCCGGCAAGATCAAGATGATCTACATCGATCCGCCGTATAACACTGGGCATGACTTCATCTACCGTGACAATTTCCGTAAGAACGCCGATGACTACGCCGGTGACAGCGGTGAATACGATGAGGACGGCGGACGTCTCGTCGCCAACCCTGAGTCCAACGGCCGATTCCACTCCGACTGGTGCACCATGATGTACTCACGGTTGTTGTTGGCAAGGGATTTGCTCACTGTGGATGGGATTATATTCATCAGCATAGATGCCAATGAAGAAGATAATCTTGAGAAAATTGCAGACGAAATCTTCGGTCGTGATAATCGTATTGCAGATGTCGCGGTTGTCAATAATTTTAAAGGAAGAAGCGATGATAAATATATCGCTACTGCACATGAGGGGCTTCTTATTTATAAGAAAAAGTCCTTTGAGTCTCTAGGAGTTCCTATTCCGTCCGAGTACATCCAAGAATACAAGTTAAATGACGATAAAGGAAAATATCGCTTACAAGGTCTTAGAAAACGAGGAGCAGGTTCACGACGTGAAGATCGTCCGAATATGTTCTATCCTTTTTATTATTCTGAAATACAGAAAAAACTCAGTCTAGTTTTTTCTGATGACAGTATAGAAATTCTCCCTAAACTCTCCGATGGAAGTGATGGTCGATGGCGATGGGGAAAAGAGACTGCACAGCAACGTTTGGATGAACTTACTGTTCAGCTTGTATCTGGGCGTAATGAATATGATGTCTTTCAAAAGGATTATTTATCCTCTAGCGGCCAAAAACGTATTAAGCCAAAGTCCGTTTGGATAGGAGCGGAGTATTCTGCGGAAGCTGGAACATTACAAACAAAAACCCTTCTCGGTAAGAATATTTTCGATACCCCTAAATCGGTCGGATTGTTGCTCTATTGTTTGGAGCAGGCAACATCCGAAGAGGACATCATCCTTGATTTCTTCTCTGGTTCCGCGACCACCGCGCATGCCGTTATGCAGCTAAACGCTGGAGACGGTGGCAATCGTAAGTTCATTATGGTGCAATTGCCTGAGGTGTGCGACGAGAATTCTGAAGCGGCGAAAGCTGGCTATCACACGATCTGCGAGATCGGTGAGGAGCGCATTCGTCGCGCCGGCGAGAAGATCAAGGCCGAGATCGAGCAGGAGAACCAGCAGTTGGAGCTTGGTGCGGAGCCGAAGCAGGTGCCGGATATCGGTTTCCGTGTGCTGCGCGTGGATTCGTCGAATTATGCGGATGCTCGTCGTTCCCCGCTGGAGACAACACAGGGCGAGTTGGATGATTTGGTCGACGTATCCAAGGCTGATCGTGATTCGTTGGACAAGCTCTTCGAATGCTTCCCGTCGCTCCAGTTGCCGTATGATTCCTCGATCGAGGTGCTGGAGGATCCTGCGTTCGCCGGTCACACGGTGTATAGCGTGAACGGCGGCCAACTGGTGGCGTGCTTCGACGCAGAGATTCCCGAATCGGTGCTGCGTGGCATGGCGGCGCTCGACCCGAAACCGTCGTATGCGGTGGTTGCTGAGGCAGGTCTGAAGAACAGCCAGACGGTCACCAACTTCACCGAGATCTTCAAACAGGCGGCGAACGCCCGGCAGGGTTCGACGCAGATTCGCATCATCTGAAAATGAGGTGAAGCATGAAATTCGAGTTTTCCAGATACCAATATCAGACTGATGCCGCGAATGCCGTATGCGACGTATTCGAGGGGCAGCCTTCCCGAGAGCATGTGAGTTATATCCGTGATGTCGGCGTATGGGGGAAGCCGGAACCCGTCTTCACGCCTGAAGCGGAGCAAGGCGAATTGGATATTCTGCAAAACCAATCCAAGCAGAACGCATTCGATGACATGCGGTCCGAAGAGTTGGACGACACTGGCTATCGCAACAACGATCTCATGCTGTCCCCAGCGCAATTGCTGGCCAACATCCACAAGGTCCAGCACCGCGGAGGACTGGCTGATTCGCCTCGGCTGTTCCAAGGCAACGGCGCGGTCGAATTGGATGTGGAAATGGAGACCGGCACCGGCAAGACGTTCGTGTACACGAAGACGATCCTTGAGCTTAACCGTCGGTACGGGTGGTCGAAGTTCATCATCGTGGTGCCGTCCATCGCCATTCGTGAGGGCGTGGACAAGTCACTGGCATTGACGGACGACTATTTCTACACTTCCGGCGTGAACGACGACACCGGCTATGGGAAGCACATCAACTGGTTCGTGTACAACTCGTCGAATCTGAATGACTTGGATACGTTCGCCCAGTCGCCGGACGTATCGGTGATGGTCATCAACATGCAGACGTTCAATACCTCCATGAAGGAAGGAGGCCGCAGCAAGGATTCGCGCATCATCTTTTCCGAACGAGACGACTTCGGATCGCGCCGGCCGATCGACGTGATCGCGGCCACGCGCCCGATCATCATCATGGACGAACCGCAGAAGATGGGAGGTGTGGCAACGCAGAAAGGCGTCTCCCTGTTCAAGCCGCTGTTCGTGCTGAACTATTCGGCTACCCACAAGGTCCATCATGACCTTGTGTATTCGCTGGATGCATTGGACGCCTACAACCAGCGTCTGGTCAAGCGCATCGAGGTCAAGGGCATCGAGCTGGAGAACATGCGAGGCACCGACGGATACCTGTATCTGCAGGACATCATCGTCAAGCCGAACCATGCTCCCCAGGCGCGCATCGAGCATAAGAAGATGTCCGCCGCCGGCAACGTGGTCAAAGCCATGGGGCTTTTCGACGTGGACGACGACATGTACACGGCGTCCGGCGAGCTTGAGGCGTACCGGGGTGGCTGGTCCATCGCGCCGGACGGTATCGTGCCCGACCAGCTGAGCGGTGGATTGGGATACGTGCGGTTTCTCAACGGCACGATCCTGCGCCGTGGCGAAATCCTCAACGATGGCGCCGAAGCCGATCTGCGCCGCATCCAGATCCGGGAGACCATCAAGAGCCACTTGGACAAGGAAGCCATGCTTTACGCGCGCGGCATCAAATGCCTGAGCCTGTTCTTCATCGACGAGGTGGCCAAGTACCGCCAATACGGTGAGAACGGCGAGGAACAGTCCGGCGAATACGCGCGCATCTTCGAGGAAGAGTACGACTCGTGCGTGCAGGACTGGCTGAACACCTACCTGGATGTGGACCGTGGCCAGTATCGCGAATTCCTTCGCCATACTCGGGCGCATGACGCGCACAACGGCTATTTCAGCATCGACAAGCACGGGCATAGCATCGACTCCAAGACGAAAGGCAAGGAGCAGGAAAGCGACGATATCAGCGCTTATGATCTGATCCTCAAAAACAAGGAACGCCTGCTGAGTTTCGACGAGCCGACCCGGTTCATCTTCAGTCACTCCGCGTTGCGCGAAGGCTGGGACAATCCGAACGTGTTCCAGATCTGCACGCTCAAGCATTCCGATTCTGAAACCGGCAAACGCCAGGAAGTCGGCCGCGGTTTGCGTTTGTGCGTGAACAAGGACGGCGTGCGCCAGGATGCGAATGTACTTGGCGCCGATCAGGTGCAGGAGGTCAACCTGCTGACGGTGATCGCCTCGGAAAGCTATGCGGACTTCACCGAGGCCCTGCAGAAGGACATCAACGCCAACCTGCGCGAACGCCCTCTCAAGGTCGACAACGCGTTCCTCACCCGTATCACGGTGCCTGCCGAAAAGCTCGGAGGCGAGGCTGTCGGCGGCGAGCCGGTCACGTTCACCGAAGAGGAGGCGAATCGCGTCCACTTTGTGCTCATCAAGCATGGGCTCATTGATTACGATGACAAGTTGACCGACGAATACCGTGAGCACGGTTTGGACGAGGAGACCATCAAGGATCTTCCCGAATCATTGCAGGACAAAGCGCTCGCAATCGATTTCGCACTGAAAACCGTGCTGGAAGGCACGACGTCAATGCTTATCGGAAACGCGCTCAAGAAGAAGGCGCTGGCCAATCCGCTCAACGACAATTGGAACCGCAAGGAGTTTCAGGCGTTGTGGAAGCGCATCAACCACAAGTATGCGTACACGGTCAGCTTCGACGATGATGAGTTGGTTGGCAACGCCGTCAAAGCCATCGACAATGAGCTAGTTGTCTCCAAGCTGTCGTATTCGATTACACGCGGCCTGCAGAAACAGAAGGCGAATCGCAACGAACTGGCTGCCGGCGACCATTTCGTGAGGGAGTCGACCAGCAGCGGCAATGAGATGAACGTGGATGCGTCGAACGGTGTGGCCTACGACCTGCTTGGCGAGATCTCCCGCGGGGCGAGCATCACCCGTCGTTGTGCAGCCGAGATTCTCAAGCGAATCGCTCCGGCCAAGTTCAGCATGTTCGCCGACAATCCGGAACAGTTCATCGCCAAGGTGTCGAAGCTCATCATCGAGCAGAAGGCCGCCATGGTCGTGGACCACATCTGTTACGACCGAATCGAAGGCGAATACGATGCAAGCATCTTCACCGCGGGAGGCAACTCACGCATCGAGGCCGAAGGATACCGCGCCAGCAAATGCGTGCAGGACTGGGTCTTCCCCGACGGCACAGCCAAAGAAAGCGTGGAACGACGCTTCGCCAAGGATCTCGATGCTGCGGATGAAGTGGCGGTTTACGCGAAGCTCCCGCGCGGATTCCAGATCCCCACACCGGTCGGCAACTACGCCCCCGACTGGGCGGTCGCGTTCCGCGAGGACGACGGAATCAAGCACCTGTTCTTCGTAGCGGAAACCAAAGGCACTATGGGTTCGCTTGAATTACGTGAAGTCGAAAAAGGCAAAATCGCCTGTGCATCAAAACTGTTCAACGAATTCCAGTTAGCCGGCGATGTTCGCTACGAACAAGTCAACAGCTATCAGTCGCTCCTCGAGACGATCAAATCACTGCAATAGTAGTTGTTTACAGTTGCACTTAAGTAAAGGAAACTATTGGATTAACCATCAGTGGACCACAACGCGTTGAGACAATCGCATTTCTAATAATGCGGTCACTGGGATGAGGTCGGCGGCGGTTTGCACGAAGAACAGCCCATTGCTTCGTACAATCCGCCGCTGGGGTGCGCTGTTGCTTCGTGTGGCTTCCGCTGTCTGGCTTGGATGGGTCGGTGGGACTCGGACGGAACTGATGGGAGTATGGCGGTGTGCGCGAGGGGGAGTGCGCCGCGCTTCTCACGGCCTTTTTCACCGCCAGGCGCTGACCTGCCTGTGCTATCTCGGTGACGAGGGGTTGATACGGGGTGCTGCGGACTTCTATGTGGCTTACGAGGGGTGCCTGGACCGGGGGTTCACGGGGATTCCAGACCGTGAGGGCCGGTATTCCGCCGTGCGTACCCAGGATATCGAGGTTTGGATACCCCTCGTAGCGCAGATGGGTGTTCGCAACGCGCGCGATGTACCCCTTGCAACGAGGATGTGCTCTGGCAGGTTGGTGTCACACTGCGGGAAACACCGCTCAACCTGCCGAACAAGCATTGAAGCAATACAGCACGGAAGTGAAGTCCCGGCATGAAACAAACACCTTGTATCTCGCGCCGCAAATTCGTTGATGAATTGACTGCCCCTCAGGCCTTCTTCGCGGGCAGGCTCTCCTGACAAGGGGAACTGGGAATGAGATAAACGAATTTACGACGCAGGGCACTGGGTACGGGAACGGCATATCCAGCAAACCGTGTATCCCGCGAGATACATCCTGCGTGTTGAATCTCGCAAGTCGCATCCAGCAAGCTGCGACACGCCACAGATTGTTAAAATGAGAATCATTATCAATAATGATGGAGGCGGCGAGCATCGCTGCCTTGTATGGCCGAACGGGATGGGACCCATCCCGCCCCGCGCCCCGCGGCTTGCCGTCGACGGGCGTGGCGGCCCTGTCACAGCTGCCTGAGGCAGATAGAAAGAAGGTGCCCATGAAGGGCATGAGCAAAATAACCGCAGTGGGATGCGCAGCGGCGTTGTCCATGTCGGCGCTGGCGGGCGTGGCGGCTCCGGCATTCGCCTCCACCGATGCCGCCGGAGATCCGGCCATCACCGACACGTCCATCGAAATCAGTGGCACGCCCACTGGTGTCTCCGGCGAACACCGTTTCAAGGCGTACCGCGTCGGCACGTACTCCAACGCCCGGGTGGAGGATGGCGTACTGAAAGGTGTCGACGTCACCACCAACGAGAAATACGCCTCCGTGGCCTCGACGGCGTTGCATGAATCTGCGGGCGTCGTGGATTCCGACCCGCTGCGGTATGTGGCCACCGCATTCTCTGACCCCCAGGACAATGCGAAGCCATGGGACTCCAATCCCAAGCTGAGGGCGTTCGCCGACGCCCTCGCCAAAGACATCGTCTCCGGCGACACGGAGATCGAGCCCGACGAGGTCCTCGTCTACAACGACCAGAACCGGTTCTTCGAGGTGGACGAAGGCATCTGGCTGCTCGTAGACGATCAGGGCATCGATTTCGGAGCGACCATCGGCTCGATTCCGATTCTCGTCTCCACCGACGCGTCCGGAGCGTCGTTCGACCCCGCGCATCCGCTCGGCAAGGTGAATCTGAAGAACCAGAACGTGCCCACGGTGGACCTCGCCTTGGCGGAGAAGACCGAGAAGGGCACATTCCGCATCGTCGACCAGCCGGATTTCGCCATCGGGCATGACTTCTACACACAGGTCTCCACCACGATTCCCTCGTACACCGGGTATCCGCTGGGTGGGCGCATCTACTCGCTGGCGCTGGCGTTCGGCGAGGATGGCGGCGAGGACGGTTCCGGCATCGAATTCGACGGCAGCGAAGTGGTGGCGACCGTCACATCCGTGGACGGCGCGACGGTGCAGAGGCTCGAGGCCGGCAAGGACTTCGACGTGACGCCCGGCGGCATCGCCACCATCGATTTCGGCAAGTACGTCAACGGACAGGGGGCGAACAAGGTGCTTGACGGAGGCTCCCTGACCGTGGATGCGAAGGTGCGGCTCACCGATGCTGCCGCTGTCTCCACGCCGCAGGGCGTGGAAGGCAATCCGATCACCTCGTCCCTGTCGTACTCCAGCACGCCCACCGATCTGACGCATACCGCGCAGGCGTGTGCCAACGCGGCATGCGCGTTCGGCAGTGAAGACAACTACATCTACGCCTACACCTACGGGTTCGGCTTGACCAAAACCGACAAGGCCGATCCGTCCCAACTGCTGGGCGGTGCGGAGTTCGCCGTCTCCGGCAGGGACGAGAGCTTCGTGACCGCCTCCGACGGTGATGCCAAGGGCACGGTCTCCGTCACGGGTGTGGACTCCGGCGTGCAGACCGTGCTGGAGACCAAGGCTCCGGAGGGGTACCCGGACTATGCTCTGCCTTCCTTCTCTTTCGAAGTGAAGCCGACATTCGTATCCGGCGCCACCTCCCGGCAGAAGAAGCTGCAGTCGGTCGAGTACACCGATCCCCAGGACGATGTGCTCGGGCTGGTCTCCCATGATCCGGGCACCTCGGACTATCGCGTGGCGAACGTGAAGACCATCGCCCAGTTGCCGCTGACCGGTGGTGCGGGTATCACGGCGATCGTGGCGCTCGCCGTGGGATTGGGTGCGTTGGGAGTCGGCAACGTCGTCAAGGCGCGACTGCTCAAGACGGCGCGCCGTCGATGACGGTACGCGATCATTCGGCTTGCCGGCTGTCCGTCTGATGGGTCTCGTTCGGTTCCGTGACGCCTCGGGGTGCGTCACGGAACCGAACGCGTTGGGCGTCGCCGGTTCGGGAGGAGTTATGCGAACGATGAGGGATGTCGCGACGGTACGGCGTTGCGAAGGGGGAGTGTGTGCCGTCATTGACCGGAGGGAGCGGCGTGGGCGGCGGCTGTTGCTGAGAGGTGTGGCGTATCTGCTGGTGGCGCTGCTTCTGATCGTCGGCGTATTCGGGGCGCGCATGGTGCGGCAGGCTGGCCATGAGCGTCGCGCCGCGGAGGTCGCGCAAGCTGCACGGTACAGGAGCGCACGGGAACGTGAGCGCATGCTGGATGCGGCCCGCCGATACAACGACGTACTGGCGACGCGCGGGCAGCCGGTCCTGGGCGAATGGTCGACGGTTCCATCGGATTCCGCCGGAACGAGGGATGACGGGGAACGCTCGCGATACAGCAGATTGCTGGATATCTCCGCAGGGGTCATGGGGTCGATCCGCATCGGCGTCATCCATGTGGATCTGCCGATAGGGCATGGCACCGGCGAGCAGACGTTGGCGCGCGGCGCCGGCCATCTGTACGGCACGTCGCTGCCGGTGGGCGGGCCCTCCACGCATGCGGTCATCACGGCGCACAGCGGGTTGGTGCGGGATGTGATGTTCACCCATCTTGACGAGGTCGCGGTCGGCGACAGGTTCTCGATCGACGTGCTGGGCAGGAGCATGGACTACCGCGTCGACCGCATCAGCGTGATAGAGCCCGATGACGTGACGCAACGAGGGTGTCTAATTGTTTGTGTATGGGGTTGCCGGGTGAAAGGATATTATGATGGTGACCTCGCATGATGAAGTAGGGTGCGGCGATGGTGCCGTTGCCGTGGGTTCCGCCCGTGAGCTGGTGGATGGTCTTGTTTCGTCGGGTTCGTTGGATTCCCTGTTCGAGCGTATAGACAGGGGCGATGTGGAGCCGGCCGGCGATGGGGGTCTGATCCCGGAACTGGTGCGCGCGGCCCTGGAGCGCGGCCTGGAGGCGGAGATGACCTCGCATCTGGGCTATGAGGCGGGAGACCGTGACGGCAAGGCGGCCAGCGGCACGGGGAATTCGCGGAACGGCTCGTATCCGAAGACCCTGGCCACCGGGGTCGGGCCCGTGACGATCCAGGTGCCGCGGGACCGCGACGGCTCGTTCACGCCGAGGCTGGTGCCGAAGTGCTCCAGACGGCTCGGTGGTCTGGACGACATGATCGTCAGCCTGTACGCGGGCGGCATGACGGTGCGCGACATCCAGCATCATCTCGCCAAGACCGTGGGCACCGAACTGTCGCACGAGACGATCTCGTCGGTCACCGACGCGGTGGCCGACGCGGTGCTCGAATGGCAGGAGCGCCCGTTGGACGAGTTCTATCCGGTCATGTACCTGGACGCGATACGCGTGAAGGTCAGGGATGGGGGCAGGGTCGTGTCGAAGGCCGCGCATCTCGCGGTCGGCGTCGATATGGACGGCCTCAAGCACGTGCTGGGCATCTGGGTCCAGGATGCGGAGGGCTCCTCGTTCTGGGCGCACGTGTGCGCCGAGATCGCCAACAGGGGCGTCACGGACGTGATGATCGTGTGCTGCGACGGGTTGAAGGGCCTGCCCGAGGCGATAGAGGCGACATGGCCGCAGGCGATGGTGCAGACCTGCGTGGTGCATCTGATCCGCGCGGCCAACAGGTTCGTGGCCGACCATGACCGCAAGGCCGTGTGCAGGGATCTGAGGCGGGTGTACGAGGCGGTCGATTCCGGGCAGGCGCGCAAGGCGTTGGACGAGTTCAGGCAAAGCGAGCTCGGACGCCGGTACCCGTCCGTGGCTGCCACGTGGGAGCGGGCCTGGGACCGGTTCATACCGTTCCTCCAGTTCCCGCCGATGCTGCGCCGTGTCATCTACACCACCAACAGCATCGAATCATTGAACTATCAGTTGAGGAAGGCCGGCCGCAACCGCAGCCAGTTCCCCAACGACCAGGCCGTCGTCAAGCTCCTGTGGCTCGCGATCTGCGACATCGAGGACAAACGGGCCAGACAACGGGAGAAGACCGGGAAAGGCAAACGCCATAAAAGCGAATGCCGTCTCATCGAGGGGCGGGTCACCACCAACTGGAAACAGGCCCTGGCCCAACTCGCCGCCGCGTATCCCGAACGCATGGAACCATACCTCTAAAAAACAAAAACAAAACCCCAAACACAAACAATTTGACAAGCTCGACGCAACTGCTGATTGTTCCCGGAGAGGACCGCGTCACGCTGATGACCTGCACCCCGTATGGGGTGAACACCCATAGGCTTCTCGTATCGGGTGTCCGCGTGCCTTCCGATTCACGTGGGGGAGGGGAAAGCGCAACACGGCGCGAATCGGTGCCGACGATGGCGGGGATTGTGGTGTTTCTCATCGTTTTGGGCGGCGGCTCGGGGTTTGTATGCAGCGCCGGTTCGTGCAGGGCGTCGATCCGTGCGCGGCATCGCGCGTAATCGCGGCGTATGCATAGCGGGCGTCCCTCGTCATTCTGAGGGGGGTACCTCTCTTAAATGACGGGGGACGCCCGCTTGGAAGGGAAGGGGTGCACGGCCTGTGGCCCCGGCCCGCGCGATGAATTCACTCATCGCACGGGCCGGACAAATCGTTTTTCAGGCGGCGAGTTCGGCCTTCAGCTCCTTGAGATCGGCGAGGATCTCCTCGTGGCACTTCTCGTTGGTGTCGAAGGCGAGGTGGCAGAAGGCGCACTCGTGGCCTTCGCGGTTCTCGTGGCAGGTGTGAATGCAGGCCTTGCCCTCGCACTGCTCGTCGGTTCCGTGCATGCAGTCGTTGTCGTCGCAGCAGTCGCCGGTCAGGCAGCAGCCGCAGCAGCCGCATGCGGCAACGCCGTGCTCGTGGGCGGAGATGTCGAACTTGGCGAGCGTGTCCTTGCAGACGGCGAAGGTGCCTTCCTCGGTGACGATTTCGTAGGCGTGCTGGTCGATGGTTTTGATGGTCATAAGTTTTCCTTTCAATGTGTCCATGGTTTTCGATTGAAAGGATAAGACGCGCGCGGTGCGTGTGGAAGTTAGTGAAAGTGGTTACCGGTTTCGCTGCCCGTCGCCGTCGTGGGCACTGTCGATGACCTTCTGCGCGCAGCGGGGGCACAGGCCGTAGATTTCCAGCTCATGGGCGACGTTGATGTAGTGCAGTTTGGCCGCCGCCTGATCGATCCACTGTTCCAGCCCTGGAATCTCGATTTCTATGGTCTTCCCGCAACTCCGGCACATGATGTGGTGGTGGTGACGATGGTCGGTGCAGGCGCGGTACAGGGTTTCGCCGTCGAGATGAATGATGTCGAGTTTTCCTTGGCCGGCCATCATCTGCAGATTCCGGTATGCGGTGGTGGTGCCGATGCGCGTGCCTCGGTTGCGCAGGATGTCGGTGATCTCCTGAGCGGTGGCGAAGCGCGACAACTCCGACAGTGTCTGCTCGATCAGCATGCGCGGTCTGGTGATGCGGGGGTTGGGCGACTCCGCGCGCTCGTCGCGCTGTTGTCCGTCGTGATTGGTCACTGTATTCCCCTCCTCTCCCATTGGATAATGATAGTGGTTATCGTTTAGAAGGCAAGTCGGATGGTTGTGCGGGAAATCCGCGAACCTGACGCCATGGTCGCGCCGGTCCGGTGCGCCGGTGCCGTCGTGCCCGAAGAATGGCGAGACATGATGATGCGCCCCGATCGGCGGAGAAACATGTTTCCGATCGGGGCGCAAGTGGTGGTTCAGGGGCCGGCTCGGGACGACGCCGCGGGTATGGCTCAGTGCGCCAGAATCTCCGTGGCGATCTCCTCGCCGCTCATCGACGCCGGGTAGTAGGTGGGCCAGTTGTCCATCTCCTTCAGGGTCTCCTCCTGGGAGGAGTCACCCATGAAGATGTGGAAGTGGGCGGACTTGCCCGGCGCGATGCCGTGGTCGGAGAACTGCACGACCTTCGGTGCGCCCTCGGGCACGTCGCCGGTGGCGGTGAACAGGAACCTTACGCCGCGGTTGCCCTTGGCGTAGTCGAGGATTCTGAATCCGTCGTACTGGTAGGTGGCGGTAGCGGTCTTGCCGTCGCGGGTGAAGCTCATCTGGTTGCCCGTGATGACGATCTTCTCCACGTCGGTCTTGTATCCGGTGTCGTAGTACTGCTTGTACTCCTCGGCGGTCATGTCGCCCTTCTTGGCCTTTGCCTCCATCACCGTGTCGAGTGTGCCGTCCTGAAGGTACGGGTATACGGACTGCCATTCGCCCTCGTAATCGGACAGGGTGCGGTCTTTGACGTCCTGCGTGAGGAAGAAGCCGTTCGTGGTGTCGGTGGCCAGCGCCTGCTTGGCGATCAGGGTGAGCCAGCCGAGCAGTGTCTTCTGGTTTTCGGGCAGCTGTTCGGTGGCGGAGATGATCGTCTTGTTGCTGGAGAGCGCGGCTTCGTTGAGCTTCTTGGCGAAGCCGCCCATCTCCTGCGGGTTGACGACGAGGATGTCCACGTCGTCGCTGGCGACGATGTCCATCGCGTTCTTGAGGTCGGCGGCGGACGGCTCGGACTCACTGTTCATCGCGTTGGTGTAGGTTTCGGGGGTCTTGTCGGTCGCACCGATGTAATCGAGCAGGTAGCTGATGATCGACTCGGTCGCCACGTAGTTGCGTTCGACTCCCGCGGCGCGGCCCTTGTTCACGAGGGCGACGAAGTCGGCGTACTCGCCGTTCCACTCGTTGAAGTGGCGCTGCACGGTGGCGGCGGTCTTCGAGTTCTCGCCTGCCTTGGTCACGTAGGCGTCGTTGATTGCCTCGGCGGCCTTGAGCACGCCTTCGGGGCTGAACCACACGTGGGGGTTCGTGGAGCCGTGGTGATGGTGGTGACCCTCCTCGCCTTCCTCGCCTTCCTCATGCTCGTGGGAGTGCTCCTCGGTGGCGGTGATGCCCATGAGGTCGCCCACGTTCACGATGGTCTGCTTGTCCGGGTTAAGCTGAGCCTTTTCCGCCCAGCCGTCGTATCCGGCGCCGTTGAGCACCACGATGTCGGCCTTGGCGAGCTTCGCGAGGTCCGAGGCGGTGGCCTCGTAATCATGCGGATCGGCGGAGGTCGAGTTGATCAGCGAAGTGACTTCGGCACAGGAGCCGCCGAGTTGCTCGGCAAGCGAACCCCACTGATTCACCGAGGCGACCACGGTGAATGTCGTGTCGCAGGAATCCGCAGCCGTCGCCGTGGTGCTGCCGCCGGGCTCACCGCCGGACGTCTGGCCTTGTCTTGCGTAGGCGAATCCGCCGACAATGCCGCCGGCGAGCAGCGCGCCGACGCAGAATGCGGCGATGGCGGCGATGATTGGCTTGCGGCGTTCGCCGATGGCTGCGCGAGCATCGGGATTGGTTTCGGGTGTGGGCTGGCTAGCGTTTGGGTTAGTCATGTTTGGGCTTTCTACCTGATTGTTCGTATTGTTCTGATTGTTCAGTTTCTGGGTGTGCTCTGCTTGTCAACACATTTCCGACGCAGGACACGCGGGACATTAGGGCTTCATATACCCCTTCCGTACGGCTGCGGCCAGATTCTGGGGAACCTGGACGACTTCGCCTTCCGGTGTGGTGACCGTGGCCAACTGTGGAACTTTCGCCTTCCAATTGGCTCGGCGTGAGCGGGTGTGCGACCGTGAGGTCCGGTATTTCGGCAGTGCCATCAGCCTTGCCTCGCTTTCCAATGCGGATTCTTCTTATTGATGACGTACAGATGTCCGCGGCGCCGGACGACGTAGGAGCCGTCCTTACGCGCCAGCGATCGAATGGAGGATTTGACTTTCATGGTGTTGCTTCTTATCTACGGTTTGTGGGTCACCAGCTTGATTTCACTACGCCGGGCAATTCGCCCTTATGCGCCTTTTCGCGCAGATTGATGCGCGAAAGCCCGAACTTGCGGTTGAAGGCTCGCGGCCGCCCGTCGATGGAGTCCCGGTTACGTAGGCGGGTCGGGCTGGCGTCGCGGGGGAGCGCATGCAGTTTGCGCATGGCTTCGGCCCGTTCCTCGGGCGGCAGGTGCGGGTTGACGCTGTCCCGCTTGTATTGCGCTCGCCGTTCGGCATATTTCGCCACGATGCGTTCGCGCTGCATTTGTCGGTTGATTTTGCTGGTTTTGGCCATGGGATTTCCTCCTGTTCAGCGCGATTCCCGGAAGACGACGCGCCTGCGCACCACCGGGTCGAACTTCAGCAGTTCGAGTCGGTCCGGCGTGTTGCGTCGGTTCTTGCGGGTCGTGTAGGTGAAGCCGGTTCCCGCCGTGGATTTAAGGGTGATGACCGGTCTGATCTCCGATGATTTGCTTGACATGATGCTTCGACTGCTTTCTATTGGTTGTCTGTTGGTTGCATCTCAGGTATCTGACGGATGGCTGTTGGGTGCCTAATGGTTTCCTGCCGAGTGCGCATCGCAGGGCTGATGAGCGTCGCCCGCGTCGAGCAGCCAGTGTCTGCCGAGCGAGTATCGGGCGCGAGTCATCGGTTGACGTTCTGGTTGCGGCGGATGCGAGCGAGCGCCGCTTCGATGCCGATGCGGTCGATGGTCTTCATGCCTTTGGCGCTCACGGTGAGTGTGATGGTGCGTCCCAGAGACGGGGCCCAATACCGCTTCGTTTGCAGATTAGGCGAGAAGGTTCGTTTGGTTTTCCGATGCGAATGGGAGACGCGATTGCCGGTGGAGGCATGCGTGCCCAGGATTTGACATTGTTTGGACATGATTGCAGACTATACACCATAATGATAACCATTATCAAAAAGAAAGGTCGTTATGATTCATCCGGTATTGCAATCATTGGGAAACGCGGAACGCGGCGCTGGCGTGCCGGTGGTGCTGCTCACAGGGGCGGATCGGCTCAGTCTTGATGCCGTTGCGTTTTCGTTGGCTGATTCCTGTCCGTCCATATGCTCGATCGCCTATGACGTGCGTCCGAATGCCGCCGTCGAGTCCGGGCTGGACATCGTGCGTACGATTACTCGACCGCGAGCCGACGATCTGGCATTCGGGAAGACCGACTCGTTCGCCTTGGAGGAATGCTGCATGAGTTGCACGGTGAAGCATGACGTCGGACGCGTGCTGAAGTCAATATGCTCGGCGTTTGCAACAGGTGTCGGGGTGGGATCGGAAGTGCCGCCAAGGATTGAGTCGAATGGGTTGTCGGATGCTATGGGGATTTCCGCGTCCGCGTCGCCGGAATCCCTGTCGTTTACCATGCCTGAGGCGTTCCTTGTCTCGTTGCCGGTCGGTTTGGAGGGCTCTCTGGTGGCGCAGTATCTGACGGATTTGTTCCGCCTTGATGACTGGAGTATGCCGTTGTTCGTCGGTGTCGTCGCCAATGCGGTGGGTCTTGACGAGTTCGAGGAGCGGTTCTTCGACGACGATCGGCTGTGTCTCTATGGCTTGGGTGAGGAGGATGGCGTCTATGATGAGCGCTCCACTGGTGCCGTGGTCTCCCGCCTGATTCGAGAGTCTTCGTGCGTATTGGAGCTGCCGGTGGTCGGAGCCGGCTGTTTGGCGCGTCATCTGGATGCGGATGGTGAGTGCCGGTGCCGTGACATCATTCGCGCTATAGCCGACTGCGATGCGCTGATATGCGAGGACGCCCATACCGTAAGTCTGATGGAGCTGGTGGGTGTGGCGTCCGGTGCAACGGTGCCACGTGTCTGAGTGCGCGCTGATGCAGGGCTGATTGGAATTGGGTGAATAGGTCAGGTGGATGAGAGCATCGCGATCTGTGTCGTTCGGCATTGCTTGGTCATGCTGTGTTTTGCTGTGTTGCTGCGTTACGGAGGGCCGGGTGTTGAAGATTGTGACGGGTCGCGCGGCCGAATGAGAACACGCCGAAACAAATGCAAATGATAATAGTTCTCAATATGTGTTATTCTGTCGTCTCGGTGGCCGGGCGATGATGCAACAGCATCAGCATCGCCCGGCCTGGCAGTTGAAATAGAGAGGAAACCCAAACCATGTCCATCATGTCCAATGCCAAGCGTGCATTCGCCGTCGCGGCTGCTGCCGCGACCCTGTTCTCGATGGCCGCCTGCGGCTCCAGCAACGCCGACAGCAACACCAAGTCCGATTCCAGCGCCGCCGCATCCTCCGGCAAGATCGAGGTCGTCGCCTCCATCAACCAGTGGGGTTCGGTGGCCGCCGACCTTGGCGGCGACAACGTCGAAGTCACCAATATCATGACCAAGACCAACGTGGAGGCGCACGACTACGAGCCCACGGCCGCGGACGTAGCCAAGTTCGGCTCGGCCAAGGTGGCTGTGGTCAACGGCGCCGACTACGACCCGTGGGCATCCAAGGCGGCCGGGTCCACCAATGCCACGCTGGTTGACGCCGCCGAAACCGCCGGCATCAAGGAGGGCGACAACCCGCACGTCTGGTTCTCCGCCGAGGTCCGCTCCGCCACCGCCGACGCCATCACCGCCGCCTATCAGAAGGCCGACCCGGACAACAAGGACGACTACGCTCAGCTCAACAAGGACTGGCACGCCAAGGAGGACAAGCTCGAGTCCAAGATCAAGGAGACGTCCGCCAAGACGGCGAACCTGCCCTATGCCGCCACTGAATCCGTGGCGTGGTATCTGGCCGACGACCTCAAGATGAGCGACGCCACGCCGAAGGGCTATGCGCAGGCCTCCGCCAACGAGAGCGAGCCGACCCCGGCCGACATCAAGGACTTCCAGGACGCGCTGAAGGGCGGCTCCATCAAGATGCTGGTCTTCAACTCCCAGGAGGCCAACTCCACCACCGATCAGATCACCGGTGCGGCCAAGGATGCCAACGTGCCGATCGTGGAACTCACCGAACAGATGCCGTCCGAATACGACAACCTGCTCGACTGGATGGATGCCCTGGTCGATCAGTTCGCCGCCGCAGTGAAGTGACTTGGCGACAGGCGGTAATGCGCAACAGACACAACGGTGCGTGATCATAATCAATAAGCCGATCGAATAGCGCGGTTCGCATAGGGATAGTGAGAACGCGAGCTATTGGGGAAGGCTCCTTGTATACGGGTGCTTCGGTTATGCCGAGGCACCCTTTGCACTATTCTGAGGAGTCAGAGAACCGTAAAGAATCGTCGCATGATCATGATTCCCCAAGGTTGTGCGGTAACAATAGCCCTTTGGAAATATTGAAGAAACAATAGGTAAACTGCAGGCGAATGAGCGAGAACACCAGTAACACCACATCGAAGTTCCGTTGGCGGCTCTGGGAGAACCGGGCCGAGGCGGACGAAGTCACCCCGAAGCACCCGCACAAGCCGTTCCCCGGCTGGTTGTACGGCGTGCTGTTCCTCGTATTCGACATCATCGCCGTGGCGGCGCTCGAAGTGGGTGTCTCCTCCAGCTCCACGCGTGTGCAGCTTTCCAGCCCCACGGTCGGCTTCGGATTCGTCAGCAAAATGTGGACCGACGGCAATTTCGTGTTCCTGCTGAACGTGATATTGGTCGGGTTGCTGTATCTGGCGCTGCTCATGCTGTTCAACCGGTTCTGGACGGCCAGCATCGTGATCCTCGCGGCCGGCATCTTCGTGGCCGCGATCGAGCATTTCAAGGTGGAGATCCGATATGAGGCTATCCTGCCCGCCGATCTCGGATTCCTCGGCACCAACACCGGCAACATGCTCACCTTCATCCCGGCCGGGGCCCACGTGACCATTTTGGTGGCGCTGGGCGCATTCATCGCATTGGTGGCGCTTATTCTGGTGCTGCGTCATTTCGATGGGCGCCAAGGCCGTATGATCCGCACCGGGAACATGGGGCTGAGCTTCGCCTCCCGGTTGATTCTGCTGTTGCTGCCACTGCTTGCCTTCTCCCTGTACTGCATGCAGGTGAGCACCACGGATTCCTGGGCCAACAAGCTCTCCTTGGGCATGGGCGACAAGCCCTCCATGTGGGATTCGGTCTATGATGCGCAGCGCAACGGCCCGCTCGTGGCCTTCACCCGTCAGGTCAACCCCAAGATCATGGATAAGCCGGGCGACTATTCCGAGCAGACCATGAAGGAGGTGGCGGCGCGCTACGAGCAGGAGGCCAAGCGGATCAACGCCTCCCGCGCCAACAATCTCAACGATTCCACCGTGGTGTACGTGCTGTCCGAATCATTCTCCGACCCGAGCCGTGTGCCCGGGCTGAAGGTCAACAAGGACTCCATGCCCAATATCCGCAAGATCAAGGAGAACACGACCTCGGGTCTGATGCTCTCCTCGGGCTATGGCGGCGGCACCGCGAACCTCGAATACATGGGGTTGACCGGCCTGTCGATGGCCAACTTCGACTCCTCTCTCACCAGCCCGTACCAGCAGCTGGTGCCCGGCGCTCATTGGGCGCCCACCATCAACCAGATGTGGGGCGCGCCCGCGAATTCGCTTGGCTACCACCCCTACGAGTCGAGCATGTATTCACGCGCCACGAACTACAAGAAGTTCGGATTCTCGCACTTCTATACGCTGACCGGCCCTGATGTGATCAAATACCAGGACAAGATCGACGATTCGCCCTATGTCTCCGACAAATCCTCGTACGATTCGGCGCTTGAGGGCATCAAGGACGGCACCGCGAACAAGTTCATCCAGATCATCACGATGCAGAACCACATGCCCTACCACGAGTGGTACAAGGACAACGACTTCACCGTCGAATCCACCACCGGCACGCCATTGGAGAAGGATGAGCAGGAGTCGATCGAAACCTATCAGAAGGGCGCGTCGATCACCGATCAGGCCACGAAGGAATTCCTGGACGAATTGGACAAGCTGGACAAGCCGGTCACCGTGGTGTTCTACGGCGACCACCTGCCCGGCATCTATTCCTCGGCCAGCCAGGATGACGGCAACTCCTTGGCCCTGCATCTGACCGATTACTTCATCTGGTCGAACAAGGCGTCCGGCACCCAGGGCGTCAAGACCGATGACGCCGCCTATTCCTCACCGAACTTCTTCGTGGCCCAGGCCGCCGAGCATATGGACGCCAAGGTGTCGCCGTATCTGGCGTTCCTGACTGAGATGCACGCGAAGATCGCCGCCATGGAGCCACCGGTGGTCAACCAGATCCAGGGTTGGGAGCGCATCCCCGAAGGCCAGAGCATCTATCTGGACCAGGATGGCGAGCCGATGTCCACCGAGGACTTCGACGAGGGGACCAAGCAGCTGCTCGCCGACTACAAGCTCATCCAATACGACATCACCGCCGGCAAAAACTACCTCAAAAACACCGATTTCATGACACTGCCGTAAAGCGGACAACCCGGT